>JBGTEC010000001.1:0-31531 GCA_041747995.1 Wenzhouxiangella sp.
CAGGCAGGTTTTACCCGCACCAGAGTGTCCGAGCAAGGCGAGATTGCGAATCGTCGCGGTCTCATGGTCGGCCATAAACCCCTCCATTTGCATTGTCGGTTCCTTCCATCCTAATGCAGTCAGCCCGATCCGGCAAACCCCCAATGATGGGATTCAGATTGTATTCATGGAAATCCTACTATCCTTATAACGGATGTTGACCCAGGCATTGGTCCTGTAACAAAAGGAGAGAGTCATGACAATCGCACGAACAGGTCTGTTTCTGGCAACCGCCCTGGCCGCGGGCCTTGCGCAGGCCGGAGGCACCCACTATATCTACGCCCCGGTGGTCAATGTGAAAGCCGACTACCAGACCGTCCACCGACCGGTCGAACGCCAGGTGTGCTGGGACGAGCAAAGCTACCAGCGCGCGCCGTCATCGAAGCCGCGCTCGGCAACGCCCACAATCGTCGGGGCCATTATCGGCGGGGTCATTGGCAATCAGTTCGGAGGCGGTAGCGGCAAGCGTGCCGCGACCGTCGCTGGCGCCGCCCTCGGGGGCTCGATCGGACACGACGCTGAACGCCAGTCGCGCGGTCCCGATCAGTATCATCGGGTGACGAGCGAGCGCTGCACGGTGCAGCGTGACTACCAGCGTGAATCCGTCATTACCGGCTACCGGGTCACTTACGAACATGAGGGCCGACACCACACGACTCACATGACGGAGCACCCCGGAGACAGCATTCGTCTGAGAATTTCGGCTACGCCCGTTCCTTGAGAAGTGACTTCGACTTCGATTTCGGCAGTGCGGCCCTGAGGCCGCGCCGCCCGGCTATTTCCTCTCCAGCACCATCATTGACAGTTTTGAAACAGCGATCAGTGTGCCACTGGCTTCGCGAATCCTGATGTCCCACAAATGGGTCGAGCGGCCAAGATGCACCGCTTGGGCACGGGCGGTGATCTGGCCGCTGCTGACGCTGCGCAGATGGTTGATGGATAACTCCATTCCCACTGCGTAATGTGATTCCACATTGATCTGCAGTGCCGAGGCGGCGCTGGCCACCGACTCTGCCAGGGCAGCCGTCGCTCCGCCATGCAGAATGCCCATCGGCTGGTGGACCTTTGCCGTCACCGGCATGCTGGCCTCCAGAAATCCCTCTCCGACCGCGCTGTAGACGATATCGAGATGTTCCATCAGGGTATTGCGGCTGGCCGCATTGAGCTTGTCCAGAATCGAGGCAGCGCGCTTTGAATCCATTATGGATTGTCCCGGTTAATAATGCTGGTTAATACTGGTTAATATGCTTAATTAATATTCTTGATAGTTGTTATTAATAATTGTTATTACTGATTATTTTCGGCCAGGTCGCGTGCATCATCGTCAGAGGTCGGTCTCGCCGTCATCCAGACTCGCCTCATTCAGACTCGCCTCGCTCAAACGATAATCGATCCGGTACGGTGGTGGCTCGCCGCCTTCCCCTTTAAGGTAATGATCCATCCAGCGCATCAGGCGCAGGCTGTAATCCCAGCGCGTGGCGGCGCGCTGGTTGCCGTGCCCTTCGCCGCGATACAGCACCAGCCGCAGCGGCGGCGGGTTGTCCTGCAGCGACAGGTAGCGATAGAGGATTTTGGACTGGGTCGGGTCGACCCGGGGATCGGCGTCGCCGTGGAGGATCAGAATGGGCGTTCGGGCACGATGGGCGAAAAAGATCGGGCTGGCCTGGGTATAGAGTTCCCAGTCCTCCCATGGCCAGGTACGGTAATGAACCAGGTAGAGTTCCTGTGGTATATCGGAGGTGCCGAGCATGGAAATCTTGTCCGACAGGCCGACGTTCATGACGGCTGCTGAGAACCGCTCGGAATAATAGGTAGCGCCCCAGGCGGATGCGTATCCACCATAGGATCCTCCGGTGATGCCGACCCGGTCAGCATCGACCAGGCCGCGTTCGATCAGGTAGTCGACACCGTCAACCAGGTCACTGAACTCCTCCATCGCCGGGCGGCCCTGCGAGGTCAGCGCAAACTCGACACCGCGCCCCGTGCTGCCACGATAGTTCTGGTAGAACATGAAATAACCTTCGGCGGCAGCATGCTGGGCAGGCAGGTTGTAGGTCGTCAACCAGCCATTTGAATAATGCGCTTCCGGCCCGCCGTGGACGGCGAGGATCAGAGGGTAGCGCTGGCCTTCCTGATAATCCAGCGGCCACACCAGCAAACCCTGGATTTCCAGACCGTCTGACGCCGGGTAGGTCACGACCTCCTGCCTGGCCATCCGGACATCAGCCAGCCACGGGTTCGAATCTGTCAGACGCACCAATTCAAGATTTCGTCTCGACAGCGCATAGACCTCCCGCGGGTGTTCAGGCTGGGTGGCGGAAAAAACCAGGCGTCCGTCGTCCGCAACCGTCAGGCCTTCGAAGATGACGCCATTTTCCTGAACCAGGGTCACCTGGCTGCTGCCGTCGACATTGATCTGACCGACGCGTGACTCGACGCCTTCGTAACTGATGAAAACGACCTCTCCGGCCGCGCGCCAGTCCACGTGCCAGACATGTCCTTTCAGATTGGGCAGGAGGTTTCTCCATTCACCGCCATTGCGTCCGGCGACCATCAACCGACCCTCGCGCGTATCGTGGATATCGTCGGTGGCGATGAAGGCGAGGTGGGCGCCGTCCGGGCTCCAGGCCATTCGCCCCAGCTTGCCCGGATTTTCAATCCGCCCAAGTTCATCGCCGGCAGGTGAAACCAGGCGAATGCGCTGGAACATCAGGGTGTCGTCAACCAGTTGCCTGGGCGTCACCACGACAGCCAGCCGGTCGCCGGCCGGAGACCACTGCACGGTCTGGACCGATCCTTCAATGTCCAGCAACTCGGCAGCGGCATTCTCATCGGCCAAAAACTGTATCCAGAGACGGCGAGGCTGCCAATCTTCCTCATAGATGACCTGGTCAAAACCCTTGTCGCGCAGCCGCTTTGTTTCGCTGTCTTCCTTCTCCGTCGCCACCAGGGCGACCCGCTCGCCGGTCGGATCAAAGCTATAGGCCGACACCCCTGAGGCCATGTTGGTCAGACGCATCGCTTCACCACCGGCAACAGGAATGGCGTAAAGCTGGCGCTGGCTGTCATCGCCGCGCCGGGCAAGGAAAACGATCTCACTGCTGTCCGGTTTCCAGCTGATGTTGCCGACATTGACCTTGCCGGAAACAAACGGCCGGCTCACGCCGTTGCTGCCAATCACATGCAATTCAGTCCAGGCAGCACCATCATCCTGGCTCGAAAGGTCACGCGGCAAAATCCGCGTATAGGCAATCCTGCGGCCGTCCGGGCTGACCGCCACTTCACCGACAGTGCGCAGTTCGGCAATTTGCTCCAGCCGCATGCCGTCGGCCAAAGCCAGCACTGGAAGGGAAATAATAAGCAATGAAATCAATAGCTTCTGCTTGAAAGTCATAGTAATTTCCAGGTTTGTACAGTTGTCGGGGAAGAACAGCAACCGGCAAGAGAGTAACAGAAGTCCATCAAAGCGGCGCAAGCACCTTTCCGGGGTTGAGGATATTGTCCGGATCGAAGGCCTGCTTGATTTGGCGCATGAGATCAATCTCCGCCGGGCTGCGCGAGAAGTGCAGGTCCTCGCGTTTGAGCAGTCCGACACCATGCTCGGCCGACACGCTGCCCTCGTGGCGCTGGACCAGCCGGAAGACATCCGGACTCAGGCTGCTTGCCGCGCGGTGAAAGTCCTCCACCGCCCAGCTTTCAGGCTTGAGGACGTTCATGTGCAGGTTGCCGTCGCCAATATGGCCGAACCAGATCACTTCGAAGTCCGGGTAGTGACTGCCAACCAGTTCATCCAGCTCTCGCAAGAAACCGGGCACGCGGCCGATGCGCACCGAAAGATCATTCTTGTAGGGTGTGCGTGATGCGATGGACTCGCTGATCGCCTCGCGCCAGTGCCAGAGCTCGACGGCCTGGGCGCCCGACTGGCTGATGGTGCCATCGGCGACCAGCTCTTTGCCCATCAAGCGCTCAAAGACTTCAAGCGCCTGCTCCTGGCAGGACTGGCCCGGATCGTCGAACTCAACAATGGCGTAGAACGGGCACTCATCGGTAATCGGAAAGTCCTGCCTGCCCACTGCGGCAACATGCCGGAGCGACTTGTTATCAAAAAACTCGAATGCCGAAAGCGTGAGGTCGCGGCGCAATGCCGCGAAGGCGGGCATGATGGCATCCAGGCTGGTAAAGCCCAGCAGCAGAACAGACTGCTCGGCAGGTGGGCGGGCCAGACCCATGGTCGCCTCGGTGATAATGCCAAGCGTGCCTTCACTGCCGATCATCAACTGACGCAGATCAAGGCCGGCGTTGTTCTTCAGCAGGCCGCGATTCAAATGCAGTGTTTCTCCGCGCCCGGTCACCACCGTCAGCCCACGCACCCATTCGCGGGTCATGCCGTAACGAAGCACCCGGATGCCACCGGCGTTGGTCGCTATGCTTCCGCCCACCTGGCTGGAAGCGGCGGCCGCCCAGTCAACCGGATAGAACCAGCCTTTTTCCGTGGCCCGGCGCTGCAGTTCACCAACCGTCATGCCCGCCTGAACCGTCATGCTCGGCTCGGTAGCGTCAAAGTCCAGCAGCTCACGCATTTTCTCCAGCGACACGACCAACTCACCATTGGCGGCAACTGCGCCGCCCGAAAGACCGGTTCTGCCACCGCTTGGCACCAGGGTCTTTCCGCTGGCTCTGGCCCAGCGCACCAGTTCGGCCACCTCGCGAGTTGACCGGGGGAACAGGACGGCCTCGGGGGCCGGCTTCCAGAACCGGGTCCAGTCACGACCGTAGTGCTCCAGCGCCGAAGCATCGGTCAGTCGTTCAATATCGGGCAATTTCGTCATGCGTGGTATCCGCTCCGTCTGATCCTGACATAATGTTCTTGTAAATCCTGACAGGGAAACTTCTTTCAACCATGACCGCCAAGAATTACTCACTGGCCAAGAAAAAAATCAATTTTCTGCTTCTGGAAGGCATCCATGAGAAAGCGGGAGAGTATATCCGCAACGCTGGATATTCCAGTTTAGAGACCCGATCCGGCGCTCTCTCATCCGACGAGTTGCAGAAAGCGATTGCCGAAGCGCATTTCCTAGGCATCCGCTCGCGCAGTCAGATCACAACGGACATTCTGGATCAGGCCGGAAAACTGACCGCGATCGGCTGCTTCTGCATTGGTACAGATCAGGTCGACCTGGTCGAAGCACGCCGGCGAGGTATCCCGGTATTCAACGCACCCTACGCCAATACCCGTTCGGTCGCCGAACTGGTTCTGGCCGAGATTATCATGTTGATGCGGGGGATACCCGCCAAGAACGCCGCCTGCCACCGTGGACAATGGCAGAAAACCGCGCACGGCTCTCACGAGGTCCGCGGCAAGGCGCTAGGCATCGTCGGTTACGGCCACATCGGCACCCAGCTCGGCATCCTCGCCGAGGGCCTGGGCATGAAGGTGCTCTATCACGATATCGTCGACAAGCTGCCGCTGGGCAACGCCGAACCGGCCGCCAGCCTGGATGAGCTTCTGGCCAGGGCTGATGTCCTGAGCCTGCACGTCCCCGACACCGCGCAGACCCGCGGCATGATCGGCGCCGCCGAACTGGCCACGCTGCGACCGGGCGTTCATCTGGTCAATGCTTCACGTGGCAATGTCGTCGAGATTCCGGCGCTGGCCAGCGCGCTTGCCGACGGCCGCCTGGCTGGGGCGGCGGTTGACGTATTCCCAGTGGAACCTGGCAGCGCCGAAGAAGAATTCATCAGCGAACTGCGTGGCATGGACAATGTCCTGCTGACACCGCATATCGGCGGCAGCACCCACGAAGCCCAGGAAAACATCGCCCTGGATGTTGCAGCAAAGCTTGTTCGCTATTCGGACAATGGCTCGACCATGGGCGCGGTCAATTTTCCGGAAGTCACCTTGCCCGACCATGTCGGCACCCGTCGTATCATGCACATTCACCGCAATGAGCCGGGTGTGCTGCAGGCGCTCAACACTCTCTTTTCCAGTGCTGGCATCAATATCGCTGCCCAGTATCTGCAAACCTTCACCGATGTGGGTTACGTGGTGATGGATGTCGAGGCCCCGGACACCCCGGCACTGGTCGCCGAACTGGACAAGGTGCCGGCTACAATAAGGACACGGTTTTTGTATTGAGACACGTCAAGGGGTTGATGGCGACAACTGGATGGCCATAACAGGAGGCAAGACAAGCAATGAGCGACATTCAACTTGACGAGAACGCGGGCCGGTTTTCGCTGGTCGTCGAAGGTCACACCTGTGTATTGGAGTTTGTGCGCGAAGATGATGTGGTCAGCATGAACAGCGTTCGAGTGCCCGAAGCCGTTGGCGGGCGTGGCATCGCCGGAGAACTGACCCGCTTCGCCCTCGACTGGGCGCGCACTGAAAACCTGACGGTATTACCGCTCTGCCCTTACGTTTCCAAGTGGATCAAGGTCCACCAGGAATACCGCGATCTGCTGGCCTGAACAACAAGGGGCTTTGTAAATTGCCCGAACCATCTTTGGGGACAGGCGGCGAGTTCTGCCGCCTTCCTTTTCCCTTTTCCCTCTACCGAACCTACTGAAACCTGCCACCCACGATCCGACCCTGCGTGTCCAGTTCGGCGAAATAGCGGCTGTTGTTGGTGCGCAGCTCCTTCGTTGCCACGTCACCGGGCAGCACCAGGGTGAGGTCCGGATAGCGCATGCGGAACGCATCTGGCGACGGCCGCTGCTCGATAAAGCTGGTAAAGCTCGACATGTCGGTAACGTAGCCGCGCTCGACGCTCGCGCTTGCCGTATCACGGGCTTGATCAGGTGACTCACAGGCCATCAACAACAAACAGCCAATGACCATCGGAACCAGCAGCAGGCGATTCAGTTTCATGGTTCTTACCTTTTATTGCATGACACGTTTGGACGTCGATCCCAGGATCAAGTTCGATCTAGTGGGCCATGCGCATGGCCCGCTCTAGTCCACGGCCGAGTTTTTCCACCAGTTCATCGATCTGGTCCTCGGTAATAATCAGAGGCGGGCAGATCGCGATGGTGTCGCCCGGCAGGGCGCGGACAACAAGCCCCTCGGCCAGACAGGCCGCGGCCAGCTTGAAGGCCATCTTGTCGCTCGGCGGAAAGGCGCGCTTTGTTCCTTTATCGGCAACCAGCTCCAGACCGGCAATCAGGCCAATTCCGCGCAGGTTGCCGACCAGGGGATGCTCGGCCAACGGCTTCAGCCTGGCCTGAAGGATCTCCCCCATGCGCGCGGCATGAGCCATGATGCCGCGCTCTTCCATCAGTTCGAGGTTGCGCAGAGCCACGGCAGCGGCCACTGGATGACCGGCATAGGTAAGGCCGTGAGCGAACAGACCGACGCCTCCGGCGGCCTCCTCGATGGCATCAAACATGAACGGCGGCACTGCCACGGCCGAGATCGGTTGATAGGCCGACGACAGCGCCTTGGCCATGGTCATGGTGTCGGGCCGCATGCCGAAAGTCTGGCAACCGAACGGATTGCCGGTGCGACCGAAGCCACATACGACCTCGTCATCGATCAGCAGGATATTGTTCTCGCGCAGGACGGGCTGGATGCGCTCGAAGTAGCCCTCGGGCGGAACGATGACGCCCCCGGCGCCCATCATGGGCTCGGCGATCATGGCGGCGATGTTTTCCGCGCCTTCAAGCCTGATCACTTCACGCAACTCGTCGGCCAGGCGATCAGCGAAGGCGGCCTCACTCTCGCCTTCTCTGCCCTGGCGATAGAAGTGCGGAGAGGTCAGATGGATCACGTCATCCATTGGCAGGCTGAAATGCTTGTGGAATGCCGGCAGGCCGGTCAGCGCCGCGGTGGCCATGGTCACGCCGTGATAGGCATTACCGCGCGAGATGATCTTCTTCTTGTGCGGCTTGCCGATGGCACTGAAGTAGTAGCGCAGCAGCTTGACCTGGGCGTCATTGGCGTCCGACCCGGAACAGCCAAACAGGAAGCGCGCTCCCGGGATCGGAACCCACTGCGCCAGCTTTTCTGCCAGCCGGATGCTGGGCTCGTTGCTTTTCCCGGCAAACAGCGGCCCGTAACAGAGCTTTTCCATCTGCGCCGTTGCGGCCCTGACAAGCTCCATCTCGCCATAACCCAGGGCCGTGCACCACAAACCGGCCATGCCCTCGAGGTACTGGCGGCCATCCGTGTCATAGATATAAACGCCCTCGCCTCGCGCCCATATCTGCGGTCCGCTGGCGCGATGACCTTGCAGGTCCGTGGCGGGATGGAAGAGATGATCGAGATCGAGCTGAGTCAGCGATGAATTCAAGTTTGCAGTGGCTCCGATGCGTGCAGGGTGAACAATGGCCCGTTTCGCGCGTTTTGACCGTTCCGGATTGACAGGCAGTCGATACAATAGCAGAACACTCGCACCCTTCGGTGACCCCGATGATCATGAATACCTCGATTCGATTCAGCCTGTCTGTCGTCCTGCTGATGTTTGCTGCTACCGCGAACGCAGACAACCATGGGCCAAGTGCAACGGCGGAGATCGTCGATGCTGATGCGCAGACGATCGGTCAGGCGGACTTTGTCCAGGGCCCGACCGGCACGTTGATCCGATTGCAATTGCGCGGATTGGCGCCCGGATGGAAGGCCGTGCACATCCATGGCACGGGTACCTGTGAGGATCATGATCATGGATTTCAGGACTCAGGCGGACACCTGAATCCCGACGGGCGCAAACATGGCCTGCTCAACGCCGAAGGGCCGGACGCGGGGGATCTGCCGAATTTCCATGTCCACGCCGACGGCTTTGCGTGGGTGGAATTCCATACTACTGCTGCCAGCCTGGACGGCAGCTTCGGCGCGCATATTCTGGGCGAAGACGGTGCCGCCCTGGTCATCCACGAAAACCCGGACGACCACGTCAGCCAGCCCATCGGCGGCGCCGGCGCCCGCATCGCCTGCGGCGTGATCAAGGGCTGAACCCCCTGATTATCCGGGCGGCCAGGTCATTCGACGCCCACCTAGCAGATGAAGGTGGATGTGGTAAACAGACTGGCCACCATTCTGGTTGCAATTGAAGACCAGCCGGTAGCCGTCATCGCTCAAGCCTTCGGTAGCGGCGATTTCACGTGCGGCGAGAACAAGCCGGCCAACCAATTCGGCGTCACCGGGTTCCAGGTCATTGATGGTTCGAATGCGGCGCTTGGGTATGATCAGGATATGAACCGGGGCTTGGGGATCGATATCCCGGAAGGCCAGCAGGTCTTCATTTTCGAAGACGATGTCGGCGGGAATCTCGCGCCGGATGATTTTCAGAAACAGATCGTCGGACATTACTGCACTCCTTGCTCGATACGCTCCATGACTTTATAAGCCGCGGTCACCGGCACTGGCAACTCGGCTGGGGTGACGACAGGCCAGGCTGCCGCGCGCAGGGGGCTGTAAAACGGTCCGGGATCAATTTCCAGAACCCGCGGCCCCCGCGGGCCGATTTCTCCGGCCAGGGCCTGAGCCATCCACGCTCGCCCCGCCTGGGCCACCCCGTAGGCGCCCCAGTTGGGCGGTTTTTCCAGGCAATGGCGATCGGCGATGAAAACCAGCCTGGCATCGTCCCTGCCACGCATCAATGGCAGCAGCACGCGGGTCAGAAGGTAGGGACCCGTGAGTCCGGTTTGCAGGGTTTTCATCCATTCGTCGGCGGGCTGGTGCTCGATCGGGCGCAGTGCGGTCAAGGTTGCCGCGTTGTGAACCAGCACATCGATTCCACCGAACTGCGACTCGATGGTCTCGGCCAGCTGGTCATAGTCGTCTGGACCGGCTCCCACCAGATCAAGCGGCATCAGCGCCGGCGGCTGCAGGCCGCTTTCCTGCAAATTATCATGCAGTGTGTTGAGTCCCCGGGCATCCCGATCGAGAGCGATGCAATCGGCCCCCGACTCAAGAACCAGGCGAACCAGTTCCTTGCCAAGGGCGCCGGCTGCGCCCGTGATCAGCCAGACAGGCTGTTTTTTATCATTCATGGGAATTAAGACTGGCCAGGATAGTCCTATATTGTCGCAGATTCACCTTTGCCATTGCGCTAACATGAAGGCCTGAATTCCAATGATGAGAACCCGTTCCCTGTGCCATTTTACGAATACATCTGCTCGCAGGACCCGGGCTGTGAACACTGCCGGGACCGCTTTACCGTGCTGCAGCGCATCAATGATGCGCCGGTCGACTGCTGCCCGAAGTGCGCCACCCCGGTCAGGCGTGTCATATCCAGCCCCTACGTTGTCGCAGGCCAGGCACACAAACTCACCGAGTCCAGCATCGAGAAATCCGGTTTTACCCAGTACAAGAAAATCGGCAAGGGTGTTTACGAAAAAACGGCCGGGAAAGGCCCGGGGGTCATCAGTGCGGATTGATCCTCGGCGACCGGCGCTTGGCTTCGCTCTGGTCCTCGCGCTCTTCGTGGTGGCTGGCTGTGCGACCAGTCCGGTCGCGCGCGAGGGCGTACAGGTCGCACCGATTGGTCCCGCCCATGTGCTGGCCGAAGAAGGCCACGAAGGCGAGCGGGTCGTCTGGGGCGGCCAGATTGTCCAGATCGACAACCATCCGGACCATACGACGCTGTCGGTGGTCAGCTATCCGCTTGATCGTGCCGATCGTCCGCGGCTGCGGTCCGAGGCCGGCGTGCGGTTCCTGGTCGTGAAGCCCGGCTTTCTGGAGCCAGTCGAGTTTGCCCCGGGGCGCTTCGTCACGGTACTGGGTCGGGTGGGTGGAATCGAGGAACAGGCAGTCGGTGAGTATCTTTATGACCACCCTGTCCTTCACGCCGAACAGATTCATCTCTGGCCAGCCGACCCCGCCCGTTGGCAGCAGCGCACCGGCTTTTCCCTGGGTGTCGGAATTCGTCTCTGAGAGTGACCCGCTAACAAGCTTTTTTCAAACGCCTGGCCGCCCGCCAGGTTCGCCAGACATTGCCTGCGTGCCCCGGCAGTAGTCGCTTGTTCAGAATCACCTGCGGACGGCGGGCCAGGCGCTGCGCCAGGTTCCGATCCAGGTTCCAGAGCAGCAACAGGTGACGATGCTTCCACCCAGCCTGCCCGTCCAGGGCGCTTGTCGCTTGCACGGCATGCGCCAGTGCCTGGCTGAGCAATGCTCGAATCAGCCCATTGAACGCCGGACTGGCCTGGTCGGTCATTGCAGCCTGGCGTGACACCTGGTATTCGGCTTGCAAGTCGAGAGGAACGAGCCAGCGATTGGCACGAGCGTCGATGGCCAGGTCGCGGGTAGCCCGAATCAGGTACATTGCCGCGCCGAGCTCGACAAAGGGTTTATCGGCAACCAGTTCCGGTTCGATCAGGCGGGCCTCCAGTGCGTTGGCGGTGCCACCGACACGGCGAAAGTACTGCCAGGCCTGAGCGCTGCTTTCGAAGCGCGGATTGACTGCCGATTCAGTCACCCCGCCAATCAGGCCGTCAAAGGCGGCCGGATCAAGGATTTCTGAAACGCCACTGGCCTTGAGCGCCTGGATCGCTGGGTGAGCATTAGCTTCACGCAGCGCCTGGCGCCACCAGTTCAATCGGGCTGCGGCAACCTCGCCTTCGCTGCCAGCACCACCGACAGAGGCGATTTCGGCAATGACTGTGCGCAGCGCCAGAATGGCGTCACGCTGTGGTTCAGCAGCGAACGGAAGGGTCGCGGTGAGCGGATTTCCGGGCACGAGCATGCGTTGGCGACACCATTCCAACGGCTCCATCAGTGCACCGTCGAACTGCCTTCGTCACCGCTCTGGATAATGGCTGCCAGATCGAGTTGATCGAAATGGTAGGCACGGTTGCAGAACTGACAGCGAACCTCGACCACTTTTTCCTTCTCGGCCAGGTCGGCAAGTTCGGTCGCGCCAAGTCCCTGCAGGACGCCAAGCACCCGTTCCCGACTACAGGGACAGTAAAACTTCAGCGGTCGGGCCGGCAGGACGCGCCGGTTTTCCTGGTGAAACAATCGCTGCAGCAATTCGTCGCCAGCCAGTTGCAGCATCTCGGCCGGTCCAACCGTGGCGAACAAGTGCAAAAGACGATTCCAGCCGTCGTCATCGCCGTCTTCACCCGGCATCTGCTGAATCATCAAGGCACAGGCGCTGGTCGTGCCCGTGTTCCTGTTGACCGCCAGACGCAACCGGGTGGGCAACTGCTCGGAGCGCTGAAAATAGGCCTCGATGGCTTCGGAGAGATTGGCGCCCTCCAGGGGCACGATCCCCTGCCAGCGCTGCCCGCCGTCTGGCGGATCCAGGGTCAGGGTCAGGATGCCATCTTCCAGCAACATGGCGAACAGCTCCTCAACTTTGCCCGGCAAGGCGGCATCCTCGGCCAGGCTGGCGATCGCCCGCAAGCCGCCCTGTTCGGTGCAGTCAGCCATCAGCAAGGGCAGCGGACCAGACGATGACTGCAACTGAAGACTGATCCGGCCCTTGAACTTGATCCCGGACGAAAGCATCGCCACCACCAACAGGCTCTGGGCCAGTAATTCGGCGACGGCTGGCGGGTAGCTGGTTTCACTCAACACCTCATCGACCACAGCTTCCAGGCGCACCCAGACACAGCGCGCGCTGACATCTTCGAACAGGACACGTTGCAGGTAATCGGTTTGCTTCATGGTGAACAACGGTCCTCGATTCTCAGCAGAGTCAATAATTCAGATGGATGATGAATGATGAAGTCGGCGCCCCAGTCATTGGCATCATCACCGGACGGCAGATAGCCCCAGGAAGCGACAACCGTCATCACTCCCGCGCCCCTGCCTGATTCGACATCGCGCGGGTCATCACCTACGAACATGACCTCTTCAGGGGCCAGGTTCAAGCGTCGACAGGCTTCCAGGACGGGAGCGGGATCCGGCTTGGAACGCCTGATGGTATCGCCGGCGATCAGGCAAGCGAAAAGATCGGCCCAGCCGGCTTTTTCCACGACAGGCACAGCCAGGGCCTCGACCTTGTTGGTCACGATGCCGAGGCCAAGCCCGTGCTGCTGAAGTTGCTTCAGCAGGCGTTCGATGCCATCGAAAACGCAGCTTCGCACCCATATATTGGCCGCGTAGTGGCTCAGGAACTCCTCGCGCAGATCGGCCGCCTCATAATCGGGCTCATGGCCGAAGCCCGCTTCCAGCAGGCCGAGAGCGCCCCGCGTCGCTATTGGCCGCAGTGCCGATTCTTCCATCTCGTCCAGCCCGCGTGCCGCTCGCAGCGCCATCAGCGTGCCGACCAGGTCTGGCGCTGTATCGACCAGGGTGCCATCCAGGTCGAACAGCACCGCCTTGGGCATGACCTCAGATTTAAACATCACTACTCCGGGCGGGAGGCGTGAAGCAGGTAATTGACCGTCGGACGGGCGCCGATCCTGACCGTGCGTGAAAACGGGTTGTAGGTCATCCCGCTGATATCCCGGACAATCAGTCCTGCTTGGCGACAGGTAGTGGCCAGTTCATCCGGTCGAATCAGGCGATCGTAGCGATGCGTACCGCGCGGCAGCAAGCCCAGCACGTACTCGGCCCCCACGATGGCCGTTGCCCAGGCCAGCGGGTTGCGATTGATGGTCGAGAAGAACAGTTCGCCGCCAGGCCTACAGAGGGCCGCGCATGCGGCCACCGTGCTGGCCGGGTCAGGAACATGCTCCAGCATTTCCAGGCAGCACACCACGCCGAACGAAGCCGGGGCTTCAGCAGCCAGCTCTTCGGCGGTGATCAGTTTGTAGTCGACCACAAGGTCAGACTCGGACTGGTGCAGGCGGGCCACGGCCAGCGGCTTGTCCGCCACGTCGATCCCGGTGACCCTCGCGCCCTGTTGCGCCATTGCCTCGCACAATATGCCGCCACCACAGCCGACATCGAGGACCGTTTCGTCCGCCAGCCGGGCGCGCGCTGCAATGTATTCGACGCGTGGACCGTTGATGTCGTGCAAAGGCTTGAAATCACCATCCGGATCCCACCAGCGAGCGGCCAGGGCGTTGAACTTGTCGGCCTCGCGCTGATCGAGGTTGCGGCCTTTGCCGGTTGTTTCCTGCTTGTTGCTCATGCGTGTTGTGCCGTGCTGAGTTGGCCAAGGCGCCGCTGCCAGTCGTCGGCCTGACGCGCGATCAAGGTCGTATCCAGATTGGCAGGCTGCCCGTCGACAAACACCGTCTTGCCGGCGATCCATACCTGGCTGACCTGCCCTCGCCCACAGGCGTAAACGAGCTGGGAGATCACGTTGTGCACCGGCCGGGTCTCGAGGGCGTCGAGCCGGACAGCGACGAGGTCAGCCATTTTACCGACCTCGATGGATCCGGTCAGGTCTTCGAGGCCCAGGGCGCGTGCACCATTGACGGTGGCCATGGAAAGGGCGCGAGCGGCCGGTACAGCCTCGGGATCTCCGCTGGCGCCCTTGGCCAGCAAGGCTGCCAGACGCATCTCGGCAAACATGTCCAGGGTATTGTTGCTTGCCGCGCCATCGGTACCGATCGCTATGTTGACCCCGCGCGCGTCCAGTGCGGCAACCGGGCAGATTCCACTGGCCAGTTTCAGATTCGACGCCGGACAGTGGAGAACGTGCGCCCCGGCCCGGGCGACCCGGTCCATATCCGCCTCGGTGAGTTGGGTCATGTGAACCGCAAGCAGTCGCGGCCCAAGCAAGCCCAGGCTTTCCAGTCGATCCAGTGGGTGCTTGCCGTGCTGGCTTATGCTGCCATCGACCTCTCCGGCCGTTTCCAGCAGATGAAGGTGGATGGGCACGTCCATTTCCTCAGCCAGTTCAGCCATGCGCTTGAACGCCTGATCGCTCACGGTGTAGGGCGCGTGCGGGGCGAAGGCCGTTGTCACCAGCGGCTCCGACAGCATGGACTGATGGAAGGCCAGGCCGCGACTGAAATATTCGTCCTCGGTTTCCGCCCAGGCCGTTGGCAGACTAATGATGGGCAAGCCGATGACAGCACGCATGCCAGCGCGCACGGCCGTTGCCGCGGTAACCTCGGGGAAAAAGTAGTTGTCGTTGAAGCAGGTCGTCCCCCCGGCCAGCATTTCGGCAATGGCCAGCTCGCTGCCGGCGCGAACAAAATCAGAGCGTACCCAGCGTTGCTCGGCGGGCCAGATATGGTTCTCCAGCCACTCCATCAAGGGCAGATCGTCAGCCAGCCCGCGCATCAGGGCCATCGCCGAATGGGTATGGGCGTTGATCAGGCCGGGGATCAGGACACAGCCCGGCAAATGCTCGATCTCCACATCCGCGTGCCGACTGCCCAACTCCGACACCGGCAGCACATCGATGATCCGGTCTTCCCGGATCACCACCGCGTGCTGCAGCAAGACCTGGTCTTCCGGGCAGACCGGAACCACCCAGTCCGGCAAGAGCGCCCGACCTGCCCCCGGCATGATTATTCCTTGACCCGGGAGACGTACTCGCCCTTGCGGGTATCGACCCGGATCACTTCACCCTCCTGAACGAACAGCGGCACCCGCACGGTCGCCCCGGTTTCCAGATGGGCCGGCTTGCCGCCACTGCCGGACGTGTCGCCCTTGAGGCCGGGGTCGGTTTCCACGATTCTCAGCTCGACAAAGCTTGGTGGCAGCACGGTCAGTGGTTCGCCGTTCCAGAGGGTCACCTGGCACATGTCCTCTTCCTTGAGCCATTGGGCGCTGTCGCCAACCGCCGCCTTTCCCGCTGCAAGCTGCTCGAAACTGGTCGGGTCCATGAAGTGCCAGAATTCACCGTCGCTGTAAAGATACTGAATATCCTTTTCGAAGACATCGGCGGCCTCCACGGTCTCATTGGACTTGAAGGTCCGTTCAATCGTGCGGCCCGTTTTCAGGTTGCGGATCCGCACCCGGCTGAAGGCCTGACCCTTTCCCGGCTTGACAAATTCGTTTTCAACAATGTTGTAGGGGTCGCCATCAAGGATAATCTTCAGGCCGGACTTGAATTCACTCGTGCTGTAGGTTGCCATGGTCTCTCCGAATTACAATAACGCCCCTGCCAGCAAATTGGAGTGACAGGGGCAATGACAGACGTCAAAAATCGATCACAATCCGCCATTTTAGCGCGAAGGGCGCTCAAGCCCAAGCAATCTGCATGGCGTGAGCAGATTCGCACCGCGTTCAGACGCCCTGAGGAGCTGATGGCCTACCTCGATCTGGCGGCCGACGGCAGCCGAATCCCGACCAAATCGCCTTTTCCGATGCTGGTGCCCCGGGCTTTCGCGGCACGGATGGAGGCCGGCAATCTCCAGGACCCGCTGCTGCTGCAAGTCCTGCCGGACCAGCGCGAAACAGAAGCCGTGTCGGGTTTTGTTTCCGACCCGGTCGGCGACGGTGCGAGCAGAAAGGTCCGCGGACTTCTGCACAAATACTCTGGACGCGCCCTGCTGATTACCACCGGCGCTTGCGCGGTCCATTGCCGTTACTGTTTTCGTCAGGCATTTCCCTATGCCACGGACCATGCCGGCCCCAGCCAATGGGACGAGGCTGTCGACTACATTGCATCGCAACCGGATATCGAGGAAGTCATTCTGTCCGGTGGCGATCCGCTGATGCTGGCCACCGCACAATTGCAAAAACTTGGCGATCGGCTGAGCTCAATCACTCATATCGAGCGCCTGCGGCTTCATACCCGCCTGCCCATCGTGCTGCCCGGCCGGGTGACGCAGCATTTGTGTGAATGGATCGACAGCCTGCCGTGGCCAGTTGTCGTCGTCGTTCACGCCAATCATGCCAATGAATTCGATGACCAGGTCGATCAGGCGATGGACCGCCTGCGCCGTGCCGGGGCTCATCTGCTCAATCAGAGTGTATTGCTGGCCGGCATCAACGATAATGTCGATGCATTGGTTGCATTGATGAGGCGCAGTTTTTCCGCCCACGTGCTACCTTAT
Organism: Wenzhouxiangella sp.; assembly: GCA_041747995.1. Lineage (GTDB taxonomy): Bacteria > Pseudomonadota > Gammaproteobacteria > Xanthomonadales > Wenzhouxiangellaceae > Wenzhouxiangella. The sequence continues at coordinate 16,888 of JBGTEC010000001.1, forward strand.
TACCTGCACTTGCTGGATCGCGTCGCGGGGGCGGCACGGTTCGAAAGCGATCAGCAACAGGCTTTGACACTGCACGATGCCATGCGCGTGCAACTGTCCGGTTACCTGGTGCCGCGTCTGGTACGCGAACAAGCGGGGGCGCCATACAAGCTGCCGGTGCTCTAACCGGTATTTTCCAGACAAAAACAATATTGGATTCAGGAAACCTTCATGGCCAGCCCTAAGACTGAAATCAGAATTCTGGTAGTTACCGACAATCCTGGCTCTCCTCCTGAGCTGCAGGACATGCTCGGCGAGGACAGTGGCGTCCGCACGCTTTTCGCCGACACTGGCAACGCCGTCAGCCGGACCTTCGAAACCGACGACGTCAATCTGGCCATCATCCTCGTCGATGCCACCGACCTGCCGCTGTTGGAGTCAGTCAGCCGTATCACCCGCGAGCAGGAGGAGCCGATTCCGATCATGGCGATCATCAAAGCGGAAGACGCTCGATCGGCACTGGCGGCGGCAGTCAGCGGAGTCGAAGGTTGCGTGCTGGCAACCAACCCCCGCCAGATCAAGCGCCTGGCGCTGTTCCTGGTGGAATCAGTACGCGCCCGGATTGAAGCGCGTACCGCCCTGCGCCGGCTGGAGGAAATCGAGGACCGCTATACGCTGTTGCTCGACAGCTCCAGTGAAGCCATTGCCTATATCCACGAAGGTCTGCATATCTATGCCAACCGTGCTTACCTGGAACTGTTCGAGTACGAAAGCTTCGAGGATCTCGAAGGTCTTTCCATGCTTGACCTGTTATCGGCCAGCAAGGAAGTGCCAAACCTGAAGAAAGTATTGAAAGCCCTGTCGCGAGACGAAATTCCGGAAGACGCCATGCCGCTGAACGCCCATCGGCGGGATGGCACGGAATTCAGGGCCATGGTGGACTTTTCTCCAGCTCGATATGGTGGCGAATATTGCGCCCAGATGCTCGTTCGGGAAGAAGTGACCAGCGCCGATCCGGCTCTTGCTGAGGAGCTTGAGAAACTCAAATCCAGCGACATGCTGACCGGCCTGCTCAATCGCAGCGCCTTTCTCGAACAACTGCGCGCCGAAACGGAAAACCGCACGGATACCTCTGGCCTGACCGTGCTGATGTGCAGCCTCGACGGTTACGAGGACATGCAATCAAGGCTTGGCCTCGGCGCCACCGACGCGCTCATTCGCGAAGCCGCCGAGCTGTTCAAGACTGCCATTGGAAACAGCCTGGCGATGGCCCGTCTCAGCGATCATACCTTCGGTATCCTGGCCGACTGCAAGAGCCGCGAAGAGGCTGAGGGCACGGCAACGAAGATCGTCGACCATTGCTCGGGACGGATCATCGAAGTGCGCGACACCAGCCTGAATATCTCCGCCAGCGTTGGCCTGGCCATTGCTGGCAGTGAGGTTCCCAATGCGGATCAGCTGGTGGCCCAGGCCAGTTCCGCCTTGAGCGAAGCGCTACACGCTGGAGGCAATGCCTTTGTCCGCTATCGTCCACGTGTTACCTGCGATGGCGATGAAAACGACACGGCCTGGGAAGCACGCCTGCGTCATGCCCTGGACAACGACGAGTTTCGCCTGGTCACCTCCGCCATCACCAGCATGGATGATGATGGCTTCCTGATCAACGAAGTCGAGACCCGTTTGCGCAGCGAAGACAGCGACGAAGTCCTGATGCCGCAGACCTACCTGCCTGCGGCCTCGAGGGTCGGCATGGCGGTCAAGCTCGACCTGGACATGATACGGCGATTGACGCTGACCCTGGCCGAGAAAGAGTCGGTGAACGACCATCACTGGCTGGTGCCGGTCTCGCTGGATACCATGGATGACCCCGATGCCGTCAGCCATCTGGTCAGCCTGCTCAAAGACAAGAAGATGGACCCCGCGCACATGATATGGGGCTTCCGCGAGCCGGAAGTGCGCGAAAAACTGCGCAAGGTGCAGTCATTCATCGAAATCTTCAAGCCCACCGAAACCCGTTTCGCTCTATGCGATGTCGGGCCGGAATCCACCGTTGAGCCCTTGCTGCGTCATCTCGAGCTCGATTTTCTGCGCATGGCGCCGGAAATGATCCAGAACCTGAGCGGCAACGATTCGCTGCGCCAGCAGCTCGCGGACCTGGTTGGTCACGCCGACGAGCATCAGGTACGCGTCATCGCGCCCAAGGTCGAGCATACCGGCGATCTGGCAACGCTTTGGCAGTTCGGCATCACCCTTGTCCAGGGAGACTTTGTGCGCGAAGAAGCTTCCGCCTAGGGGCTTCAGCTCTGGGGCGCTTCGGTGCCGCTGACGCCCTACCCGGTCAATGCGGCAATTCGTTCTTCGATGGGCGGATGGCTCATCAGTAGACGCTTGATCCCGGTTCCAACGCGACCCCGGATACCAAAGGCTTCCACCGATTCTGGCAATTGGCTGGGCCGGTTGACCGCTTGCAGGCGACGCAGGGCCGCGGCCATGTTGGCCCGGCCTGCCAGGCTCGCACCTCCAGCATCCGCCCGAAATTCACGCCAGCGAGAGAATGCCATCACGATCATGCTGGCCAGGACGCCGAGAATCATCTGCAGCGCGATGACCGAGATGAAGTAGCCGGGACCGTAGCCACGTTCACTGCGAAACACGGCCCGATCGATGATCTGACCCAGCACCCGCGACAGGACCAGTACGAAAGTATTGAGCACGCCCTGGATCAGGGCCAGGGTCACCATGTCGCCATTGGCGACATGGCTGACCTCGTGGGCTAGCACCGCCTCCACTTCGTTGGGTTTCATGCTGCGCAACAGGCCCGTACTGACCGCGACCAGTGAATTGTTACGAGAGGCGCCGGTTGCGAAAGCATTGGGTTCGGGTGCATCGTAAATCGCCACCTCCGGCATGCCGATGCCGACTGCGCGGGCCTGCTGCGCCACGGTGTCCACCAGCCATCGTTCAACCTGGCTGCTCGGCTGGGTGATCACGCGCGCACCGGTCCCCCTCAACGCCAGACGTTTTGACAGGAGTAGCGAAACCACGGCTCCGCCCATGCCGAATACCAGCGCAATGATCAGGGTCACGGTCAGGTCGACATTGATTCCCTGGCGGACCAGCCAGGGCTCGAGCAAGGTCATGACAACGCCAAGCACCAGCAGGACAGCCAGGTTCGTTCCAAGAAACAGCGCTACTCTTCCCATCGATATGCCTCGTTGATAACTGCTGCAGCGTAAAATGGCTGCGTGAACGTCAAAATGCAAGACTGTGCCATCCAGTTCTGAATCCGCCAGCACGCCGCGTCGTGGCCGCTTTGCGCCCTCGCCCACCGGACAGCTCCATTTCGGATCGCTTCTGGCCGCGGCCGGCAGCTACCTGCAGGCCAAGGCGAATGATGGCGACTGGTTGCTGCGCATCGAAGACATCGATCCTCCCCGCGAAGTGCCGGGGGCAGCCCGGGGGCAGATCGAAACCCTGCGCCTGTTCGGCATGGTGCCGGATCGGCCGGTCATCTGGCAGAGCCGATCCAGTAAACGTCACCAGGCGGCGCTGGCCATGCTCCTGCAATCAGGTCAGGCTTTCCATTGTGGTTGCTCTCGCCGTGACCTCCCGGCCGATGGTGTTTATCCGGGTACTTGCCGACACGGTATTCCAGCGGGCCGCGAAGCACGCAGCGTCCGCCTGAAGGTCGATGACCGGGTTATTTCCTTTCACGACGCCGTCCAGGGCGATTGCCATCAGAATCCGGGCCGCGAGTGTGGCGACTTCATCATTCGTCGTGCCGACGGCCTGATGGCTTACCAACTTGCCGTTGTCGTCGACGATGCAGAGGCTGGCGTGAGTGAAATAGTAAGGGGCGCCGACCTGATCGATTCAACCGGACGGCAAGTCCATGTATACCGCTGCCTGGGGATTGAGCCGCCAGCCTATGCGCATCTGCCATTGGTCGTCGACAATGACGGACGCAAACTAAGCAAGTCCGAGGCGGATGATCCCGTGCAGCGGCGGCGTCCGCAAACCACACTTCGTCTGGTCCTGCGAGCACTTGGGCACGAACCTCCGGCCGATTGCCAGAGTCTGGACTCTCTATGGCGCTGGGCGCTGGACCACTGGAATATTCAGCAGGTTCCGAAGGGCCCGGTCCATATCGGGGTTCATCCTCAGTGGCTGTGAAGCTATACTGCCAGCATGCCCAAGCCCCTTTGCAGGATCCAATGAATCCAAATTACCTGGATTTCGAACAACCGATCGCCGAGCTCGAAGCCAAGATTCGCGAGTTGCGCAACGTCGGTTCAGACAACTCCATGAATATCGAGGAGGAAATTCAACGCCTCGAGCAAAAGTGCCGAGAACGCACCAAGGCGATTTTCTCAGGCTTGAGCGAGTGGCAGGTTTCGCAGCTTGCCCGCCACCCGCAGCGGCCCTATACGCTCGACTACATCCCCATGATCTTCGATCGCTTCGAAGAGCTTCATGGCGACCGCGCCTACGGCGAAGACCATGCCATCGTGGCCGGTCTGGCTTCACTCGATGGGCGTGGCGTTGTCGTCATCGGCCACCAGAAGGGGCGGGACACCAAGGAAAAAGTGCACCGTAACTTCGGCATGCCGCGGCCGGAAGGTTACCGCAAAGCCCTACGATTGATGGAGATGGCCGGTCGATTCAATTTGCCCGTCGTTACATTCATCGATACGCCAGGCGCCTACCCTGGTGTAGGCGCCGAAGAACGCGGTCAGTCCGAAGCGATCGCGCGGAATCTTGCGGTCATGGCACGATTGCCTGTTCCGATCATTTGCAATGTCATTGGAGAAGGCGGTTCTGGCGGCGCCCTGGCGATTGGCGTCGGCGACCGGACCAATATGCTTCAGTACAGCATCTATTCGGTTATTTCCCCGGAGGGTTGCGCATCCATCCTGTGGAAAAACGCCGACAAGGCAGAAACCGCCGCCGAAGCACTGGGCCTGACCGCGACTCGGCTGCGCGAGCAGAAGCTGATCGACAAAGTCATCAAGGAGCCGTTGGGCGGCGCGCACCGTTCACCACAGCAGGTGGCCGTCAAGCTCAAGGAAACCATCATTGATCAGCTTGATCTTCTGTTATCCCGTCCCGACGAACACCGCCTCGAGGAGCGCTACAGCCGCCTGATGAGCTACGGCGCCTTCGAGCACGGATGAAGCCGGCCGGTCCGCCGGGATTGCTGGTCCCAGGCTACGGTCGGATCCTGGTCGCGTTCAGTGGCGGCCCTGACTCGGTCTGCCTCGCGGGCCTCCTGAAAAGATCGATCCGAAACAGACCCATCTCCTGCATCCACGTCGACCATGGCCTTGATTCACAAAGTGGTGAACGGGCAGGACAGGCCGCTGCCATTGCTCGATCCCTGGATCTGGATTGCCTGATTGAACGGGCTGCCGTGGGTCGGGAGGGTGGTGTCGAGGCCAGTGCACGCAAGGCCCGTTATGCCGTGTTTTCCCGCTTGCTGCAAAGCGGGGAAACCTTGGTCACCGCCCATCACGCCGATGACCAGGCTGAGACCATCCTTATGCGACTGCTGCGAGGGGCGGGACCCGGCGGGCTGTCCGGCATTCCACGCCAACGCGAATTCGGCCGTGGCTGGCTGGCCCGGCCGCTGCTGGATTGGACAAGACTAGAAATCATGGCCTGGCTGGAAAACGAAGGGCTTGAATCGGTCAGCGATCCCGCCAATCTTGACCCGGCGTTCGACCGGAATTTCATCCGCCACGAGATCATGCCGCGCCTGCGCGAACGATGGCCCGGGGTCGTCGGAGCCATTCGTCGAACTGGCCGTCTGAGCGAGGGAGCAGCGGACGCAGTGATTCAGACCGCCCGGCTTGACCTGGCCAACTGCCTCAACCCGGAGCGCAAGCTCGGTCAGAACTGCCTGGCATTGCTGCCGACCTTTCGCCAGGCAGAGATGTTGCGCTACTGGTGTCGGAAGGAATCGCGGCCGCTACCGCCAGGAGCGTTGCTTGACGAGTTTCTCGGCCAGCTGGAGCAATCTGCCCCCGACCGCCAGCCAATGTTGAGCTGGGAAGGCCAAACCCTGCATGCCTACGACGGATGGCTGTGGCTCGACCAGGTCAGAGCCGCCCCGCCACCGGACGCCTTCACCTGGACAGGATCGGAACCATTGACCTTGCCTGGCAATATTGGCCGGCTGATGCTGACCAGTGCGGGCGCCTTGATCACCCCGCCCCTGACCGTTCAATTCGGCCAGCCTGGCGAACGCATCCGTTTGCCAAATCGCGCCCATCGTCATGCAGTCAAAAAACTGATGAGTGAAGCCGGCATCCCTCCCTGGCAACGGGCTCTTTGGCCCCGGCTGTGGCAGGATGAAAGGCTGGTCGCTGTCGGACAGCGCTGGCTCGACCCCGAGTTCGTCAGCCAGCTGGCAGACAAAGGCCTCGAACTTGTCTGGAAGACCGACCTGTACGGCGCTGGTGCTGGGTTAGAATACATACCATGACCACTGAAAAATCCCGCTCTGAAGACACGGAACCTGACTTCGAATCGGCGCTCGAGCAGCTGGAGCTGCTGGTCGAGCAGATGGAGTCGGGGGATCTGGGCCTGGCCGACTCTCTGAAGCATTTCGAACGCGGCGTGAGTCTAAGCAAGCAGTGCCATGCCATGATCGACAAGGCCCGGCAATCCGTTGAGTTGTTGACCAATCCGGACGACGAAACCAACACGGCTGAATTCGACGTCAGCAACGAGGATCGCGACATACCGTTCTGAACGTCAGGTTGATACGTTCCCCCACGTTCTCGCGTGTTCTTGGCACCTGGTGCAGCCAGTGTTTCTGAAGATCGCCTCCCATCACCAGCAGGCTGCCATGGGCTGGCGTGAACTCGACCGGCCTCCCTTCCTTTCGCGGCTTGAGCATGAAACGCCGCAAAGCCCCGAATGAGACCGATGCGATCGTCGGTCGATCACCCAGATCACGCTCGCTGTCAGCGTGCCAGCCTACGCAGTCGGAACCGTCACGGTATAAATTGCACAGGACGCTGTTGAACCTTATCCCCAGGGTCGCCAACAAGCGCTCCTGAATGATCAACAGTGGGGCTGTCCAACCCGGCGCCCGCAGCGTGGCGCCCGAATAGCGGTAATTCAGGCCCGGATCACCGTGGAAAGCCACCAGGCGGGGCTGGGTAACCGGCTTGCCGAACATCATGATGGAGCGTTGCTGCCAGTCGAGGCTGCCACGAAGCGCGAGAAACAAGCTGGAAGCTTCCGTTTCATCGAACAAGGTTGACTGGTAACGGACCACCCCGTTCGGCGACAATCTCAGCTCCTGATCGAACCGCATCCTTGTCTCCTACCGATTACCTGGCCTTGGCAAGCAGCCACCAGGCGAACAGGGACAGAACTATCGGCGGCGATAGCGCAACCGGAATCACGGGCAGGCTCAGGACAAGACCGGCGAAACTGGTGAGCTCGGCCAGCATTTGAAATCCGAGGCCAAGCGTCAAGGCTGCCACCACTCTGACGCTCACGGCCCGGCTTTTGAGCGGCACGGCCGCTGTCGCCATGGCCGCCAGGACCATTCCCAGGCAGGACAACGGCAGCGCCAGGCGTCGCCACAGGACCATATCGAACTCGGCCACCTCCTGATCACGCTGCTTGAGGCCGGCAACATATTGCCATAGATCGAGCAACGGAAGGCTGGCCGGCGGACTGAGCAGCAGTTCAAGCTCGCGCACGCTCAGAAATGAATCCCACAGCAGCGAATGGCGTTGGTTGAAGTAGGTCTCGTCCATCTGGTCAAAATCACGGATTTTGACTCCTTCCAGACGCCAGCGCGCGTCCGGCTCGATCACGGCCTGGTCGGCCTGGATATGGCGCAGCAATCGCCCCTCCTCGCCAAACACGTAGAGGTTGATTTCCGTGGGAATACGGCCGAGGTGGAGGCTTTGCACATTCAAAAATTCATCACCCTGGCGCACCCAAAGTCCGTGCCACGGGTGCCAGAGGCTGCTTTCACCCAATGTAGCGCCCATGATGCGGTCCGGACCCTGGTGCACCATGGGGGTAACCCACTGCAATGCCGCCAGAGCCATCAGGGCGATAGCGAAACCGGGAATCAACGCGACTGAAGTCAAGCGCCAGATTGAAACACCCGCCGACCTCATCACTGTCAGCTCGTTCCTGGCCTGCAGGCCACTCATTGCCGCAGCGGTCGCCAGGACAGTGATCACGGGCAAAAGGTCGACCAGGGCCTCCGGCACGGCCGTCGCCGCCTGAACCGCCGCGAGCAGCAAATCCATCGATCCTGCAATCCCGGCCTCCAGCAATTGCAGCATCTCCAGTAACCACAGCAACGCACCGATGGCGATAGCCGCCACCAGGTAAGCTGCGAGGAGCCGACCGATGATATAGCCCGCCAGGATCCTCATAGTGGCGCTCCCGGGCCACGCTGGACCAGCCAGTATCGAATCATCAATACAGCCAGCACCGCCAGCGGCGCGTAAAAAACACCTGGCCACGGCTCGATAGCACCACGCTCAAGCCAGTTGATGAGCATCCCGAGAAAGCTGAAGTACAGCGTGCCGGCCACGCTGGCTGACAACACTCGGGCCGACTGGCCCAGCCTTGGATTGATGCGACTCATGGCAACAGCCGCCAGGGCAAGCACAAGCACCGAGACCGGACTGATCAGGCGCCAGTGAAACTCCGCGACCTCGATCGGCTCATCGCTTGCGGCAAGCGCCAATGTGCTCATCGCACGCCTGATCTTGGCACGCTGCGGTGGCGGGCGAGCCTGAAACAAGACGTCGAATCGGTCGAAACGGCCGATCAGGTCGCTTACACCTCGCGAGTCAATCCGGTAACTGTGCACGTCGCCGGTAAAGACCAACCGGATGACCCCATCGCCATCATCCTGCTGCTCCAGGCGCCGAGCCCGCAGAACGCCGCTCAGATCGTCCAGCCTCTGATGGACCATGACCTGGTCAAGCCCGCCAGCACTGCGTCCTTCTGCATAAATCAGCCACTGCTGGTCTCCGACCATGAAACGTCCTGGTTCAACGCGCTCCAGGTTCAGTTCAGCGGCCATTCCGCGCTCAAGCTGGTAAAGCGTCGAGTAGGCCCAGGGCCTGAAGATCATCGACAGCGCGGCCACCATCAAGGCCAGCAGCAAGACCCAGAAACCCAGTGCGCTCAGGATCCGCCGCCGTCCGGCACCGACCGCGGCCAGCGCCACGACCTCATGGGCGGACTGCAGACGCCCCAGGCCCATGACGATACCCAACAGCAGTGCGATCGGCAGCAGCACGTCCAGAAACAACCCGAGGCGCAGGATCGCCATGCGGCCCACCGTATCCATGGGCAAGCCCTCCATCGCTGCGCGACCAAGCAACTGGCTGGCATAGAATACCAATACGACGATCACCAGGAAAACAAACACGCCCAATACCGGACGCAGAATTTCACCCGCCAGGTAACGTTCGATGATCAGCATGAGCGTTCTCGTTCCGCGATGACCTGTCCGACCAGTTCCAGGTCCGCCGACGAATCCACGTCCACTGCGCTCAGCGGATCGCTCAACAGGGTCGACCCGACCGTCACCTTGAGACGATCCGAAAGTGCTTCGAAGGCTTCGTTCAGGCTAAGTCTGCCTGCCAGGTAACGGGCAAGGTTGGTCCAGCCGAGCAGCGATACGATGCGCCAGGGCCGTTTGCGATCCTGTTCGACCTGCCGCCAGCGGCCGATCACGACATCTGCTTTTTCGGACCGGAAAACAAAAAGATTGGTCCCGCAAATCGATCGATCACTGAAGCGATAACGGGTGCGTCGACTGCCTGGAAAGCGCTGCATCACGGCGTTCCAGTCCACCAGCCCCACCTGGAGATCGGCGTTCGAGTCCGCAGCAAGCAGTTGGTCGACCCATTGATGGCGCAATAGCGGATGGTCGCCGGTGGCAAGCAGTACGGGCCGGGCGCGGTCAGCCGCCGCTAGTGCCCTGGCAACGCTCTGGCTGGGCGAGCCGGCCGGTTCTATCCACACCAGCCGGCCAGCCGCGAGCGCGGCTGCCTCAACCGCCGCAACGTAGTCCTGGCCGCGAGGAGCCACCAGAAGAACACGATTCAGACCAGGCCAACCGACCAGACAATCCAGTACGTGTGTCAGCATGGCTTGCCCGGCCACGGGAACCAGGGTCTTGCCGGCCACACCAGCCGCTTTGGCCAAGGGGTCGCCGGGACCACGGTCGCCGGCCAGCACGATGACATCAACTGCCGGAGCCATTTCCATTCAGTCGGTCAGCTGCTGTTGGTACATGCGGTAACGCTTGTAAAGGTGCCCGCCCATGGCCTCGATCAGTGAATTCATGCCTTGATTCGTTTCCAGTATCCATGAAAGTTCAACCTCTCGAATGCCGTCAGCATGCAGCGCATGCCGGACCTGATCAATCATCCCGAAGCTGATTGCAGCCCCCAGAGGTCCACGCTGGTAACTGCTGCGCACACCCATCAGGGGCACCCGCGAGGTTGTGGCCACACGCCGCTTGAGTCGCCACAGCAGCTTCACCCAGCCAAATGGGAACAGACGGCCGTTCAGGTCAGCAATCAACTCGTTGATATTCGGCAATGCGACCAGAAAACCAGCCGGCTGGCCGTCGACTTCGGCGATACAGGTATAGCCAGGGCGAATGATCTGGCGCAATTCACGTCCCATGTGGTCGAATTCCGCTTCGGTCAGAGGCACGAAACCCCAGTTCGAACACCAGGCGTCGTTGAAGATATCACGCAGCAGCGCGACTTCCTGGGTGTATTGGGAAAAATCCATTGGTCGAAACCGGACCCGATCGCCTGTGCGCCTTACCAGGCGCGTCATGGCCGGCGGCGGATCGAAATCCGGGGCCAGACGGTAGGCGAACAGATCCATAGCCTTGGTAAAACCCACAGCCTCAAGGCGGTCCGCATACCAACTCGGAGCGTGCCCCATCATCACCATTGGTGGCGTATCGTGCCCCTGTACGAGCAGGCCACAGGCCTGGTTGACGCCAAGGTCATAAGGCCCGCGGATCACCTTGCACCCCTCTGATCGCAGCCATTCGGCTGCCGTCCGAATCAGCGCAGCGAAGACATCTTCCGAGTTGAGCGCCTCCAGTTGGCCGAAGTAGCCGACTTTCTGCCCGTTCTCGAGTGGCTGCAGATCATCAACCTGCGCACTGATAGTGCCGACCACCCTGCCCTCCTGCCTCGCCAGGAAGGGTATTGCCCTGGCGTGGGCAAACCACGGATGCCCTTGTGACCACTGTCGGCGACGTTCGTAGCACAGCGGCTCGACCCAGCAAGGATCAGTGGCATATACTTGGCGCGGAAAATCGAGGAACTCTTTCCAGTCAAGACGGTCGTTCACGGGTTGGACTACTATTTTCCCAAAGCTGGAATCGATTTGTTGCAAAGGCTTCATGGATGTTCCGGATAAGCGAAAATCGGTTTGACTGTCAGGCTGAATGGAGCCGGAGATGGGCTATATGAACATATTTTCAACGCCCCTGACGGGCTGTTTTCGAAAATCAGTGTTTTCATCGTCTCCGCAGACACTTATAATGGCAGGTTATCGTCCGACTACAATAAGAATGGCAAGCTGGACGCTACAAAGCTGGACGCTACAACAAGAAGGGAAAATACGATTTTGATTCAGCACCCTACTCCGACCAATAACTCGCTGCCCCTGAAGACGACCGGCTACCGGAATCTGGCAGAAGCGCTGGACTACGCCTCGCAGGGAACCACGGGCTGTAATTTCTACAATGGCCGCGGTGAATTGACTTGTGTCATGAGCTATGGAGAACTGCGCAGCCAGGCTCGAGCGCTGGCACGACGCCTGCACGGGCTTGGGTTGAAGCGCGGCAGCACGATCGCTCTCGTCGCCGATACCCACCCCCATTTTCAGGTGTTTTTCTTCGCCTGCCAGTATGCGGGCCTGGTTCCTGTGCCGCTTCCGGCGGCGGTGCACCTGGGAGGGCGCGAAGCTTTCGTTTCTCACCTGCGCGCCATGCTGATCGATTGCCAGGCTCACGCGGCCTTTGCGCCCGAGGCGTTTTCCAGTTTCCTCCAGGATGCCGCCGACGGCCTGAACCTGAAGCTCAGCGGCATGCTCGAGGATTTCATGAAGCTGGAACCGGCCGAAAACCTGCCGGCTCCCGCCGAACCGGCCGAACTGGCTTACCTCCAGTACACCTCCGGCAGCACGCGCTTCCCGCGCGGCACGATGATTACCCAGAAAGCAGTGCTGAACAATCTGTCCGGCATCCTGCAATACGGCGTTCAGATTCGGCGCGGCGACCGCTTCATGTCCTGGCTGCCCTACTACCACGACATGGGCCTGGTCGGCCTGATTCTCGGCCCGGTGGTATCGCAGTTGTCGGTCGACTATCTCGGAACCCGCGAGTTCGCCATGCGTCCGCGCCTGTGGCTGAGCCTGATGTCGCAGAATCGTTCGACCGTGTCCTTCAGCCCGCCATTCGGCTATGCCCTGTGTACCCGTCGATTGCGCGACAGCGACCTGGAGCGCTTTGACCTGTCCGCCTGGCGGGTGGCCGGCGTGGGTGCTGAAATGATCCGCCCGGCCTGGTTGAGACGTTTTGCAGAAAGGCTGGCGCCAGCTGGATTCGGCGGCTCGGCCTTTTTGCCCTGCTACGGCATGGCGGAGTGCTCGCTTGCCGTCAGTTTCGCCCCGTTGGGCCAGGGGCTCGAAGTCGACCGGCTCGACGCCGATATTCTGGCTCATGACCGCAAGGCTCAGCCGATTGGCCCAACCGATGACCCCCACCGGGTCAGCGAATTTGTCAACTGTGGCCGACCCTTGCCCGAATACGAGGTGGAAATTCGCAGCGCCGATGGCGCGCTGGTCGAGGAACGGCAGTGCGGTGTGATTTTCCTGCGCGGACCCAGCGTCATGAACGGCTATGCCAACAACCCCGAAGCCAGCCGTGCCGCGCTGAGCGAGGATGGCTGGCTGAATACCGGCGATATCGGCTATCGTGCCGGCGACTCGCTGTTCATCACCGGGCGCGCCAAGGATCTGCTAATCATCAATGGCCGCAACATCTGGCCCCAGGACCTGGAGTACGTTGCCGAACAGCAGCCGGAAGTCCGGGCCGAAGATGCGTCCGCCTTCTCCATTCCCGGCGAAGACGGCAGCGAAGTGGCCGTGCTGGTGGTCCAATGCCGCGAGCGCGATGCCTTTCGCCAGGCCAGCCTGGTCGAGCGCCTGAAGCAGCGCATTCAGACCGAATTCGGAATCGCCTGCCTGATCGAGCTTGTGCCCTTGCATACCTTGCCCCGGACCTCCTCGGGCAAGCTTTCGCGCAGTGGCGCCAGACTCGACTTCCTCAAGCGCAATGGCCTGGAGAATCGCCAGATTCTGCCGCGCGAACTGGTCGACCGGACGCCGCACACCGAGGCGACCGAAGACTTCCAGCACTGATCGAAGGGCGCCCGGACCGGCCGCCCATGCCCACCATTGCCCTGACTGGCGCGACCGGCTTTGTCGGTCGTGCAGTCCTCAAACAACTACTTGCCGATGGTCACCGGGTGCGCGCACTTGCTCGTCCTTCGCGCCAGTTGCCCGGTCACGACAAGCTGGTCCGGATTTCGGGCACGCTGGAGAACGCTGACAGACTGGCCGAGTTGGTGAAGGATTGTCAGGCCGTCGTTCATATTGCTGGCGCGATCAGCGGCCTTGATTATGCTGATTTTGCACACACCAATGTCGCAGGCACCGCACGACTGGTCGATGCCATTCAAGAGGAAGCACCGACCGCCCGGCTGATCCACGTATCCAGCCTTGCCGCCCGTGAGCCCCAGCTGTCGGACTATGCGGCAAGTAAACGCGCTGGTGAAGATATCGTTACAGCCAGTGGGCTGAAATGGGCCATCATTCGGCCACCGGCGGTTTACGGGCCGGACGACCCGGCGCTCGCACCCGTGTGGAGGCTGCTGGCGCATGGCTGGCTGCCCTGTATCGGCACAAAGACCGGCCGTTTCTCCATGCTTCATGTGACCGATCTGGCAACAGCCATCGGCTGCCTGGTCACCTCGGCACAGCCGGACTCGTGGCAGACCTGTCTGCATGACGGCAAGCCTGGCGGTTACAACTGGCGCGAGCTTGCCGAGGTGGCCGCCAAGGTCCGCAATGGAAACGTCAGGATCGTACCTGTGCCGCGATGGCTATTGAGGCCGGTGGCGAGGCTGAACATTCAAGTCGCGCGCCTGCGCCGGGCTCGACCACCGGCGCTGGTGCCCGGCAAGTTACGCGAACTGGCTCATTCGGACTGGGTTTGTGATAATACGCAGCTTCCTGGCTGCCCAGAATGGAAACCAAGCATGCAATTGAAGAACTGCCTGACCGATTTGCCCGGCTGGACCCGCTTTCGATGAGCACGCATAGTGTGGAAATCACCGAGGCGATCGACAGAGCGCTTACTGTCGCGCTCCCCGAGATCACGGCCATTGACTGGGATGCCGCCCTGACGGGCGATATTGGTCTGGATTCGGTCCAGATCATGAACCTGGTGATGGAGATTGAGGACGACCTTGATATATCAATCCCGGTCGACCGACTGGCCGATGTCCAGACACTCAATCAACTGGCCCAACAGATCGTCATCGTCTGCAATGAGGCGGACCGGTGAGCCTGT
>JBGTEC010000002.1:0-5690 GCA_041747995.1 Wenzhouxiangella sp.
GTGACCCCGGAGCAGGCGCGCCGCCAGATTTACCAGTTGCACGAGCGCCTGGAAGCCGGAGAGGACTTTGCCGCCCTGGCCCGGCGTCATTCCACTGATGAGTCGTCAGCCAATATCGGTGGTCTGTTCAACTGGTTCCCCAAAGATCAATACGGCCCGGCATTTCAGGCGCAATTGGACCAACTGGCGCCGGGAGAGCTCAGTCAGCCCTTCCAGAGCCCCGGGGCGTGGCATGTGCTGCTGCTGGAAGATGTGCGGGAAGCCGATCGAACCGTGGACACCTTACGCGCCGAGGCCCGTGATTTGCTTTTTCGCCAGAAAGCCGAAGAAGAAGTCGAGCGTTTCCTGCGCCAGTTGCGTGGTGAATCCTACGTCGAAATTCGACTGTAGCCGCCCATGGGACGGCCGCTGCTACTGACGCCCGGCGAACCCGCCGGGATCGGCCCGGAGATCGCCTGCCGGCTTGCCGCCGGCCGGCCCAACTTAATTCTGGTGGCAGACCCCGATTTGCTTCGTCGTACGTTGGCCAGGCTGGAGCTGGATCTTCAGGTCCGCAGTGTGGACGAGTTGGCCGAATTCGAACCCGTACTCAATACCGTGGCCTGTCTGCCGGTAAAGATGATTAGAGAAGAAGTGCCGGGGCAACTTGAACCGGCCAATGCAACCTATGTCCTTGAATGCCTGCGCACCGCGGCTGATGAATGCATGGCAGGTCGCGCGACTGGTCTGGTGACCGGGCCGGTTCACAAGGGGGTCATCAACGACGCTGGATTTTCATTCCGGGGCCACACCGAATTCCTGGCCGAACTGGCCGAGGTCAGGCAGGTGGTGATGCTGCTGGTCGCCGGGGAGATGAGAGTTGCGCTGGCAACCACCCATCTGCCCTTGGTCGATGTGCCCGCCGCCATCACGCCAGCGCGGCTCCAAGGCACCCTCGAAATCCTCGACAAGGGACTCAAGGACGCCTTTGGCTTGACCCGCCCCCGAATCGCCGTGCTGGGATTGAACCCGCACGCCGGTGAAGACGGACACCTGGGCCGCGAAGAAATCGAAATTATCGAGCCGCTGCTGGTTCGCCTGCGCGAGCAGGGGATGGACCTTGTTGGCCCGCTACCGGCCGATACGGCTTTTGTGCCCGAACGGGTAAAAAGTTTCGATGCGATTCTGGCCATGTACCACGACCAGGGGTTACCGGTGCTCAAGCACGCCGGTTTCGGTCTGGCCGTTAATATGACCTTGGGTCTGCCGTATATTCGCACCTCGGTTGATCACGGCACCGCCCTGGATATTGCCGGCACAGGCCGGGCCGACAGCGGCAGTCTCACCGCCGCGGTTGATCTGGCGGCGCGGCTTTCGGGATGAAGGCCCACCGACCGCGCAAGCGCTTCGGACAACATTTTCTGCGTGACGGCGAGGTCATTGCCAGCATCGTGGCTGCCATCAATCCGCAGCCCGGAGAACGCCTGGTCGAGATCGGTCCTGGCGAAGGCGTGCTGACGGGGCCGCTACTGGTGCGCGCAGGCAGCATCAATGTAGTCGAGCTGGATCGCGATCTGGCCGCCACCCTGTCGTCCCGACTGAGGCACCCGGCGGGGCTGACCATTCACCAGGCCGATGCGTTGAAGTTCGATTTCAGCGCGCTGGCCGTTGACGGGCCGATTCGCGTCATCGGCAACTTGCCCTACAACATCTCCACGCCGCTGATTTTTCACCTGCTCGACCAGGCTGACTCCATCCGCGACATGGTGTTCATGCTGCAAAAGGAAGTGGTCGATCGACTGGTGGCCGCCCCCGGCAGCGGGGACTACGGTCGCCTGACGGTGATGGCCAGCCATTATTGCAGCATGGACTGGTTGTTCGACGTGCCTCCAGAGGCATTCACCCCGCCGCCGAAAGTGGATTCGGCCATTATCCGGATGGTGCCCAAGGCGATGAATAAAGAGGATCAGGCCCTGTTGCCGGCACTGGACAAGCTGGTCAGAACCAGCTTCGGCCAGCGCCGCAAGACACTGCGCAAGAGCCTGAAGAACCTGATCGACGATAGCGCCTTTCAAGCGGCCGGCATCGAACCCACAGCTCGCCCTGAAACTCTGTCCCTGGAACAGTTCCGAGCGCTGGCTCGAAACCTGAATTCTGAATCCTGATTCCTGTGGGCGTCAGTCCGACGCTACCATTCAGCGATTTTCCAGTGGGCCGGCCTGACCGGATCGATCTGGTCAATGGTGTGCCGACTGTCGAAGTTTCCGTCGCCGGTCGTGTCGATCAGGTAGTAGGCCGGACCAATGTCGGGAATGATGCGGATCATGTAGACCATGCCGCCAGACCTGTATTCCTCCACGGTTCGATCATCTTCGCGGCGGATGACAACCTCCGGTTCGAGTTGGTCGGCGGGGTCCTGAACCTTCGGTGGCATCGGTTCCGGTTCGCGGATTGGCGGTGGTGGCGGTGCTTCGCTCTGCAGGGCCTGGACAAACGGGGAAATCACCAAAAAAGCGAGTATTATCATGAGCCTGTGCATGGGGTATCCTCGTTGTTATCGAATAGGAAGCTTACCAGATCGGGCTGCCGATGCCTGTTAAGCAACGCACACTTGGCCCCATTACAGCCAATTCCAGCCAATTGCGGCAGATCACAGCGAAAAATCACCAGTTTGTCTGACCCGGACTCCTGTCCGTCCGCGGTCCGGGTGGTTTCCTTTTATCATTGACAATCTGAATCCCGACGCTCTCAGCGACCAAGCGGAACCTTATGTCCGAAAAACTATGCCTGGTGGATGGCTCATCCTACCTGTATCGCGCATTTCACGCCCTGCCCAGCCTGACCAACGCCGAAGGCCAGCCCACGGGGGCGATCTTTGGCGTGGCGAACATGCTCAGACGCTTGCTTGAAGTGCAGCAGCCGGACCGGATCGTGGTGATCTTCGATGCGCCGGGGAAGAACTTCCGACATGCGCTGTACGAGGACTACAAGGCCACACGGGCGGCGATGCCCGACGAGCTTCGCGGCCAGATCGAACCCCTGCACGAGTTGATCGATGCCATGGGTATCCGCCGGGTGGTGATCGACGGGGTGGAAGCCGACGACGTGATCGCGACCCTGGCCGAGCAGGCTCGGGCGGCCGGCATGAGCGTGCTGATCTCGTCCGGCGACAAGGACCTGGCCCAACTGGTGGATGAGCAGGTCGTGCTCGAAGACAGCATGCAGGAACGGCGCTATGACATTGATGGTGTGCGCGCAAAATTCGGTGTCGGCCCTGAGCTGATTGCCGATTTCCTGGCCCTTTGCGGCGATACGTCCGACAACATACCGGGCGTGGACAAGGTCGGGCCGAAGACCGCCGCCAAGTGGCTCAACCAATATGGCGGCCTGGAGCAGTTGATGGCCCGTGCCGACGAAGTCGGCGGCAAGGTGGGCGACAATCTGCGCGCCGCACTCGGGACCATTCCTCTCAGTCGCAAGCTGGTTGCCCTCGACAACCAGGTTGAAACCGGCCTGAAGCCCGATGATCTCGGACCTCCGGCGCCCGACCATGACCGCCTGATCGAGTTGCTGCGCCGTTTCGGGTTCGCCTCCTGGCTCAAGGCCTACCAGGATGAGCCGACCAGCACCGTGACCGAAGTGGCCGAACTGGCCATCAGCGTCGTCACGTCCAAGGACGAGCTTGAAGCGCTGGTCAAGGCGCTGGAAGAAGCAAAGCTGATCGCCTTTGATACCGAAACCACCAGCCTTGAACCACTTGATGCTGAACTGGTCGGCTTCGCGTTTTCCACCGAACCGGGCAAGGCCTGGTATGTGCCGTTGAAGCACGTGGACCAGGACACCGAATTCAGTGCCGATGAAGCGATTGCCGCGCTCGCGCCCATTCTGTCCAACCCAGGCCGTCCCAAGCTGGGCCAGCATCTCAAGTACGACCTCAACGTCCTCGCCCAGGCTGGCCTCGAATTGGCCGGCATTCGACACGACACCATGCTTCAGTCCTATGTGCTGCATTCGACGGCAACCCGTCACGATCTGGATTCGCTCGCCCTGCGATACCTTGGTCGCCAGACGACCACTTTCGAGCAAGTGGCGGGCAAGGGCAAGCAGCAGGTCACCTTCGATCAGGTGCCCGTCGCCATTGCCGCCGACTACGCCGGTGAAGATGCCGAAGTGACCTTGGCCCTGCACAACAAGCTGTGGCCAAAAGTGCGGGAAACGGCAGGACCGAGGTCCATCTACGAGGACCTGGAGATCCCGCTGATCCCGGTCCTGGCCCGCATGGAGCGGGTTGGCGTCGCGATTGACCGCGATCAGCTCAATGTGCAGAGCGGACAGATCCAGTCGCGTCTGGATGAGCTGGTGAGCGCGGCCCACGACAGCGCCGGTCAGGAGTTCAACCTCGGCTCGCCGCGCCAATTGCAGGAGATCCTGTTCGAAAAGCTCGATCTTCCGGTCGTGCGCAAGACGCCGAAGGGGCAGCCGTCTACCGCCGAAGATGTTCTGCAGGAACTGGCGGTGAAATATGAACTGCCGCGCCTGATTCTCGAACACCGGTCACTGGCCAAGCTCAAAAGTACTTATACCGACCGCCTGCCGACCAAGATTCATCCCCGCACCGGCCGGATTCACACTCACTATCATCAGGCGGTCACGGCCACTGGCCGGCTGTCGTCAACCGATCCAAACCTGCAGAACATCCCGATCCGCACCGCCGAGGGGCGGCGGATCCGCAAGGCCTTTGTCGCGCCGCCCGGCACGACCCTGCTGGCAGCCGATTATTCCCAGATCGAGTTGCGCATCATGGCCCACCTGTCCGGGGATGAGCGCCTGCTGGCCGCGTTCGCCGCTGGCGAAGACGTGCATCGCGCCACCGCGGCCGAAGTGTTCGACTGCGCCATCGACGCTGTCGAGCCCGAGCAGCGCCGGGCCGCCAAGGCGATCAATTTCGGCCTGATGTACGGCATGAGCGGCTGGGGCCTGGCGCGTCAGCTGGATATTGGCCGCAAGGCTGCCGAGCATTATATTGAACGCTACTTTGAGCGCTATCCGGGCGTGCGGCGCTACATGGACCAGACCCGCGAGCAGGCCCGAAGCCAGGGCTATGTCGAAACAATTTATGGCAGACGCCTGTGGACCGACGAGATCCGCTCGCGCAATGGCCAGCGTCGCCAGGCCGCCGAACGGGCTGCCATCAACGCGCCAATGCAGGGCAGCGCTGCCGATATCATCAAGCGCGCCATGATCGCCGTCGATCGCTGGATCCAGGCCGAGGGCGTGGCGGCGCGGCTGGTGATGCAGGTCCATGATGAACTGGTGCTGGAAGTCGAAAACAGCATCCTGGATCAGGTAAAATCCGCCGTCGTTGAGCACATGCGCCAGGCTGCCGATCTCAAGGTGCCGCTGGAGGTCGACGCGGGAACCGGACCGGACTGGGACAGCGCGCATTGAGGCTGTCACCCTGATGTTTCTCCAATTGAGCAGTTAAATTTGTTTTGCAACCCTTTGAATTACAATAACAAAATAAAAAACTTCAAATTTGAGGAGCTTGTAGGAACTTTTATCGCGGGCGTCCGGTCATAACTATCGCCATGTACATGGTGTTGGTTCGTCCCCCTCCCTGGGCGAACCGTCAGGATTCGGTTACAGTCCCCAAACCGGATCCGACTCTAGGCCCCGGGTCCTCCCTCGCCCGGGGCCTTTTTTTATGGCTC
>JBGTEC010000003.1:0-10629 GCA_041747995.1 Wenzhouxiangella sp.
GGTCTCGCTGGTGAGCCTGGGTGGTTTGACGGCTTCGTTCCTGCATCTGTTCAACCACGCCCTGATCAAGTCGGCACTGTTCATGGCGCTGGGCACCGTGATCTATCAGATTGGCTCAGCACGAATCGAAGCCTTGCGCGGACTGGGTCGCCAGATGCCATGGACCATGACCGCCTTCGCCCTGGCCGGGCTGTCGCTGATCGGCGTGCCAACGACCGTCGGCTTCATCAGCAAGTGGTACCTGATCCTGGCCTCGATGGAGGCTGGACTGTGGTGGCTGGTCATGCTGATTCTGATCACATCCTTGATGGCGGTCTACTACATCTGGCGGGTGATCGAAGCGGCCTGGTTTCAGCCCCGACCCGCCGATGCGCCGGCCGTTGGTGAAGCGCCACTGACCTTGCTGATACCGGTCTGGTTCCTGGTGTTTCTCAACTTCTACTTCGGCATCGATACGCGCCTGACCGTCGGTGGCGCCACGGCCGCGGCCGAAGCCCTGCTCGGCCCCACCGGCTTCGGGTTGTCACCATGAGTCCGATGACTGTCATCCTGATTCCGTTTGTCGGCGCTCTGGCGATTGCTCTGGCCCACCGCCACCCGCGGCTGCGCGATGGTTTTGGCTGGGCGGCGGCGATTGCGTTCTTCATTGGCGTGATCCAGCAAGTCGGGCCGACTTTACGCGGAGAAGGTCGCGAGCAGGTCCTGTGGGAAATCCTGCCGGGCCTGGATATCGCCTTTCGAATCGAGCCGCTGGGCCTGCTGTTCGCGCTGGTGGCCTCGACCCTATGGCTGGTCGCGACCCTGTATGCCCAGAGCTACATGAAGGCGCTCAATTACCCGCACCTGGCGCGTTTTTTTTCCTGTTACGCCATTGCCTTGGGAGCCGCTGCCGGCATCGCCTTTTCGGCCAACCTGCTGACCCTGTTTATCTTCTACGAGATCCTGACGATCTCGACCTACCCGCTGGTCACCCATTCCGGCACCGAGAAGGCCCGCAAGGGCGGCCGCATTTACCTGTTCTATCTGCTGGCCTCGTCCATCGCCCTGCTGTTGCCGGCGATCATCTGGACCTGGTCGGCGACCGGTACGCTGGAATTTGCCCAGGGCGGTATTCTGGCCGGTTATATTGACCCGGTCTGGGTGCCTGTGCTGGCCGGGCTGTTTATGTTCGGCATCGGCAAGGCCGCCTTGATGCCGATGCATCGCTGGCTGCCGGCGGCCATGGTCGCCCCTGCGCCAGTGAGCGCTTTGCTGCATGCCGTGGCCGTGGTCAAGGCCGGCGTGTTCACGGTGCTGAAGGTCGCCGTTTTTGTTTTTGGCACCGATCTGCTGGTCGAAACCGGTGGCGGCCTGTGGGTTGCCTGGGTGGCGGCTTTCACCATTGTCGCCGCCTCGCTGGTGGCGCTGACGCTGTCCGATCTCAAGGCAAGACTGGCCTACTCGACGGTCGCGCAGTTGAGCTACGTGGTCCTCGGCGCGATGATCGCCACGCCCATCGCCATTGTCGGCGCGACCATGCAACTGGCTTTGCACGCGGTGGCCAAGATCACCCTGTTCTTCGGCGCAGGCGCCATCCAGGTCGCCCACAACCGCACGACCATTGCTGAATTGGACGGGCTCGGGCGCGTGATGCCCTGGACTTTTGGCGCATTTACCGTCGGCACCCTGAGCATCATCGGCCTGCCCCTGTTCGGCGGGATGTGGTCCAAGTGGTACCTGGTTCTGGCCAGCCTGCAGGCCGAGCAATTGATTCTGGTCGGGGCCTTGCTGGTCAGCTCGCTGCTCAACATTCTGTATCTGCTGATCATTCCGATCCGCGGCTTCTTTGCCAAACCGGCACCGGGCGTGCCGACCGAGGGTATCCATGAGGCACCACTGCCACAGGTGATCGCGATGGTCATTTGCGCCGCCGGATGCGTGGCGCTGTTCTTCTATCCAGACCCCCTGTTCCATCTGGCCGGGATGCTGGTGCCATGATCGAAATCCTGATCCGCAATGCGTTTCGAATCCTGGTCGGCCTGTGTGCCGTGCTCGCCCTGGTCGGCCTGTTCTTTCGTGCCGAATACGGGCCCGAAGCCCTGCCCTTCATGTACCCGCTGGTCGCACTGATCGCCACTCCGGCGGTCGTGCTGTGGGTACGTGTCCTATCGCGACTGCTTGAAACCGAGCCGGATACCGACAGCCCGGACAACACCGGCACCAAACCGGGAGACGACCATGCCGATTGAACTGTTGCCGGCCGGCCTGTTCCTGCTTGGCGCGCTGATCGCCGGCTTTTCCAACCAGCGTCTGGCCGCCGTCGTCGCGCTGCTGACCCCGGTGATCGCCGCACTGGCAGCCCTGGCAGTATTGAGTCCCGGTGCCAGCGCATCATGGACAGTGATGGCCTACGAGCTTGAGGTCGTCCGGGCGGATCATTTCAACCTGATCCTGGTCGGCCTGTTTCATCTGGCCGCCTTCATCGCGGCCATCTATGCGCTGGAAGTACGCGACCGCCTGCAGCATGCCGCACTGATGGTTTATATCGCCGGCGGCATCGGTGCCGTGCTGGCGGGCGATTTGATCAGCCTGTTCGTGTTCTTCGAGTTGATCGCGCTGGGCGGCACCCTGCTGATCATGGCCGGACGAACCGAAGCCAGCCTGCGCGCAGGCGTTCGCTACCTCGTGTTCCAGGTCGCCGCCGGTGTCACCCTGCTCGCCGGCATCCTGACCTATGGTTCGGCCACCGGCGACTTTACTTTCGGCGCCATCGGCCTTGATCAACCCGGCGGCTGGCTGATCCTGCTGGCCTTCGGCATCAAATCCGGCTTTCCGCTGGTGCATGGCTGGCTGGTGGATGCCTATCCCAAGGCATCGCTGACCGGCCTGGCGGTGCTGGTTGCCGTGACCACGAAGGTCGGCATCTACGGGCTGACCCGAGGGTTCGCTGGCGAAAGCGTGCTGGTCATTATTGGCACGGTTATGGCCCTCTGGCCGCTGTTCTATGCCCTGGTCGAGAATGACCTGCGTCGGGTGCTGGCCTACACCATGATGGTCCAGCTGGGGATCATGGTCGTTGCTGCCGGCATCGGTTCGGACCTGGCGATCGACGGCATCGCCATGCACATCGTCATGGACGTGTTATTCAAGATGACGCTGTTCATGGCCCTGGGCGCCGTGCTTTACAGAGTGGGAACCACTCGCGCCGATCAACTCGGCGGGCTTTGGCGGGTCATGCCGATCACGACAGTCTGTGTTGCTGTTGCCGTGGCCGCCAACGCAGCCATGCCGCTGACCGGCGCCTTCATGAGCAAGAAACTGCTGGTGGGGGCAATCCAGTACTCGGATTATCCAGTCACCCTTTGGCTTGTGCTTTTGAGCCTGTCCGGGATCAGCATGATGTACCTGGGCGTGCGCATTCTCTGGCAGGGCTTTTTGCGCCCCAGCGATGTGCCGCGCAGCGATATTCGGGAAGCCCCCTGGCCGATGGCAGTGGCCATGCTCCTCCCGGTCGCCCTGTTGCTGCTGGCCGGCGCGATGCCTGGCCTGACCGAGTTCATGCGGCCGCAGGGCAGTGACTACTGGCCGATCAACGGTTTGAAGATCTTTGGTCAGTTACAGTTGGTGGCTTTTGCGTTGTTGGCCTATGTCCTTTTGGCCCGCTTGGGTTTCGGCTTGCCAAAATCCCGATCCTCCGCGTGGCTGGATGCCGAGTGGCTTTACCGCCGTGGCCTGATTGCCGTTGCCATCAAGGGTCGGGACGCCCTGGCCAGGTTGCGAGATCAGTCCGTGGCACTGGCCGGCAGACTATTTCAGGCACCCGGAGATGGGCGCCTGTCCGCCACCCTCGGCCGTACCTGGCCGACGGGATCCATGGCGCTTTGGGTCGCTATCCTGCTCGCCGTCCTGCTGCTGTTCGGGATCCGGTATTGAGGAGCGAGAGCGGGTCAGACCCTGTTTCTTAGTCAGTCTTGTTTCTTAGTCAGTCTTGCCGAGTAGACCGCTCGCGGTTGACTACCCGATATTCAACATCGATAACGCTCTGATCGGTTTTTTTGGTTCGCGTCAGTCCCAGCCAGCGACGCACGGTAAGGTAGACCGCGCCGATCACCGCAAGGCCGATAGCGACAATGAGAAGGAACAGGCCCAGGAAAAAGCTCAGGGCGAGGATACCGATGCCGGCCAATACCAGTCCCACACGGGCGAGCGGATGGGTCGGCGGTTGGTAGAATCGTTGCCATTGGTTATTCATGATAAGGAAGACTCCTTGGAAAGCTTTCAGTTCCTGTGCCGGTCGGATGAGCTGGTTGATGGAGCGTTCTCCGAAATGGAGGCCGTCGTCGACGGCCAGCGTTCGCACTTGGTGGCCACCCGCCACAAGGGCAACGCTCGGGCCTGGCTCAATATCTGCCCCCATCAGGGCCGGCCGCTGAATTGGGCACCCAACCGATTCCTCGTCGACAATCAGGGCCAATTGGTCTGTGCCGCGCATGGCGCGGTGTTTGAACCGGACCAGGGCATTTGTGTTTCCGGCCCCTGCCTGAAGGCCGGCCTGACTCCGGTCAATGTGGTCGAACACAATGGCAAAATCTATATCACATCAGTCTAACAGGTGAAAAAGTTGCCTGTTCGCCCCGCTGCGCTGACCGGGCGTTTCGCCATTTTCGAAAGCAGGGTGTCTCAATACAGCAGATTTACCACCACCAACATGACCACCAGAAAAATCACACTCATCAACCCGCCCACGCGGATGAAATCTTTCACCCGATAGCCCCCCGGCCCCATGATCAGGGCATTGACCGGATGGGTCGGCAGGATAAAGGCATTGGAAGTCGCAAGACCGATGATCAGAGCATAAATAGCCGGGTTGCCCCCTGTGGCTAAAGCGACATTGATCGCGATGGGCACGAGCAAAACCGTAGCCCCGACGTTGGACATGACCAGCGTAAAAAGCGTGGCCAGCAGCACCAGGATGATCTGTATCACCAACTCGGGCACGTCACCCAAGGCACCAAGCGCCTGCTGAGCCAACCAGGCTGCAGTGCCGGTCACTTCCATGGCAAAGCCCAACGGGATCAGGCTGGCCATCAAAAACACCGTCTTCCAACTCACAGACTGGTAGGCCTCGTCCATGCTCAGCACACCGGTCAGGACCATGCCCACGGCCCCGGCAAGCAAGGCGATCGACAACTGGAAGTCGCTAAACAGAATCAGGAATATCGATAACCCAAAAAAGCCCAGCGCATGCGCCACTTTCTGCGGTCGCTGCTCTTCTTTCGGGATGTCGGTCGCGACGATGAAATCCTTGTCGCGAGCCACAGTCGCCAAATCACGCCAGGTTGAATGGCTGACCAGGCAGTCACCGACCTGCAGTGGTTCCTCCCTCAGTCCTTCGACAAGGATCTCGTTTCGACGATTGATTGCCAACACCGAGATTCCGAACCTGGAACGGAGACGGGCAGCGCCAATGGTTTTGTCGATCAGCTTCGAGCCCGGTGGGATGACGACCTCCGAAATACCAGCCCGGGTAGGATTGAACAGATTGCCAAACGTGCGCAGGCGGGGCTGCAGGCGCAACTTGTTGTCCAGGGCAAAGCGGCCAACCTGGTCGCGTGTTCCCATCACCCCCAGCACGGTCCCCACCCAGATCATCTCGTCAGCCGGCGGCGCCAGCCGCGGCTTGTCGGTGTTCTGAATTGCCAGCATCAAAGGCGCGCCTTCGAGTTTCTCGGCTTCAGCGATGCGCATGCCCACCAGTGGCGAGTCCACCGTCACCAGCATCTCGTAGACGTCACCCTCTATACCGTAGACCTCGGCGAAATAGCTTTTCGTGCGGCCGGGTGATGCTGGACGCTTGCTCGCGCCGGTCGGCAGCAGTCGGCTGCCAATCAGCAGGAAATAGATCAGCGCCGCCGCCAGCAGCGCCAGACCAACCGGAGCGACATCAAACAGTCCGAAAGGCCGCATCGCTTCGGCACCAGGCGGCAAAGACCGGTTGGAGGTCAGAATCAGGTCGTTGAGCAAAATCAGCGGCGAGGAGCCCACCATGGTGATGGTGCCGCCGACGATGGCGCAAAACCCCATCGGCATCAGCAAGCGCGGCAATGGCAGATCCAGCCGTGCCGAAATGCGGCTGACCGCGGGCAGAAACAACGCTGTAGCGCCCGTGTTCTGCATGAAACTTGATGTGATGCCCACGGTAGAGGAAACCAGGCTCATGACCCGCGGCTCGGAGCGCCCGCCCACCCTGACGATGGTGCTTGCGACGACATTCATCACGCCGGTACGATCCAGGCCTGCACCGATGATCATCACCGCGATAATCGAGATGACAGCATTGGAGGCGAAACCATTGAACAACTGATCGCCCGGCACGAGGCCAAGCAGGCCGATCAACACCATGATGCAAATGGCAGCGATGTCGACCCGCACGATTTCGAATACAAACAGAAAAACCGTCAGGCCCAGCAACATGAGCACCAGGATCATGTCACCGCTAAGGCTGAGGCCGCCATCCATGCTAGTTATTGTCTCGGGCTGGTCTGGGTTGGGGTGGTGTTACCTTAACTGGAAACGGGAAAAGGGGAAAGGGAAAAGGGTCCTATTCCCCATTTCCTTTACCCTTTACCCTTTGCCGGTTTTCCTTTCGACCAGTAGGTCGAAGATTTGGTGGCCGCGGTGTTGGCCGCGGCGTTCGAAGTGGGTCTGGGGTCGCCAGGCTGGGCGGGGGACCCAGGGGTCGCCCTGGTTGACCAGGGCCGGGCAAGTAGCCAGGGCTTCGAGCATCCAGTCTGCGTAGGGTGCCCAGTCGGTGGCCAGGTGCAGCAATCCGCCCGCTTTCAGGCGGTCGCTGATCAATTCCAGGAACGCGGGCTGGATCAGACGGCGCTTGTGGTGGCGTTTTTTTGGCCAGGGATCGGAAAAATAGATTCGCACCTCATCCAGACTGGCGCTTGCGACTTGCTGCTGCAACACCTCGACGGCGTCGCACATCGCAACCCGAACATTGGCAATACGGTCGAGTTCCAGACTGCGTAACAAGCGTCCGACGCCGGGCTGGTGTACTTCGATACCGACGAAGTTGCTGTCGGACTCGTTAGCGGCCATCCAGGCCAGGGCCTGCCCATTACCAAAGCCGATTTCGACAATCAATGGCCCACTGCGCTCGAAGCAATGACGAAGATCAGTGCAATCCGGCTTGACTTCATACCGGGGCAACAGTTCGTCCAACGCGCGCTGCTGGGCTTCGGTCAGTCGTCCGGCTCGCTGGACAAAGCTTCGAACATGCCGACGGTGTTCGTCGGGCACATCCTGGCCCATCAGAAAAAGGTTCCGTCCAGCGGCGAGGACGCCGAGGCAAAGCGCTTGCGCGGGATTCGACCGGCCAGGTAGGCCTCGCGCCCGGCTTCGATGGCCAGGCGCATGGCGCGCGCCATGCGCACAGGATCGCGGGCGCTGGCAATGGCGGTATTCATCAGCACGCCATCGCAACCCAGTTCCATGGCAATGGCGGCATCCGAAGCGGTTCCGACGCCAGCATCAACCAGAATCGGCACGGTGGCTTCTTCGACGATGGTCATGATGTTCCAACGATTCTGGATACCCAGCCCCGACCCGATGGGAGCGGCCAGTGGCATGACGGCAACGCAACCCATTTCAGCGAAACGACGGGCCAGGATCGGATCATCATTGGTATAGACCATCACGTCGAAACCTTCCTCAATCAGGGTTTCGGCCGCATTGATCGTCTGAATGACATCGGGAAACAGGGTCTTCTGATCCCCGAGTACTTCCAGCTTGACCAGGGTCTGGCCATCCAGCAGTTCGCGTGCCAGGCGGCAGGTACGCACCGCGTCGGCGGCGCTGAAGCAGCCAGCGGTGTTCGGCAGGATGGTGTAGCGGTCCGGTGTGAGCACCTCGAGCAGATTCGGCTCGTTCGGATCCTGACCGATATTGGACCGGCGAATGGCTACCGTGACGATCTCGGCGCCGGCCGCTTCGCTGGCGGCCCGGGTCTGCTCAAGATCAGCGTACTTACCGGTGCCGGTGAGCAGGCGCGACTGGTACTTGCGCCCGGCAATCACCAGGGGCTTGTCTTCAGGCAATGGCGTCATGTTCAGCCTCCGCCTATGGCCTGAACGATCTCGACCCGATCGCCGTCGTTCAGCAGTCGCTCGCCATGCAGGCTTCTTGGCACCAACTCACCGTTACATTCAACAGCAACGCGCTTTTCAGCCATGCCCAGTTCTTCGAGAAGGCCATGAACAGTGGTGCTGTCGGGCAACTGGCGTGCCTGGCCATTGATTTGAATATCCATATCGCTATTGTACCGCGCCGACCGGGCTCGGACGGCGCCAAGGCGGTCAGTTCTTGATGCCGTCAAACAACCATTCGAAGATTGCCATGCGCGTGAAAACGCCCATTCGGACCTGATCGAGAATCAGCGATTGCGGCCCGTCAGCGACCACGGAGTCGATTTCCATGCCACGGTTGATCGGTCCGGGGTGCATGACCCGGCAACCCGGCCTGGCCAGACGCAGATGGTCTTCGCGCAAGCCCCAGTCCTGGTGGTAGAGATCCTGGTCCGGCCAGCCCGCCGCATCCATGCGCTCGCGCTGAACCCGCAGCATCATGATCGCATCGGCATCGCGCACCGCCTCTTCCAGCGTGCTACAGGCTTCAACGCCATCGGTCGTCTCGCCTTCCGGCATCAATTGCTCGGGGCCGGCAATGCGCAGGCGACCTAACCCGAGCCGCCGAAAAAGCTTCATACCCGACCGGGCCACTCTTGAATGCCGGATATCGCCGACGATGGCAATGGTCGCTTGTGGCCAGTCCAGGCCCGTGGCTTCCAGTGTCGCGGCGTCCAGCAACGCCTGGCTCGGGTGCTCACCGCTGCCGTCGCCGCCGTTGAGCAGGCTGATGTTGCCCGTCAGGCCGGAAACCAGTCGCTCGCAACGGCTGGTCTCCGGGTGCCGGAGCACCAGGCATTCAATGCCCATGGCTGTCAGGGTCGCCAGCGTGTCTTCCAGGCTTTCCCCCTTGGTCGACGAGGAGCGGTTCAGTTCGATGTTGACGATCGTCATGCCCAAACGGCTGGCAGCCAGCTCGAATGACACCCGGGTCCGGGTACTGGGTTCGAAAAACAGGTTGGCGGTTGTCCTGTCGAGCGGCGAAGGTTGTGCACCGCTGGCAAGCGCCTGGGCACGATCAAGCAATAAGCGAACATCACCGTCGGTCAGGCTGTTGATCCCCAGCAAGTGTCGCACCCGGGAATCAGCTTGCACGGTGTTCGGCCATCCATGAATCGAGAATAAGCGCTGCGGCCATGCTGTCCAGGCGGGCCGCATCACGGCGCCGTGCCCTGCCCTGACCTCGGCGGAGCGCAAAGTCGCTGGCCGCGGCCTCGGAACTGAGGCGTTCGTCATGCAGGCAGACCTCGGCGGCCGGCGCCATTTCGGTCAGCCATCCGGCAAATTTCCGCGCTTTGGCGCTCATGGGCGTTTCCTCACCGAGGCCATTCAAGGGGAGACCGACGATGATGCGAGTCGGACGCCAGTCTTTCAAAACCGTTTCAAAGCTGTCCTTGAGTTGCTCCCGACTCTGATTGCGAAGCGGCGACAGCGGACGCGCCGAACCGGTCAGCGGATGGCCGACCGCCAGGCCAATGGTCTGATCGCCGTAATCAATGGCCAGCCAATTGCCAGCCTCAGGCATGCCCACCAGCCGGCTGCAGGCTGCTGACGCTGATCCCCAAGGCGGCAACGGCCTGCTCCCAGCGCTGCTCGGGCGGGTAATCAAACACGATATCGGCGCGCGCCATGACGTTCAGCCAGGCATTGTCACGCATTTCTTCTTCAAGCTGGCCAGCGCCCCACCCTGCATAACCCAGCGCAACCAGGAATTTTTCCGGGCCGCGACCTTCAGCCACCGCTTGAAGCACATCGCGTGAGGTCGTCACTGCGATCCCGGGGCCAATCGGCATGCTGGACTCCCACTCGGATTCGCCGGTATGGAGGACGAAACCACGCTCGCGATGGACCGGGCCGCCCTCATACACCGGCACAGCGGCCAGGCGGTCATCCTCGCAGGCGATACCGATCTGGTGCAAAACATCGAGCAGGGTGAAATCAGACGGATGGTTGATCGTGATGCCCAGGGCGCCTTCCTGGTTGTGCTGACATAAAAGCGTCACGCCACGGCTGAAATTAGGATCTTCCATCCCCGGCATCGCGATCAGAAACTGTTGCTCAAGATAACTCACGGGGCCATTCTATCAGTCCCGGGACCGAACTCGCAGCAGCCCAGGTTAAACCCCGACACCCAATGCCGTGTCGCTCGGACCTGATTGTTCAATGGAGACCTGAGCGGCTGGAGAACTGCCAGGTACGGGTAATGGTGAGGATATCCACGTCCGCCGTGATTTCGGCTGGCAGCGGGGAAAACGGCGATGACAGGCGAACGATCCGGATCGCGGCCTCGTCGAGAATGTCGTATCCCGATGAGCGCAAAACCCTGATCTGCTCAACGCTGCCATCGGCCAGGATATCGACACTGAGCACCAGGCTGCCAGCCAGGTTCATGCGCCGGGCCTGCTCTGGATAGTTGTAGTTGCCAACCCGCTCCACCTTGGCAACCCAGGAGCGCATG
>JBGTEC010000004.1:0-2969 GCA_041747995.1 Wenzhouxiangella sp.
CTGCTTCATGGATTCGGCCAGCATCGCCAGCGTATCCGGGCAGATATCCGGGCAATTGGTGAAGCCGAAAAACATCAGCGTCCACTTACCCTCCAGATCAGCCCGGCTGAATAACTCACCTTCGGCGGTAAAAAGCTCGAAATCAGCCACCGGCCGCGGCGACGGAAACAGCGAAGCCGCCCGCCATTCAGCAGTCCGCTGCATCATCTGATTCGCCGCGATCAACCCTGCCGCCAACGCGCCAATCGCCACAATAACCAGCAAAAAAATGCGCCCACCTTGACGGGCGCCAATGGATAAATTCGTCATCTGGCCATTATACCGCTTCCCTCTGCGGACAAGACAAAGCTCGCGTCGGTGGTCGGTGGTCGGTGGTCGGTGGTCGGAAAAACCAGCCAACTAGCCATCCAGGCAACCAGGCAACCAGGCAACCAGGCAACCAGGCAACCAGGCAACCAGGCAACCAGGCAACCAGGCAACCAGGCAACCAGCTAACCGGTCTTTTCCCTTCCACCTTCCTCCCTAAACCTTTACCCTTTCACCTTTTAACCTTCCTCCCCTTCCTCATGACCCTAGAACAACTCATCCGCCAGGCTGCGGCGAAGATGGAAGCCGCCGACCTGTTTTTCGGCCATGGCACCGACAACGCCCTTGATGAAGCCTGCTGGCTGGCGTCGGCGGCGCTGGGGATGGCGCCGGATTTTGATCCTGGCGAACTGGGTCGCGAGCTCAGTGTCGATGAGCAGCAAGCCTTTACCGCGTTGCTGGAACGGCGCATCTCGACCCGCAAGCCGCTGGCCTACCTGCTGGGTGAGGCCTGGCTGGCCGGGTTGAAGTTCGAAGTCAACGGGGACGTACTGGTGCCGCGCTCTCCGCTGGCCGAATTGATCGTTGATGGTTTCGAGCCGTGGCTGGCGCCGCAGGATCTGCAT
The DNA here is from genome assembly GCA_041747995.1 of Wenzhouxiangella sp. Lineage (GTDB taxonomy): Bacteria > Pseudomonadota > Gammaproteobacteria > Xanthomonadales > Wenzhouxiangellaceae > Wenzhouxiangella. Next base: position 933 of record JBGTEC010000004.1, read on the forward strand.
TCTGCGGTGGATGTCGGCACCGGCTCGGGCTGCCTGGCGATCGCCCTGGCGCGTCACTGGCCGGAAGTTCGGGTCGATGCCCTGGATATCAGTCAGGCTGCGCTGGCATTGGCCGAACGCAATGCACGGGCCCATGCGGTGGATGATCGGGTCGAATGCATTCATTCGGATCTGCTTGATGCGGTTCCGGGTCGCCAATATGACCTGATCCTGGCCAACCCACCCTACGTGCCCACAGCTTCCATGAAGGAGTTGCCGGCCGAGTTCGGCCACGAGCCGGTCCTCGGGCTTGAGGCAGGGGAGGACGGTCTGGACCTGGTGCGTCGGCTACTGGTCAGTGCCCCGGATCATCTGACCGAGCGTGGCATTCTGGTTTGTGAAGTCGGTGAAGCCGCCGGAAACGTGGAAGCCTTGCTGGGAGACGAGGTCGAACTGGTGTGGCTGGAATTTGCCCATGGCGGCGATGGCGTCTTCCTGCTCGACCGACCGGCCTGCATCAAGGCGGCGCAATGGATCAACGCCTTGCCCGCCCGGCGATGACGGCAGACACGGTACAATAGCAGGCTTGTTTTCTGATTCTTGTTTTATCACTCTTGTTTTATCACTAAAGACTGCTGGGGAAAGTTGAATGAAAATTCTGGTCGCGATCAAGCGCGTGGTGGATTACAACGTCCGGGTCAGGGTCAAGTCCGATGGTTCGGGCGTCGAGACCGACGGCGTCAAGATGTCGATCAACCCGTTTGACGAAATCGCGCTGGAAGAAGCGCTTCGCATCAAGGAACGCGGTGGCGCCGACGAAGTCGTGGTCTGCTCGATCGGTGGCAACCAGGTCCAGCAGCAACTGCGCACCGCGCTGGCCATGGGCGCCGACCGCGCGATCCAGGTTGAAGTGTCCGGTCCGGTTCAGCCGCTGACCGCCGCCCGGGTGTTTCTGAAGCTGGTCGAGAAGGAAGAACCGGGCATCGTCTTTCTCGGCAAGCAGGCCATCGATGATGATTGCAACCAGACCGGCCAGATGCTCGCCGCGCTGTGGGATCGTCCGCAGGCCACCTTTGCCTCCAAGGTTGAAATTAGTAATGGCAAGGCAACCGTCGCGCGCGAAGTCGACGCCGGATTGGAAACCATCGAAATCGATCTGCCGGCGGTCATGACCTCCGACCTGCGCCTGAACGAGCCACGTTTCGTCAAGCTGCCCGACATCATGAAGGCCAAGCGCAAGCCGCTCGATACCATCGCTATAGCTGACCTTGACATCGAAGTTGCGGCCGACCTCGAGGCCACGGCCTTCGAAGCGCCACCCATTCGTGGCGGTGGCAAGATGGTCAATAGCGTCGACGAACTGATCACTGAACTGAAGAACAAGGGACTGCTGTAATGAGCCGAATTCTGATACTTGCCGAACATGACGGCAGCGAACTGAGTCCGGCCACCGCAAAGGCTGTGAGCGGGGCCTCGGGACTGGGAATCGACGACATCGATGTCGTCATCTTTGCCGCTGATCCGTCCTCGGTGGCCGAGCAGGCCAGTGCACTTGAAGGTGTGAGCCGCGTATTGACCATCGCCGGTGAAGACTTCGCCCATCCGTTGGCTGCCCGCCTGGCGCCCGAGATTGCGGCCCTGGTCGGCGACTACAGTCATATCCTCGCCCCATCGACCACCTTCGGCAAGGATGTGCTGCCACGGGCTGCGGCACTGATCGGCGTCAACCAGGTCTCCGACATCATGGAGGTCATCGATGAGCGAACCTTCAAGCGTCCGATCTATGCAGGCAACGCCATCGTCACCGTTCGGGTGCCGGAAGGCGGCCCCGTGGTGGGCACGATCCGAACCGCTTCCTTTCCTGCCGCAGGAAATGGTGGCTCGGCAGCGATCGAGGCACGTGATGCGCAGGCTTCCGATCCGGGCCACACCCGCTTCGTCAAGGTCGAAGGCTCCGATGGCGAGGGGCCTGATTTGTCATCGGCTACGGTGGTTGTATCCGGTGGCCGGGCCATGGGTTCTTCGGATAACTTTTCCATCATCTACAGCCTGGCCAAG
>JBGTEC010000005.1:0-10819 GCA_041747995.1 Wenzhouxiangella sp.
GACTCAGAACCTGGGTGATCCGGTCATCCTCGGCGGCCTGGTCCAGGCTGGCGAGCAAGTCGCGAAGACGGGTCTCCGGGATGTCCTGGCCCAGCGCCTCGTTGACAAATCGCTCCATTGGCGTGCCACTGAACTCCTCGACGATCAGGCCGCGTGGGGCCAGCACCATCGTGGTGTCATCGTCAATGATCAGCCGGTCATCACCGGCGAAAATCAGGCCGATAATCAACGCCAGCACGATCAGGAAAAGAATATTGAACACGGCAATCCTGAAAGCGGTCAGTCCGCGCCAGAAGCCCAGCCAGAGGCGAACAAGTATTGATCGATCAGAATTAGCCATGAGAGTCACAGTTTGAAAAAAGAACCGCCATTCTAGTTCGCCAGGGTCGAGCGGGCAATGTGCCGGAGGTCATGGACTTGAGCCAAAACGTTTTGGATCCTGGCTGCGAACACGCGAAATGCGGAGGAAACGACCGCCGAGCAGGAAGGCGGCTAGACTCAACCCAACGATCACCCCCACCCACATCCCGGCCGGCCCCCAATCGAGGCGGAAAGTCAGGTACCAGCCGCAGGTCAGGCCCACGAGCCAGTAGGCCACCACGCTGTAGAGCATGGGAATGCGGGTATCCTTCAGCCCGCGCAACGCGCCTGCCGCAGAGGCCTGGATACAATCGGCAAGCTGGAAAACGGCAGCCAGGAACAGCAGGCTGACGGCCAACCTCGCAACATCGGGCTCGCTGGTGTACATGGCCACGATAAGCTCGGGAAATGACAGCATGAACGCCGCCGAGAACAGGCCAAAAGTGACGGCGATCGACATGCCAACCAGGCCCGCGCGACGCGCGCCATCAGGATCACCGCGACCGATGGCATTGCCGACCCGCACCGTGATCGCGCCTGCCAGGCCCAACGGCACCATGAACATCAAACCAGCATAGTTCATGGCCACCTGATGGGCAGCGACCGGGACCGCGCCGAGCGTGCCGATCAGCAAGGCGGTGCCGACAAACAGCCCGCCTTCCAGAAACACCATGATGCCGATCGGCAGGCCGAGCTTCATGAGTGCGCTGATTTCACACCAGTTGGGCCAACTCAGACTCTCGTACAGCGCATACGGGGCATAGCGCGGCCGCAGCGCAATCCAGCCGGCCAGCACAACAAGCTGAAACCAGAATACGATCGCCGTCGCCCAGCCGGCACCCACCGCGCCCATGGCCGGAACACCCAACTTGCCGAACATCAACACGTAGTTGAGCGGGATATTGCACACGATTCCCAATACGCCCACGTACATGGTCGGCCGGGTATAGCCGGTACCTTCGGAGAAAAAGCGCAACACCATCATCGCGCAAAGCGCGGGCGCGCCCCAGCTGATGGCGCGAAGATAGGCCATCGCCAGATCAGCCACCTGCTCATCGACCTCCAAAGCGTCCATCACCCAACCGGTTCCACGGACGACAATGAACAAGCCGACAGACAGACCCAGCGCCAGCCACAGCGCCTGGCGGGTAAATTCGCCGGCCTGGCGCTTGCGTCCGCCGCCATCGAGCTGAGCGACCGTAGCCGATACCGCCAGCAACACGCCGAGCACGAACAAAAAGCCCGCCGCCCAGATCGAGGAGCCCACGGCAATCGCGCCAAGATCCACCGTACCGATCCGGCCCGCCATCACCGTGTCGACGAAATTCATGCCAAAATTGGTCAATTGACCGATGATCAGCGGCCCGGCCAGGACCAGCGTGCGCACGATCTCCCAACGCAGATCAGACTTGTGCGGGCTAGATGCTGACATAGACTGGTCGACAACTGAAAAAGGCAGCGGCATTGTCCGCCGTGCCGATCAGGCTTGCAAGCGACACGGAGCGCTTCGGCAGCCAGTTTACCGCCAGCCGCAGAATATTTGAGCCGTTGGCTGGAAGAGGGTGAGAGGGGAGAGGGTTAAAGACGCCACTGATCAGGCGTAATGCCGTTCCAGCCAGGCCCAGATTGCCCTGAGGCCCTGGGCCTCGCCTCCGGCCGGGCGACCGGGCCGGTCACCCAGGTTCCAGGCGTAGACATCGAGGTGGAACCAGTCCACACCAGGGTCGACAAAGTGGTCCAGAAACAGGGCTGCGGTGATGCTGCCACCGAACTTGCTCGTTCCCGTATTCGACAAATCGGCAATGGCCGGTTGAATCTGGCTGCGATAGCCTTCGAACAGGGGCATGTGCCAAAGGGGGTCTTCTAGATCTGCGGACAAATCCTGTATCGTGCGCGCCGAAGTCGTGTCGCGCGCGTAGATCGGGGGCAGATCTTCTCCCAGCGCCACCCGCGCCGCGCCAGTCAGGGTGGCGAAATCGATCACCCGCCCGGCGCCTTCCTCGCAGGCCAGGGCCAGGGCGTCGGACAGCACCACCCGGCCCTCAGCGTCGGTATTTCCGATCTCCACCGTGGTGCCCTTGCGCGTACGGATGATGTCGGAGGGGCGATAGGCATTGCCCGCGATCGCGTTCTCCACCGCCGGAATATAAACTCGCAGATTGACCTTCAATCCGAGGGACATGATCACCTTTGCCAGGCCCAGTACGTGGGCGGCACCGCCCATGTCCTTTTTCATCAGGACCATGCCCGACCCCGGCTTGATATCAAGCCCGCCGGAGTCGAACACCACGCCCTTGCCGACCAGTGCAAGCGCGGGTGAATCGGCCTCGCCCCACTGCATGCGAATCAGGCAGGGTGGACGGGTCGAGGCCTGGCCGACCACGTGAATGGCCGGGAATTCCTCCTGCAGGCGCTGACCTTCGATCACGTCGCAGTCGGCGCCGTGCTCAGTCGCCAGTTCGCGGGCGACATCGGCCAGTTCGGCCGGGCCGAGATCCAGGGCGGGGATATTGACCAGGTCTCGAACCAGGCACGATGCTTCAACCAGTGTTCTAACCACGATCTCCTGGGCCTGCGGCAGCGCCAACCGGGCCTTGATTTCAGGCACGGCCTTGTAGCGATCGAATCGATAGCAGCCCAGACCCCAACCGATCAGGGCCCGCTCCAACGCATCGTCCGACCAGTCCGAATCCAGGCGGTAGTCACCAGCCGGCAGAACCGTCGGTAGATGAGCCAGCGCCCATAGACGATCTTCCGACCCTCGCCCGGCCAGCACAGACGCAATACCCCCCTGCTGGTCCTGCACCAGCAGGTATGAGGCCGGGCTCGCATCAAAGCCGCTGGCCGCGACCCAGCTACGCTGCCCTGCTGGCGCATTCGTCATCCACTCGGCCAGTCCGGCCTTGTCGATGGAATGTAATGGAATGGTGTTGGCGCAGGTGTCGGTGAACATCATTCGAACTGCCGTTTGATCAGCGGACTAGTGTACCCCGACCATGTCAGAATGGCGCCTGGCTGGCCGCATTGAATGTGCCAGTGTTGAGAAAGGCGGCCGCCGCTTCGGCGACCTGTTGGTTGATCACCAGGCCGGTGTGCGAAACCGGCAATTCCAGCGTTTCGGAGTTTTCAAGAAAGGTTTCTTTGACCTGGATGGTGCCATCATGCGGCTTGGACAGCGGCCTGACCAAGCGGCCCAGGCCGATGCCACTGGTGCCGGCGATGACGCCGGTCTGGTGACTGGCCGGCGCGCGGTTGTAGCCGTGCTCGAAGGCAGTCGCGGCCGCACCGATCAAAGGACGGGTCGGCCTGAGCTCGACCATTTTGCTGGCCACCGCAGAGCCCCGCGCCGGCGACCCGAGGAGAACAACGCGTCCCGGCGGCAAGTCCGTGTAGTGATCCAGCATGTGCAGAATGACCAGTCCGCCGAGACTGTGACCAATAAAGTCCAGTTGATCACCGCCCAGTTCTTCGGCGAAGCGGTGCAGCGAAGCGGCGGCACTGGCAACTTTCTGCGTCAGTGTCCGGTAGCGAAACTGATGGCACTCCAGGCCCAGCGCCGTCAGCCTGCGGTCAAGCACCCGCAAACTCAGCGGCCCGTACCAAAGCCCATGAACCAGAACAACACGACGGCTCATCGTTTGCGGTAACCCTGTCTGCACTGCACCAACCCACAGTCTGGCTGATCAACCAGCAGTTTTCAAACAAAACCTCGAAGTCAACATAGCGGTGGCTGCCACCGGGGAGGTCCCGGTCATAGCGGAATGTGTAACCTAGAAAGTCCAACGGGTTCGCCTCAGGAGGCTTCGACAGCCGGGTTACCCCAGACTGCCGCTCCTTCAGCTACCATGTCGAACGGATAACTACATGGACGATCTCCTTTCAGATCGCAGGGTGAACCAGGCTTTGCCTGGCGCACCAGAGGTCACTGAGAAAAGCATGATCCACTATTCATTTTTCCTCTGTGTTCACTGTGCCTCTGTGGTGAACCGTTTTCGTCCCGTCTCCCGTCTCCCGTCTCCCGTCTTTTCCTTTCACCTTTCACCTTTCCCCCGCCCTTTTCACATACTCAACAACCGCCCCCCATCCACCGCCAATATCTGGCCGGTAATATACGGCGCATCTAGAGCCAAAAAGGCCACCGCGCCGGCAATGTCCTCGGGCCGGCCCTGACGGCCCAGCGGAATACGGTCCAGGATCTCGGCAGTCGCTTCGGGTGATTCTTCGTTCTCGGGCCACAGGATGGCGCCGGGCGCGACACCGTTGACACGAATGTCCGGCGCCAGTTCCTTGGCCAGAGCCCGGGTCTGCATGACCAGACCGGCCTTGGCCTGGCAGTAGATGGCATGGCGCTGCATCGGTACCAGGGCATGAATGTCGACCAGGTTGACGATGGCGCCACCATGGCGAGCCAGGTGCGGGGCACAGGCCTGGGACAGGAAAAACGGTGCCCGCAGGTTGCTGGCCATCAAATCGTCCCATTGTTCGGCTGTGGCCTGCTTGATCGGCGTCGGGTAGAAGGCCGAGGCATTGTTGATCAGTACGTCGATACGACCATAAGATCGTAGCGCCGCATCGGTGATTCTCGCCGGCGCCTCTGGATCGGCAAGGTCCGCCTGGATCACCGTCGCCGAGCCTGGTCTTTGCTGATTCAAGGATGCGGCCAGCGCACGGGCCGCCGAGCCCGAATCACGGCAATGGATCACCACGTTCAGGCCGCGTTGATGCAGGCGCTGCACGATTGCCGAGCCGATCCGGCGCGCAGCGCCAGTTACAATCGCGACTCCATCGGAATCGGTATCAAGGGATGTCATTGTCGAATTCGTCATTCTCTCTGCCTGAGCCCCCGCAGGAATTGGCCGGGTTGAGTGAGCAATTGTGCACCAGGATCGTCAACGAGATCGAACGGGCCGGGCCCATGCGCTTTGACCGCTACATGAATCTCGCTCTGTATGAGCCCGGCCTGGGCTACTACGTCAACGGTCTGCACAAGTTTGGTCAGGCCGGCGATTTCGTCACCGCGCCCGAACACGGCCGGATTTTCGCCACAGCACTGGCCCGTCAGATTGACGAAATTACCGCGCATCTGGATGGCGCATGGACGCTGATGGAACTGGGCGCAGGCTCGGGCGTGCTGGCTCGCGATCTGCTCGGGCTGCTCACCCACCCACCCGCTCGTTACCTGATTCTCGACACCAGCGCGCCCTTGCGTGAAGTGCAGGCCGAAACCCTCGCCGACCTGCCCCGCTCGCTGCGCTCGCGCTTGGCCTGGCTGGACAGCCCGCCCGACGAATCCTTCAAGGGCGTGATCATTGCCAACGAAGTGCTCGATGCCTTGCCCGTCGCCCGCTTCGAGATGACACGGCAGGGCCTGACCGAACTCAAGGTCGACCTGGCCGGGGATCGGCTGGGTTGGACTCGCTCCTCGCCCTCGGCAAGACTTGAAGATGCGTTCGAAAAGCTGCGTTCAGAGTTGCCCGCACCATTGCCCGAGGGCTACCAGGGCGAGATTTGCCTTGTTCTGCCCGGCTGGCTGGAAACAATCACCAAACCGCTGGCTCATGGCGCGGTGTTATTGATCGACTACGGCTATCCCCGCTCCGAGTACTACCGCCCTGACCGCAACACCGGCACCCTGGTCTGCCACTACCGCCACCGGGCCCACTTCGATCCGTTTGTCTGGCCCGGCCTGACCGATCTTTCCGCCTTTGTCGACTTCACCGCCGTGGCCGAAGCGGCCGCCGATTGCGGTCTCGAGGTTGCCGGCTTTACCAGCCAGGCCGGCTTCCTGCTCAGCCTCGGCGCTCATGAGCTTCTCGACCAGGCCGAAACCGACCTCGACCACATGCGCCTGGCCTCCGAACTCAAGCGCCTGACCCTGCCCGGCGAAATGGGTGAGAAATTCAAGGTGCTGGGGTTGACTCGGGGCTTCGATCAGCCGCTTTTGGGCTTTGAGATGATGGGGCAGTTGCATAGGTTGTAGGGGAAAAGGTAGAAAGGCACAAAGGTAAAAGGGCGCGCGCTCCTTTTACCTTTCACCTTTGCGCCTTTTACCGCCCCTCCTAGAACCCCCACTCTAATTTACTCGTCTATCATTAACCGTACGATAAACTAAAAAAACCTGCCGAGGAGGCTGCCATCTCATGCCAAGAACCTACGACTACATCATTGTCGGTGCCGGCTCGGCGGGGTGCGTGCTGGCCAATCGGCTGAGTGCTGATCCTGCGTGCAGGGTTCTGTTGCTGGAAGCCGGGCCGCGGGACTGGAATCCGTTTATTCACATGCCTGCCGGGCTGGCCAAGCTGGCCCGTTTCAAATCGCTCAACTGGAGCTATGAGACCGAGCCGGAGCCAGGCCTGAACAACCGCCGGCTTTACTGGCCGCGCGGTCGCGTCCTGGGGGGCTCCAGTTCGATCAATGCCATGTGTTATAGCCGCGGACACCGCAGCGATTATGACGACTGGGCTGAACTGGGCAACCCCGACTGGTCGTGGGACAAGGTGCTGCCCTATTTCCGTCGGGCACAGAACCAGTCCCGCGGTGAATCCGACCTTCACGGTGTTGGCGGGCCCTTGAGTGTCGAGGATCTCAGTCACACCAACCCATTGAGCGATGTCTATATCCAGGCTGCCGAGCAGGCCGGATTTGCCCGCAACCGCGACTTCAATGGCCCGACGCAGCGTGGGATCGGCAAGTACCAGGTCACCCAGAAGAACGGCCGGCGTTGCTCGACGGCGGTCGGTTACCTGCGGCCGGTCCGGACTCGTCCCAACCTCACCATCCTGACCGGCGCGATGACGCTGGGGCTGGAATTTGCCGGTCAGTCCAGGATCATCGGCGTGCGCTTTCGCCGCCGGGGTTTGACGCACACGGTCCACGCCGATCGCGAAGTACTGCTGGCGGCCGGCGCGGTCAATTCGCCGCAGTTGCTGATGCTGTCCGGCATTGGACCTGCGGCGATGCTTGAAAAGGCCGGCGTAGCCGTTCGCCACGAACTGACCGGCGTCGGTCAGAACCTGCAGGACCACCTCGACATCTGCACCCTGACCCGCTGCTCGCAGCCGGTCACCTATGATCAACTCAGCGAATTCCGGGTGGGCCTGCGCTACTTCCTCCATCACGAAGGCGAAGGCACATCGAATATCGCCGAGGCGGGCGCATTTCTGGTCAGTGGCCGCGGACGCGACGACCGCCCCGACATTCAAATGCACTTTGTGCCGGCGTTGCTCGACAACCATGGTCGCAACCGCTTGCCTGGCGACGGCTATACCCTGCATGCCTGCCCTTTGAGGCCGGAAAGTCGCGGCCACCTGTTCATTCGCTCCAGCGATCCGCGACAGCCGATTGCCATTCAGGCCAATTACCTCCGCCAGCCAGCGGATCTCGAATTGATGCTCGATTGCGTGCGCCTGGCGCGCGAGATTCTCAGCCAGCCCGCGTTCAAACCATTTCGTGGCCACGAGATCTTTCCCGGCAACGAAGTGGTCAGCCGCGACGGCCTGATCGAGTTCATTCGGGAAAAGGCCGAAACCATCTATCACCCGGTCGGCACCTGCCGCATGGGGTCCGGCCCGGACGCGGTGGTGGATGAAACGCTTCGTGTTCACGGCATCGACGGCCTGCGGGTGGTCGACGCCTCGATCATGCCGACCCTGATTGGCGGCAACACCAACGCGCCAACCATCATGATCGCTGAAAAGGCGTCGGACAAGATAGTAGAGGGCGCCGGGATTGGCACAAACGCAAACGACGCGCCAGCCAAGGTTGCCTGAAAAAGTCGACTGCAGTCGGCGCATTCAGACGCGCGACCAGCTGGCTGGTCCGGTATCCTGTCGCCTGAACCTCACACCATGATACGTGTTTGAAACTCGCCATAGCCAGGGTGCTGATCCGGCTGCTCAGCCTGATCCCGCTGAAAGTGCTGTATTTCTCTGCCGTCCCGCTGGGCCTGGTGATCGCGCTGTTGCCGACGCGCAGGCGGGCCGTGATTGACCTCAACCTGGCCATTGCCTTTCCCGGGCTCGATGAGCGCAGGCGCAACCGTCTGCGTCAGCAACACCTGATTGAAATGGTGCGGCTGGTAATGGAGTCAGGTGCGGTCTGGCATTGGTCGGCTGACCGAATCCTGCGCCATGTTCGTGAGGTGGACGGATGGGCACATGTCGAGCGGGCAAGGCGTTCCGGTCGTGGCTACCTGATGATTGGCGCGCATATTGGCAACTGGGAAATCCTGACGCTCTATGGCACCATCCGTGAGCCGTTCGCCTGCCTGTACAAGGCCCCTTCGGACCCGGAGGTCGATGCCCTGATCACTCGTTCCCGGCAACGCTTTGGCGGAAAATTGATTGCCAGCGGCAGCCCGGCCATGCGTCAACTGCTGAGACAGCTCAAGGCCGGTCAGGGCGCCGGTTTGCTGGCCGATCAGCAGCCCAAGCAGGGCGAAGGCATATTTGCCCCATTTTTCGGTACCGAAGCGCTGACCATGACCCTGGTCAATCGTCTGGCCCGGCGAACCGGCTGTGCCGTGTTCTTCAGCGACGCCCGGCGACTTGCTGATGGCCGAGGCTGGGCAATCGAATTCAGGCCAGCCGATGAGCGCATCGCTGCTGAGGACCCCGCGGTCGCGATTGCCTGCATCAACGAGTGGCTGGAAGAAAAAATCAGGGCAACGCCAGCCCAGTACCTGTGGAGTTACAAGCGTTTCGGCATTCGACCGCAAGGCGAAGCGGCAATTTATCCGGTCCGCCGCGAAAGACGCCCATGAAACACTCCCTGTCATGAAGCTGGCCGCAACATCAGGGCTGATTCGCCTTTTCAGCCTGCTGCCGCTGTCGCTGCTCCATCGGCTGGCCGTTCCATTGGGCTGGCTGGTGTACCTGCTGCCGTGGAAGAAGCATCAAGTCATCCAGACCAACCTGAGGTTGTGCTTTCCCGAGCTTGACAACAGGCAGCGAAACCAGCTTCACCGTCAGCACCTGGTGGATTTGTTTCGGCTGATACTTGAAGCTGGCGTTATCTGGCATTGGTCAGAGAGGAGCATACGGCGCCACGTTCAGACCGAAGGCTGGGAACAGATTACCGCAGCCCGACAGGCGGGCCGGGCGATCCTGTTCGTCAGTGGTCACCTGGGTAACTGGGAATTGCTCAATTTGTTCCTGTCGATCCATTTGCCAATGGTCTGCCTGTACCGGGCGCCGGAAGATACCGGCCTGGATCAATTCATTACTCAGCCCCGGGAACGTTTTGGTGCTCGCATGGTGGCCGGCGGCAGTCCGTCGCTGCGCCATCTGCTGGCTCAACTCAAGGCCAGGCATGCCGTTGGCATTGCGGCCGATATCCAGCCCAAGCGCGGGGATGGTGTATTCGTGCCTTTGTTTGGCCATCAGGCCCTGTCGATGACCCTGGCCAACAAACTCGCCCGGCGCACCGGCTGCGCGGTATTCCTGGCCTGGGCCGAACGCCTGCCCAATGGCCAAGGCTGGAAGTTACGCTTCAATGCAGCGGATCAGGCCATCGTTGCCCCGGACCCGGTCGAGGCGCTGCGGCCGGTCAACCAGTGGCTGGAAGCGGCCATCCGCCAGGCGCCATCACAGTACCTGTGGATCTACAAGCGCTTCGGGCGCAGACCCGACGGAGAACAAAAACTCTACCGCTGAGTATCGATCAGCCGTCCAATCGTCTGAGCCAGACGGTCATGACTTTCTCCGACTGCTTGTCACCATTCTCGACCGCCACCTGTACGCCGCGTTGCCAGGCAGCACGGGCAGCTTCCATATCGCCATGCTCATTCAGCGCCTTGCCCAACTCCTGCCAGGCCATGGTCCGATCGGCCTTGTATTCCACGGCATGTTGCAGATGCTCGATCGCCCGGGCCAGATCGCCGAGCTTCAACCGCGCCTGCCCGGCAGCCAGCCTGGCCTCGTAATTGTCGCGGCCCTGCCTGATCATGTTTTCGATGATTTCCGGGTTCATGACCTCATTGTAGGTTCACCAGGGAACCTCTGAGTAACTCTGCACGGGCGCGACGGGTCTTTGCGGGAGTCTCCGGCTTGGCTTGGGCGAGCGTGGTTTGGTCATTCCAAATGAGCGAGTCCAAACGAGGCGGAGGCCCCGCAAAGGCCCGTCCCGAAGGGTTTTGCCGGAGAGGCCGCATCTCGATCGTCGCGCCACTCGGCCGTAACGCGCTCCGTGCAGAGTTATTCAGAGGTTCCCTAGTCATCGGCCTCAAACCGGTCGTGGAATATGCGCTCTATGATGGTGACCGAATCACTGTTATTGTCGAGATCGGGATCCTTCACCTCTCCAGTCGGGATCACCTCGGCCACAATAGTGACACCTTCCTCGATGAGCGCCCGTGAAGCTGTGGCTTCGATCTGGTAGGTCACACTGGCGCCAGCAGGAAGATCAGCAAGATCGTCAATCTCGCCGACCCCCGAGGCGGTGCAGTTCGCTCCGGCTTCAG
>JBGTEC010000006.1:0-1612 GCA_041747995.1 Wenzhouxiangella sp.
CGAGTGGAGCTATGGCCGGGCCCTGGTGGCCTGGCGGCGACAGGGCGCAGGGCCTGTCGCCGAAAAATTGCTCGACGCGGCGCTGAAGCGAAACGGATTCGTGCCGGCCTATCTGCTCGGCCGGCTCCGGGTTCCGAAAGCATTGCCGACAACGCTCCGATTTGGCGGGAAAAGAGAAGCAATGCTCTACGCCAGGGACTACAAGGCCATCTGGAAGCAAACACCGGGTGCGCTCGATTGGCTCAAGTCCAGGCTCGGGAAGAAAACATCATGAACAAGCTGGTTGATCAGCCGATCCCGGTGATCATTGACGATCGCGAATGCCGCGGTGAGGTGTTGCCGGCGCTGCGCGGCGATGATCGTTTTGCGGTGCGGGTAGAACGCCTGGCGCGCGGCGATTACCTGATCGATGCGCGGTTTTTGTTCGAGCGTAAGACCCTACCCGACCTGGTGAAATCGATTATCTCCGGCCGCCTGTTCAAGCAGGCATTGCGGCTGGCCGATGTGCGGGACCTGCAGCCGGCGCTGATTCTGGAAGGAACCGGCCGCGACCTGGCAGGCAGTGAGATGTCGTGGGAGGCGATTCAGGGCGCACTGGTCAACGTGTCTTTGTTGATTGGCTTGCCAGTGCTGCGATCCAGGTCCCCGGACGAGACGGTCAAAACCATGGCCTATGCTGCTGAGCAGGCGCGAATTATTGCCTGCGGCGGACTGCCGCGAAAGGGAGTACGACCAAAAGGCAAAGCGGCATTGCAGCACTATGTACTACAGGGTCTACCGGGCATCGGTCCGGCCAGAGCCGCACGGCTGATTGAGCATTTTGGCAGCGTTCGCGCGGCCATCAATGCGACATCGGAGGAACTGGCAGAACTGAGCGGGATTGGAAAAGCCACTGCTGATCGAATGGACTGGGCAGTGCGTAACCAGGGGTCAATTTATGGAGAGTCAACTACCGCATTCCCAAGACGCGCCGGGTGATTCGGAACCACGCCCGTCAGGGATTCAGACGGAACTGCCGCTACCCTTTCCGGAGCTTTCCGGGGATCTGCCACTGTTGCCCGTGCGGATGGTCAACGAATATGAATATTGCCCCAGGCTGGCGTACCTGGAATGGGTACAGGGGGAATGGGCCGATTCAGCCGATACCGTGGATGGACGATTTCAACATCGACGGGTGGATCGAAAGGCAGAGAAGTTACCGGAGCCGGGTAACGACGACAGCGACGAGAAGCTGCATGCCCGCTCGATTACGCTGTCCTCCAACCGGCTTGGAATCATCGCCAAGATTGATCTGGTCGAGGTTCAGGGCAATGAAGTCAGCCCGGTGGAATACAAGCGTGGCAAGCGACCGCACGTGGCCAAGGGCGCCTACCTGCCCGAACTGGTTCAAGTTTGCGCACAGGGCATGATTCTTGAAGACCATGGCTACACCTGCGAGGCTGGGGTGATCTATTTTGCCGAGTCGCGCGAACGGGTGCGAGTGGTGTTTGATGAGGAATTGAGGCATCAGACACTCTCTGCCATCAATGGGCTGCGACTGGTCGCCGCCAGCGGCCGGATACCGCCACCGCTGGAAGACAGCCCCAAGTGCCCGCGTTGCTCGCTGGTATCG
>JBGTEC010000007.1:0-5427 GCA_041747995.1 Wenzhouxiangella sp.
AATCAGCCAGAAGGCAACGATGCCGCGCCGCTCGGAAGCCGCCTTGCCGGTGAACAGGGGCATCCAGTAACAAGCCGCGGCCAGCAGTGGAAAAACGAAGCCGCCGATCAGCACGTAATGCAGGTGGGCGACCACGAAGTGAGTGTCGTGGGCCTGCCAGTTGAACGGCACCAGGGCCAGCATCACGCCGGTCAGCCCGCCCAGAACGAAGATGAACAAGAACCCGAACAGGTAAAGCATCGGCAGACGACGCACTGGCCGGCCTTGCCAGAGTGTAGCCAGCCAGGCGAAGAACTGGATGGCGGTCGGGATGGCGACCAGCATGCTCGCGGCCGAAAAGAACACCAGCGCCAGGTGGGGGATACCGACCGTGAACATGTGGTGGACCCAGAGCCCGAAGCTGATCACGCCGGTGGTGATGATGGCGACAACCACCCACTCATAGCCGACCAGCGGCCGGCGGGCGAAGGTGGGAATCATCATGCTGACCACCGCCGCACCCGGCAGAAAGATGATGTAAACCTCGGGGTGGCCGAACAGCCAGAACAGGTGCTGCCAGAGCCGCGGGTCGCCGCCGAGGTTGGGGTCGAAGAACGGCCAGCCGAAAGCGCGTTCGATTTCGAGCAGGACAGACCCCAATATGAGCGGTGGAAACCCGACCACCATCATCAGCGCCGTGATCAGGATGTACCAGCCAAACAACGGCATGCGTGAAAGCGACATGCCGGATGAGCGGACCTTGAGTATGGTCGCGACCAGCTCGATGCCGAAGGCGATGGCCGAGATTTCGACGAAAGTGACACCCAGCAGCCAGACATCGGCATTGATGCCTGGGGTAAAGGGTTCGCTGGAGAGCGGCGGATACATGAACCAGCCACTGTCCGGCGCAACACCTGCCAGCAGCGAGCCGAGAAGAATGAGACCGCCAAACAGGTAGCACCAGAATCCGAAGGCACTCAGTCGGGGAAAGGACAGATCGCGCGCGCCCAGGAACTTGGGGATGAAATACAGCGACAGGCCTTCGATCAGCGGAATGGTGAACAGGAACATCATCACCGTGCCGTGCATGGTAAATATCTGGTTATATGCACCGTGGTCGAGAAATTCGTTGCCGGGAATGGCGAGCTGGGTGCGCATCAGCATCGCCAGCAGCCCGCCAATGACGAAGAAGAACAGGCTGACCTTCATGAAGCGCAGGCCGATGATCGAGTGGTTGACGGCCGACAGCCGCCCCCAGCCGGGCGGGGTTGAGAACAGGCGGCGCAATTCGGCCTCGTGTTCGGCCGGTTGACGCGGGATCGAACTCATGGCATCGATTCCAGTAGCTGTGCCAGAGCCTCCACGGTTTCCTCATCCAGCTCGGCATGGTCGGGCATCAGGTTGCCAGGCTTGATCTGTTGATGATGGGGAATCCAGCGGCGCAGGCTTTCGGGCGAATTCGGCAGCGTACCCGCCCCCAACGCGTTCCGGCGCGGCAGGGTTGCCAGGTTTGGCCCCACCAGGTCGTAGCCGGTGCTGAGGCTGTGGCAAACGGCGCAGTGGGTCTGGAACGCAGCGCGACCGGCCGGCTCTCCGGCCTCATAGCGGGTCAGGCCCGCCAGTCCGTCGATAAAGGCATCAAAATCGGCCGGTTCGTGCACATGAACCTCGAAAGCCATGCGCGCATGCTGGGCGCCACAGAACTCCGCGCACAGGCCACGAAAGGTGCCGACCCGGGTCGGTTGCAGCCGCAGCGTGTTGATGTGGCCGGGGATCGCGTCCAGTTTTCCGCCCAGCACCGGCACCCAGAATGCATGGATGACATCGGCGCCGGTGATCGCCAGATCGATGGTCTGACCCACTGGCAAATGAAGTTCGTTGGCGGTATGGAAAACCGTTCCGTTCGGACCCGTGTATTCGAATTGCCACCACCACTGGTGGCCGGTCACCCGGATATGGACGTCCGGCTCACCGATCGGCAGCATCGAATGTCCCGAGCGCACGCCGTAGACCAGCAGAGCGGTGACGACGACCAGCGGCAGCACCAATCCGCCCAGAATGATGATGGTGCGGCCAGACAAACCGGTTTGGCCGGAGCTGCGGCGATACACCGCATGCAACCAGAATGCCGTCATCATCAGCACAAAAAACCCGGTACCGACCATCATGACCAGGCTGATCCAGGCAATGTCGGTGGCTGCCTGACCAGCCGGATTCAGGGTCGACATCATGCTGCCGTTGCAGCCTGATAACATGAGTGTGAGCACGCTGATCAGCCTGGCTGTTGGCCGACCGACTGAATTCCTGTGACCGGCCGTGTCAACATCAGCACAATGTGAGCCCCCACCCGACGGAGATAGCCGATGTCCAGTGAGCCGCGTCCGAAAGGCGATACCGAAAGTCGAATCGCGATTGCCGATCACCCGATCCATGGCATGGTGGTGAACTTTCCGATTACCTTGCTGATGGTGCTGGTGGTTTCCGACCTGGGCTGGATCATCACCGGCGACCCTTTCTGGGCCCGGCTTTCGCTTTGGCTGGCCGGCGGCGGCGCCGTCATGGGGCTGTTTGCCGGACTGATCGGAACGCTGGAGTTGTTGCTGATTCCCGGCGTTCGCCGCCGCGGCACAAGCTGGAATCATTTCATTGCCGCCACCACGCTCATTTCGGTCGCATTCACCAACTGGTTCCTGCGCCTGGCCGGACCGGAGGAGATGATCGTCCCCTGGGGCGTGTCGCTGAGTTTGCTGGGCGCCTTGCTCGTGACAGTTGCCGGGTGGCTTGGCGCGAGTCTGGTCTTTGACCACAAGATCGGCATCGTTGATGCCGACGGCGATTGAGCCGACTTGACAAGACATCACAGTGGCTTCCCTGTGACCAGGTAGATCACTGTGGTGGCAATGAAGATGACCGGAACCAACAGCAGGAGATGAGCGAAAGGACGGCGAAAACCCGGCTCCTTGTAAAGCAGGCCCATCAGGTGACCGAAGTAAATGTGCAGGAAAACAAGGGCGCTGACGGCAAACAGCTTCAGCACCATCCATCCGCCGAGGGAGGCAGCCAGGAAAACCAGTATCGTGCCCGATACGATCGCAATGACCGCCGCGGGCGAAGCCAGGCCGACGAAAACAAGCCGGGTCTTGGTGCGCAAGCGCCGAAACGCATCGTCGTCAGTCGTTCCAGCATGCTCGGCGAAAAGCCCGGGAAGATACAACAATCCCGCGCTCCAGATCACGATGGCCGAGATATGAATCAGTTTGACGGCGACGTAGGCATTCACCGGTTCTGGTCCCTCTCAATTTCTCAGACGGTTGATCTCCGAAACGGCCGGTGGCCTGCCGGCAACCGGTCCGTCGCCCTCCATGGTACCTGATGATGCTTTTTCCGGAGCTTCAGATGGGCCGAGTTCCCCGGAGAAGAAGCCATTGGCGCCCAGGCGTGCAGTACCAACAATGATGCAGCCAAAGGTATAGCCCCAGAGCAGGATCGTCACGGAGATGTAGAACGGTCCATAGACATCCTCGAGCCGCATACTGGGCGCGTAAGTGCGAAACAGCTGGTCGGCAGCCAGAATCAGGACAGTGGCGAAAAGGGCTTCAGGCAGAATTTTTCTGAACGTCACCGAGCGATTAGGCAGCCAATGAAAAGCAAAGCACATCAGGCATGACACGACAACGAACGCCAGCACGTAGTAGGAGAAAACAAAAACGGTCTGGGCCGGGACATCAGGTCGAAGGTGGCCAATGCTGATCGTCACGAAGTGCAGGATCCCGGCCGCCAAAAGTGCCAATGCTCCGAGGGCCAGGACCAGGGCCGTGCCGATGATCTGGCTGCCGACGAAGTTGCGGGGCGCCTTGACGCGATAGGCACTTTCCAATGCGGCTTCGAGGGCAAAGAAGAGGGCCGAACCGGCCCACGCCAGCAGCACCAGGGCGACGACCTGGTAGATACCAAGTTGCTTGATATAAAGGGTGAGGTTCCGGACTATCCACTCTTGCGAGACTGGGAAGAATTGCTCAAGGGCCAGCAGGACAGTATCGTGAAATCCATCGATCGGCAGCGCGGCCGTGAAGCTGACCATGAGAACGATCAGCGGAAAAATCGACAGCAGGAAAGCAAAAGTAAAGGCAAACAATAACAGCGTGGGTTCGCGGCAAAACAGCCAGCCTGCGGATCGGACAAACGCGCCCGACCGCCCTGAAAGCGCGGTTTCCAGCCCCTCGCCGGGCGTGAACCAGGGCCGCATTCGTCGATAGCGCGCCGCCAGCACGTGCCTGACGCCGCGCCGCTTTATTGGCCGGCTGGAGGCTGGCTCAGGCCGCGTCATGGATGTTCGCGGCGTACAAGCCGACCCGGGGCCGTCACCCTAAACAAGCCAGCGCAAGATTGGCAGCACGCCTTTGATTGGAGAAGGTCCGGCGGGCACCACGGCCCGGGTCTGGTCGAGAAGGAATCCGGTGAGAAAGGCATGGACCAGCGATTGCGGTGAGCCAAGGTAGTTGTCGACACCTTCTCGAAGTCGCTGTTGATGGTGGCGGAAATTGTCCTGGCGCTGGTGAATACGGTCGACCACCTGATCGCGTTCCTTGCTCGTTGCTGCTATCTGCTTAATCATTGGCGTCCCTGTGCTGCCCCGGAAGGATGTCGGAAATGGCGGTCAGAAGCTCGGGGAAGACGAGGTTCTTCGACAGCCGGCGTATCCACAGCCAGAGCAAAATACCGAGCACGACATTCGCAACGGCGAACAATAGCAGGGCCAGTGGGGCGGAAAGTATACCCGCGCTGGTCAGCCACAGCCCGAGGGCGAAATTAAGCAGCGTCCATGTGGCCGGTACGAGCAGGGCGAGCACAAGGCCACCGCCGACAATCAGGGCCAGTGATCGGCCTGCAAGGCGACCTTCCAGAGCCAGCAGCTCCAGAAAGTCGCGCGCCATGTTCGAGGTGGTATCGATCAGCGACCGAAGTTCATCAACCGCTCGTGCCTCGGTGCTTGGTTCACCCGTGGGCTCACCCGTGGGCTCACCCATGGACTCCCTGGACGGGCGATCCCCGTTGAAGCGATCCTCGTCGGCATCGGGCACCCGATGCACCTTGACAACTTTCTCCGATTGCATCTCTTACCTCGTTATTTCTGCCAGTCAAGCGCGTCCACTAGCGTCTGCGTGTCATGGCCGAAAAGATGGTGCCGGCTGCAAACGCCAGGCCAAGGGCCGCGAGGGGATTTTCATGCACGTATTCAGTGACGCTGGCCAAAAGGTCCTGGGAGCGCTCTTGCGCCTGCTCACTGGACCTGCGAACACGTTCCTCAGCCTCGCCGGCATGTCGCGCCGCCGAATCCACGGCTTCATGGGCTCGATCAGCGAGTCGGTCTGTTGTCTCGTGTCTACCGGGTTGGGTCGGGTTTTCCATAAAAAGCCTCCTGATGAATTAATTCAGAACCCCTGTGAT
>JBGTEC010000008.1:0-3170 GCA_041747995.1 Wenzhouxiangella sp.
GTCGACTTCAGCGCCCTCCAGGTACTGAAAGCTCAAGGGATCAACCACCAGGGTGACGTCGTCGCGAACGACCGTCACGTCACCGTCATCGACTTTTTCATCAAAGGTGAACCCGTACTGAAATCCGGAGCAGCCGCCGCCGGTGATATAGACACGCAATTTGAGAGACGGGTTGGCCTCTTCAAGAATGAGTTCGCGCACTTTGCCGGCAGCCGCTGGCGTGAAGTTCATAAGCTCGCTGGCGGACATCGATTCAACTCCGAAATTTAGCCTGGGCCAAGAGTATCGAATATGGCGTCTAACGACGGCCAAGTCAATGCGTCCCGGCTGGTGGGCAGGAACTTGGGCGAAAAAAAAGCGGCCTATGGAAAAGACCGCTTCAATCGATTGCCCCAAACCGGATAGGTCAAACACACCTGTTATTTTTAAATCATGCGGTTTATTTATTGCTTTTATTTCATGATTGTTTTGTAAAGTGCGAGCCGTTTATAACCCGCCAGCGCCCCGTACGTCAAGTTGAGCTGCGAAACAATCTGGTTCAGAATGGTGAATTGTCCTTGAGGGAGTCGGGCTGATGCAATGGCTTGAAGCATTTCACATTATCTTCGTCGTGACCTGGTTTGCGGGCCTTTTCTACCTGCCACGCCTGTTCGTTTACGCGGCGGAAAATCCCGATGGCCCGCGCTTCGAATTGCTCAGGATCATGCAGCGACGGCTGTTGGGCATTACCCATATAGGTGCGGCAGTCGCAATCGCCCTGGGTATTTCGCTGCTGATCGCCGAACCGTATTACCTGACCATGGGCTGGATGCATGCCAAACTCACCCTGGTATTGGGCCTGATCGGCTATCACCTTTGGTGCACCCGTATCGTGGGAATTTTCGCCCGAGGCGCCAACACTCGCAGTTCACGCTGGTATCGCTGGTTCAACGAGGTACCGGCGGTGTTTCTGATCCTGATCGTCATCCTTGTCGTGGTGAAGCCGTTTTGAAGCAGATTACACTTCTGACGCTGTTCGCATTGCTCCTGGCCTCCGGCTCGGCACCGGCCGCTGTCACCGGCCAGGTTGTGGACGCCGTCGACAACACGCCAGTGGCTGATGCCAGGGTGCGGATTCAGGCCACAGACGGAGATCCGATCCTGACCGATGCTGACGGTCAGTTTGCTGGACCACCACCCCGACCGGTGGCCCGATCGAAATCGAAGTCGACAGCGCATTGGCCGAAGTGGTGGTCTCAGGCACCCCCGACGCCCAGCCGGCGGTACCGGCACCGACGCTGCAGCTATGGGCCATGCTGCTGCTGGGTCTGGCCCTGGGGCTGATCGTCTTTACGGCCCGAAGGGTCTGACGCCCCAACGCTGTAGCGAAAAGAACAATTAGAGCTCACCACGGAGACACAGAGTCACAGAGAAAGCTGGTTTTTAAGTTCTATTTCCTCTGTGTCCTCTGTGCCTCTGTGGTAAACCTGTATTTTTTCTTAGTCCCTTATCAGATCTCGGGCCATGTATAGCGCCGCGATGCTGCGGCCTTCGGTGCAGTCGGGGCGCCGGACCAGTTCGGCCAGGTTGCCCATGGACCAGGTGAACACTTCCAATTCTTCAGGTTCGTCGCCAGGGAGCCGTGAAGGGTAAAGATCGCGTGCCAGGATGACGTGGGTGACGTGGGTCATGTAGCCCGGGGCCAGCGTCAGATGACCGAGTTCCTCGAGTCGGCGGGCGCCAAATCCGCATTCTTCCTGCAGTTCCCGGTTGGCGCCTTCGAGCAGGGTTTCGTCGGCTTCCAGTCGTCCCTTGGGCAGGCCCAGTTCATAACGATGGACGCCACAGGCGTATTCGCGAATCAGGAGAACGTGTTCATCATCCGGCATGGCCACGATGATGACGGCGCCCAGACCGCGGCTGATCAGGCGCTCATAGGTGCGCTTTTCGCCATTGGAGAACTCCAGATCCAGCTGTTCAACCTTGAACAGATCGGCCGGGCGTCGTTCGCGTCGTCCGTGGATCGTCGGCAGTGGCCGGAGGTTTTTCTCATCCATTGAGCGAGGATAACAATAGTTGATGCAATTGAGACGATGCGGCAAGAACGCTGGTCGTTTCAAGCCCGATTGGCTTGCCTGCCAGATCGGTGATACGCGCCCCGGCTTCTTCGACAATCACGGTCAACGCCGCGATATCGAGAATATTGACATCACTTTCGATCACCACGTCCTGGCTGCCGTCGGCCAGCCGGTGGTAGGAATAAAAATCGCCATACCCCCGGCAGCGCGCCGCCCGCGCCACGACCCCTCCGGCCCAGGACCACGCCGGCCCCGTGGCCAGCGAACGCAGGTTGCCGAAGGACACATCGGCTTCCTCCAGCCTGGCGATGTCACCGGCTCGCACCCTTCGATCATCAATGAATGCCCCGCCACCGCGCACCGCCCAGGCGGTCTCCCGGAAAGCCGGCGCCGAGGAAACGCCAAGGACCAGCTCACCGTCAACCATCAGGCCAATCTGTACCGACCAGAACGGCAGGCCCCGGATAAAACTGCGCGTGCCATCGATCGGATCAACCAGCCACAGGAACCGGCTGTCGCCGTCATGGCCATATTCCTCACCATAAATGGCGTGATCCGGGAACGAGTCAAGAATGCACCGGCGAATCGACCGCTCACACTCCCGATCCGCCTCCGTCACCGGACTGGCATCGGCCTTCTGCTCCACCGCCAGTTCACTGCGGAAATAACCCATCGCAATCCGATCAGCCTCGGCAGCCGCCTTGCGCGCCACAGCCAATGCTTCTTGCAGCGCCTGACTGTCCATTGAACAGGGTGAATTTTTCATGTGATGCGGTCGCCAATTCGAACGCCAGACTCTACCAGATTCACCCCCTCAACCAAACCACAACAACCTACTAATCGCAAAGACGTATATGGTCTCCCCCTGTATTGCAAGGGTTTTATGCATTGCAAGGACAGGGACAGGTATGCGCTCGTATATCCGGCCTCATGATGAGGGTCTTTCATGCCCTCGGGCCTCAATGAGTAGTCGCGCACATCGTCCTCTATCGCAAAGTCGGCCTTGATTTGGCAGCCTGCGTCTTCGTCGGGTTTTCGATGTGCCGGTTTGACCTGTTGTGTCATCGCGTTGCGTTTGCCCTTCGCAATTCTATGGGTGGGTAGTCAGTCGTT
>JBGTEC010000009.1:0-6064 GCA_041747995.1 Wenzhouxiangella sp.
GGCACGTACCGAGCGTCCGTAGGTTCCGCGAACCATGACATCCCGAGTCGGGCTCCAGGTGCCTCCATAGCTCCAGCTCACGTTGCTGCCCACGGTGCTGTAGTCGGCAAAGCGGACGGCAGCGTTCAGGGTGACATCTTCCAGGAAGCGGCGGCCTGAAACGACCGGGATACTGACTTCGCCGAATGCTTCCCTGACGTCGAAGCCACCGGACACGGGCTCGGTTCGCGTGGTCACGCTGTTGAAGGTCAGGCCCGCCCCTTGCAGTGAGCCCGGCTCGAATTCGCTTTTTTCGTCGCGATATTCCAGGCCTGTGGCGATGCCGATTGGTCCGGCCGGCAGGCTGAACAGGGCACTGGTGTCACCGGTAAAGATCGCCGAGACCACTTCCTGGGTCATCTGCGACTTCGACCGATCGGGTTGGAATATGAATGCCGCGGCTTCGGCGCTGGTCGTGCCACGACCGAAGATGTTGATCGGTGCGCACTGGCCGTCTCCCGGGGTGAAGGTGAGAAAACCGGTGCGCACGTTTGG
Source organism: Wenzhouxiangella sp. (assembly GCA_041747995.1). Taxonomy (GTDB): domain Bacteria; phylum Pseudomonadota; class Gammaproteobacteria; order Xanthomonadales; family Wenzhouxiangellaceae; genus Wenzhouxiangella. The sequence continues at coordinate 535 of JBGTEC010000009.1, forward strand.
AAAGGGAGCAACGGGCGGCACGGCCGAGGGATCGAGATCGGAACGGCAGACGATCTCTCCGGTTTCCGGATCCAGTACGGCGTCGACGGCAGCGAAGAACCGATCCTCGACACGGGCTGATGCGTTTCTGGCGGTCCGGTCGGTACGACCGAAGTTGTAGGCGACCGAATAATCCCAGCCAGCCCCCAGATCACCCTCGAAGCCGGTCACGATCCTGAAGTTGTGCTGATCGGCAGTCGTCAGCGCAGGCACGTCCAGATTGTCTCGGGAAATGACCAGGCTCGGTTCGATGCCCTCGTCAATCAGGCTGTTGATTTGCGTGCGCAATGCTGCGGGAATGAATGGGTTGTCGAGCGAAATCGGAATGTCGTCATTGAAGCCATTGACCTGGTTACGGGACTCGGTTTCCATGTAGGCGAAGCTGGTCTCGGCGAAAAACCGGGCTCTTGGATGAATCTCGTAGTTCAGGTTGCCGGTGAAATTGAGCCGCGTGGTTTGTGGCTGCAGTTCGATGATGTTTGGCGTGGCGGCGATGCCATCACCACCGACGGCCTCGAACAGGTTGACGAAGAAGTCGCCGCGGTTGAAGGGGCGCAGCACACCATTTTCATCGATGATCTGGGCCACCGGGAAAGCGCCGGAACCCACGGTTCGGTCCGGAAACAGGATGTTGATTGCGGAAAATCCTGGTGCGATCCGGTCATTGGCGTCTTCCAAAAAGATGATGCCGAACGGACTGGAAACCGGCAAGGTGCGGTTGGTTGCAAAGGTATTGGCCGCGTTGGGGTTGATGCCCAGAAACGCCGCAAGTTCAGGCGAGGTCGGCATGAAGGAGGCCAGGTTGCGTCCGGCGAAACCGGCCCGTTGCGAGGCGTCGATGGAATTGACCCGGGTCCACTCGGCGGCGACCACGGCATTGCCGCGGCCATCGGCAAAGCTGGTTCCGCCGACGGTGCCGAGTTGAAATTCGGCGCCCCCGCCGGCTTCGGTGCCAGTGGCGGTACCGCGCAGTTCCAGACCGTCAAAGTCTTCTTTAAGAATGAAGTTGACCACGCCTGAAACGCCGTCGGCGCCATAGACGGCCGAGGCTCCGCCGGTCACGATATCGATCCGCTCGATCAGCGATGCCGGAATCGACGAGATATCCACTTCCGCGGTACCGGCTACGCCGGATACATAACGGCGACCATTAACCAACACCAGGGTGCGGTTGGTGCCGAGCCCGCGCAGGTTGAGCTGGCTGGTCCCGAGCGGAGCGTCGTTGCGGGCTGACTGGTTGGCCGGCAGGGTTGAAAACAGGGCCGGCATATCGCGCAGGAAGTTGGCGATGTCGGTCTGACCTGAAAGTGAAATCTCCTCGCCGTCGACCATGTTGACGGGATTGGGGGTGGTCAGGTTGCTATCGGTTGCGATCCGGGACCCGGTCACTACGATCCGATCCAGGTCTGCTGAAGTCGAAGGATTGTCGGATGCCTCGTCCTGTGACGCGGTATCGGCAGCGGTTTGTGCATAAACCGGGCCGCTGGCAAGCCCGATCGCGAGGAGGCCGGCCGAAATAGCCAGAACCAATGGGTTTCTAGTCAATGGATGACGAGACATGAACACTTCTCCCTGTGTGTTGAAGTCAATGGTCGGTCTTGCAAGGAACTGGAAAGTGAGATTTTCTTGATTGTTTTTGGAAAACTACCTTAACTTTAATCCCCGCGCAACAAAAAATTAACCATTTTTCGGACGATGGAAACCGCTTTTCGCCGGGGGAATCGTGACTGGTTCGCGTTCCTTGGAGGGCAATCGCGGCGCTGGCCAGCGCCCAAAGCCGAAAGCGGCGCGGGCCTGGCTGGTGTCATGGTTTCCGACGGGGTTGCGTAGTGAGGGTGAGGCTCCCGACTGAGGGACTTGCAGCAGAGGCAACCGCGTCTCAGCGGCATGAGCACGCCTCCTTGACTAAAAAATTCGGAGAATAATCTATGACGATGCGCATTTTCGCGACGCTGGCGCTTGCCAGCAGTTTCTTGACTTCCCCCGCAATAGCCGATACAGGCCCTGGCAGCGAACGATCCGCCTCAGGGGTGGAGGCTGGAGCAATCGAGGCCGTTTTGCATGAGCGAGGACAGCCGCCGACAATCGCCCGGAAAGTTGTCGTGGATGACGATCCCGATGTTGATTCCGACGCGCCAATGGCGGCAACCATGCTGTCCGGTTCGCGGGCGACCCGCACGGTGGGCCCGGGTAATTGCGATCATGCCGACCTGCAGGCGGCCATCGATGCATCCGCATCGGGTGACACGATTTTTATCGCCGATGGGGGTGGCTACACGGGGGGTAGCTACCAGATTTGGGGCAAGAGCCTGACCATCCGTGGCGGCTACTCCGAGTGCGATGTATCTGAAACCCCGAGTGGCAGGACCGTGCTGAATGCCAACGGCATCAACCGCGTCTTCGATATCTGGCAGGCTGGCGTGAGTGATATCGCGGTCACGCTGGAAAACCTGAGCATTCGGGGCGGAAACGCGACTGGTTGGGGCGGCGGTGTGCTGGTCGAAGGCAATCAGGGTGATCTGGCTGTTTCTCTGGTCAATGTCGAGGTGCGTGATAGTCAATCGGCCACAGGTGGCGGCGGGGTCGCGGTGCGTGTAAACGGTGACCGCACTGGCAACGGCGTCATGCTGACCATGGACAACGATTCGGCCCTGACCGGCAATACGACCGCAAGCAACGGCGGTGGTATCGCCTGCACCAATGCAGCAAATTCAAGTGTTTCAGGTACGCTGGTGCGCCTAGGCGCCATCGATATCCTTGGCAACACGGCGGTCAACGGCGGCGGCATCAGCGTCGACAACTGTCGCAACTTTTTCTATTACAGCGGCGGACCGGTGGTTGTCCTTCTGATTCCTTTTCCGACTGGCGCACTCGCTTTCAATGATGCCACTGAAGCAGGTGGCGGTTTGCACGTGACGGGCGAAAGCACGGTCTTTCTGCGAGGCTCAACCTTTTCGGGCTTTGGCGAGCCTGATCATGCCGCTCATGTTGCCTTCAATGAAGCTGTGACCGGCGGGGGGGTCGCGATTGATGGTGTAAACGCCGAACTGTTCCTCACCGATACGGTTTTGCGGGCCAATTCGGCTATCGACAATGGCGGTGCCATCCAAGCAACCAACGGGGCATCCGTGACATTGGAACGTGCCTTGGGTCAGGCAGGCTGCGTGCCGGAAGAGTCTGAAGACGGGGTGATCACAGTGCCTCGCTGTAGCCGGGTTCTGAACAACAATGCCGATCGCGATGGCGGTGGGTTCTATGTCGATAATGGGGCCGTTGTTGATGTTGATCGGACCATCGTTTCCGAGAACTTCGCAGGTGCTCTCGGTAGCGTGGTACGCGCCCGCAGCGATCTCGGTTCCGGCCTGACTGGCAGGATCAATTTCGAGAACAGCCTGATCCATTCCAATAGCGGGTCGGCAATTTTTTACGCCTGGACCAATTCACGGATCGACGTCCGCTGGTCCACCGTGACGGATAACGATGTCGGCATTTATCTGTTTCGGGGCTTCACCAACAGTGGGGAGGCTCACATCGACATCCGCAGCAGTATCCTCTGGGAAGACAGCGGCACCGCAATGGGCCTTGCCGGTGATGGTCAGCTGACAGCTGCCGCTGATTGCGTGATTGCGTACCAGGATGTGGGAGACACCGACTTTACCAGTTCAAACTTCTACAGCAACATCGATCCGCAACTCATCGAGCATGAGGACAATCCTTACTTTCCGGCGCCGACCTCACCAGCCATTGACTATTGCGACGCCTTCAATACGCCGCCAGATGTTGATCTGGTTCGCATCGGGCGCGGCTCCGAGCATCAAGGGCCACCACTGACCAGCCCGCCCAGCAGTGTTAGCGGTGGTACCTTCGATCTCGGCGCTTATGAGACCGAATGGCAGCCGCTGACTGACGAACTGTTCGATGATCGGTTCGAAGGCCAGTAAAATAAATCGTCATCACCCCGTGCGGCGAGATCAATGCGGCCATTGGGGTCGCTCCTACGGATCGGTGTGGGACTGGTCTGCCAGCTGGCCGATCATTTGCCAGTTGGCGGCCGCGATGGCCGAAGATGGCACCATCCAGGATCCGCCAACCGCCGTGACATTGGGAAGGGCCAGGTAGGCTGGCGCGCTTTCCCGATCAATGCCGCCGGTGGGCATGAAACGAACCTGCGGGAACGGGCCGGCCCAGCTTTTGAGCATGTCGATGCCGCCGGCTGCGCGGGCCGGGAAGAATTTGAAGCGTTTGAAACCGTGCTCCAATCCGAGCATGATGTCCGAGGCGGTGGCCACGCCTGGAATCAGGGGGACATCGGGGTGTACCAGGCTGGCCCGGTATAGCGTTTCGGTGCTGCCTGGTGCGATGGCAAAACGCGCTCCGGCATCCGCGACCCTGGCCAGGTCGTCAGCACTTCGGATGGTGCCGGCGCCAACCACGGCTTCGGGCACTTCGCGCGCGATGCGGTTGATCGCATCCACGGCAGCTGCACTGCGCAGGGTGATTTCGAGCATATTCAGGCCAGCCGAGACCAGGGTGCGGGCCAGGTCAACGGCCAGACCGGCATCGGCGATCTGTATCACCGGCACGATTCGGATGTCAGCAAAAAGGGCATCGACCTGCGCTGTGTGATTGTTTGAGTTCATTGATCGGGATCCGGCTGATCGAGGATGGTCAGTGCCGCGCCCAGCAGCCCCGGCTCGGGGTGGGTGACAATGACAATGCGCACGGCTTCCAGGTGGGCGGCAAATCGCCCTTTGTCGAGAAAACGCTCACGAAAGGCGCTGGAGCGCAGAAATGGAATAAATCTTGGCACGATACCGCCGGCAATCGCAACGCTGCGGGCACCGTGCATCAGGGCCGCATCGCCGGCGACACTACCGAGTACGGCGCAGAACCTGGCCAGGGCGGCGCGAGCGTCGCGTATTTCGCCGGCCAGCGCATCGGTGACGATTCTGGCCGGGCTGGTCAGGGCCGAATCGGGCGTTTCCGTTCGTGATGCCGGGCGTCCGCTCAAGGCAGCCTCGATCTTGGCCAGGCCACTGCCGGACAGAACCCGCTCCACCGACACCCGGCCATGACGCGCACCCAGCCATTCGTGAATCCGGTTTTCTTCCTGGCCGAGCGGTGCGAAGCTGACGTGGCCACCTTCGGTTTCGATTACCTGCCAGCCGGCCTTGCGGCAGTCGGTGAGCAGCGCGACGCCGAACCCGGTGCCGGGGCCGAGTACGCTGACGGGTGCGGCCAGCGGCTCATCAGTTGGGCCGTACAGGGTTTGCATTTCGGCGGAATTCAGCGCTGGCAGGGCGCGGGCGGCGGCACCGAAATCATTGATGATGATCAGTCGATGCAAATTCAGTGTTGTGGCCAGATCGGCCCGGTTGAACGACCAGGCCCGGTTGGTCAGGCGGATCTCATCGCCGTGAACCGGGCAGGCGACGGCAAAGACGGCGCGGTCAGGACGCTGTTTGACCTGCTGCAGGTAGTGGCTGGCGGC
>JBGTEC010000010.1:0-6031 GCA_041747995.1 Wenzhouxiangella sp.
TTCGGCGTCGCCAAACACGTGCGGATGACGACGTTCAAGCTTGTCTGCGACCGCATCCACGATGTCATCAAAGCTGAACGCGCCCTGCTCTTCAGCCATGCGGGCGTGAAACACCACCTGAAACAGCAAGTCACCCAGTTCGTCCTTGAGGTCGCTCATGTCGCCACGCTCGATGGCATCGGCCACTTCATGGGCTTCTTCAATGGTATAGGGCGCAATTGAACGAAAATTCTGCGCCAGATCCCAGGGGCAGCCGCCTTGCGGATCGCGCAACGCGGCCATGATGTCAATCAGGCGCTGGATTGCCGATGTCTCCATCAGCGTGGCGGCAAGCTGATGCGAAGGGCCGCACCGCCGAGGTCTGAACGATGAAGTTCCAGCCGGCCACCATAGGCCTCGACCAGTTGCTGCGAAATGGCCAGACCGAGACCCTGACCCTCGCGTCGTTCGTCATCCCGCACGCCGCGCTGGAGCAAGTCGCCAAATCGCTCCGGCGGGATGCCGGGCCCATTGTCGGCGATGGTGATCAACACGCCGGGCTCGCGACTGCCCGGCTCACCGTATTCGACAAAAACATGCATTCTACCGTTGCCGTATTTAGCCGCATTATCCATCAGGTTCCCACACAGTTCCATCAGGTCGCGCGCATCGACTCGCACGCTGACCCCCTCCTCGCCGCTGATTGATACATCAAGGTTGCGATCAGCGTACAGGCGCATCAGCGAGTCGGCCAGGCGGCGAACGAGCGGGATGACGGCGATCGGCTGGTTCAGCGTGCGCCGGGTGGAACGGGCGGCGCGCTCCAGTTGGCGCCGGATCAAATGATCCATATCGTCCAGCGCCTCACCCAGTTCTTTTGTAGTCGGTGGCTGATCCGAGTCCAGGCGGGCGCGAATGACGGCCACCGGCGTTTTCAGGGCATGGGCGAGGTCGGCCAACGCCTGTCGGTAGTGACGGGCGTTGTCACGCTCGGTCGCCAGCAAGGCATTCAGATTGACGGTCAGTGGCTGCAGCTCGCGTGGGTAGCTGCCACTGAGCGCATCGCGCCGTCCGGCTTCGATTTCCGCCACATCAAACGCGACTTTCCTCAGCGGCTTGAGCAACATCGCCATGATCGCAACCTGGGCCAGGATGACCAGCATTGCCGCGAGGCCAAGCCAGCGCCAAAGGTCTTTTCGAAATCCGGCGATCGTCGCCTGAAAGCGATCCGGATCCTCGGCGGCCCAGATCGTCAGGTCGACGATTTCACCGTCGGGCTGTTCCCAACCCAGGCCAATGGCATAGACATACCAGGTGCCGTCAATTTCCGGGCCGCGAAACAGGGTGCTGCCACGTTCGACAAGGCGGGCGCGCGGTGGCCGGAAGACGCCAACCAGCGACAGCGAGGTCCACTCTCCGGTTGGCGTCATGGCGCCAGCGTGAAGCCCGGAACCTGGCTGGACCAGGCGAGGCTCGGCCAGCGTCTCGGCCACTACTGGTACGCCGTTTTCGTCCAGATCAATGGTGGAAAGAATAAGAAAAACGACCGACTCCAACCGTTCCTTCAGGGCGTTCTCGGCCGCACCGGTGAACCCGCGGTCGACTGCCAGGGCGATCAGGCTCAGGGCCAGCACCAACGCAACCCCGGCTCCGAGCAACAACCGAAGAAGCAGAGATGGCGCTGCTGGACGTTTGACCGCTGGCACCGCCGCGATCAGGCCGGTTGAGAACGGAAACGGTAGCCGCGACCGCGCAGGGTTTCGATGGGCTGCCAACTGCCTTCCGGGTCCAGCTTCCTGCGCAAGCGGCCAATGATGACTTCAATGACGTTGCTGTCCGGGTCAGCGTCCTCGTCGTACAAATGCTCATTGAGCTCCATCTTGGAGACGACCTGATCAGGGTGAAGCGCGAAATACTCCAGCACACGGTACTCGAAGCTGGTCAGCTCAAGCGTTTGCCCATCGAGCAAAACGATTTGACTGGACAGGTTGACCGTGAGCGGCCCGAAACTGACTTCGGGCGCCGCGTGTCCGGCCGAGCGGCGCAACAGGGCATGCACTCGCGCCATCAGTTCTTCGAGTCGAAACGGCTTGGTGACATAGTCATCGGCACCCATTTCTAGCGCCTGGACCTTATCCTGCCAGTCTGACCGCGCCGTCAGAATCAGGATCGGAAACTTGCGCTCACGCTTGCGAACCGCGCGCACGATGTCCATGCCGCTTTGCCCGGGAAGGCCCAGATCGACAATCGCCAAATCAATCGGATACTCGGTGGCATAGAACAGGCCATCCGTTCCGTCGGCGCACAAATCAACCGCGAACCCTTCCTTCTTCAGCGCCCGACCGAGCAATTCTCGCAGCTCGGTTTCATCTTCAACCACCAGTACCCTCACAACCTACCTCCCTGCCGCAACACGAACCGTTCGAACCACACCATCGTCGGTAAGAATGCGGATCACATGCACTCGCCGTCCATCCCGTTCAACGGTATGAGCCGAGACCACCTTGGCATTGTACTGACGAGCGACCTGCTCCGCCGCCTGTTCCAGGGTCAACGCCCACGCTGAAACCACCATCATGGCAGACAGGGCAATCGCGATCAGCAGTTTGCGCAGTGATATCAGCACGTCCGGGCGGCTCCGTTGGTTGTTCTGATCCTTATTGTACGGCGCAGGGCTTAACGAGGTCTGAACCTTCCCGTCGATCAGAGGCCGTCAATAGATCTCGGCAACACAACAGCGCAAGCTGCCGCCAGCCTTCTCGATCTCGTCAAGCTCAATGCCATGGACCTCGAAGCCCCAGCTTTTCAACGTTTCCACCTTTTCCGGAGCCAGGGCGTTGACGGCCGTCTGGCTCATGAACAGATCCTTGAAGTTGAGCGCGATGCAATTGCCGGCAAACGCCTCTTTTTCTTCGGTGGTGATCTCGAGCACATGGCCCGGGTAAGCGTAAGCGATGGCCCGGGGCGCCTCGGGGTCAACAAAAGCATCAGGGCAGATGATCAGCGCCCGTGAGGCCAGAACCGCCATTACTACATTGGTGTGGTACTCGCTGGGCTTGAGGTCAAACTGGAAGGTCAGGGCCAGATCGAATGCCTCGTGCATGGCCTGGCAACCGGCTTCGTCGACCCGCTGGCTCATGCCGCAGTAACCAATCCGGTGCGAGCGGTCGACAACCAGCGCCCCGGTCAGCTCGGCCACCAGGTCGCGATCGGAAAGGTCGACTTCTTCGTAGTTGAGCAGATCACGAAAGAACTGGCGGATATCGGCCCGCCCGGCCTCCAGCCGCCGTTCGGGATGAAGCATGGCGCCAATCATGCAGCGCCCGGGTATGGTGGCAAAGACGTTGTTCGGGAACAGGTCGTCCGGGGTGCTGTGATGGCCCGGGAAACGCACCAGCGGAATCCCGCAGGCGGTAATGCGCTCGCTCAGGCGCCGATGCTGGTCGAGCGCCCGCGCCGGCTCGACCTTGACACTCAGGTCCATGTAAATATTGTCGCGCGCCGACTGTTCGCTCAGGCGGAAATCGGTCGGCTCGACCAGAAATACCGCCCGCGGCACGGGCGGACTGTCATTGTTGAGCCAGCCAGCATCAATCTGGGCGCGAAATTCAGCGGGGGTACGAACGATCAAGCGGGTACGCTCCAGGGCAAAAAAGTGGCTGTATCTTACTCTGAGACGGCCATGGGAAGTAAGCCGTCAGCGACGACTCAGACTTCGCAGAATTCCGGCTCCGGGCAGGCTTGAAGCAGAAGCTCTGCTCCAGCCCCGTCGAGATGCATGTTCTGGCTGAGCACCTGGCGCCAACTGCGCGCGCCTGGCTGACCGTGGAACAGGCCAAGCATGTGGCGCGCGACTTGCTGCAGCCGACCGCCTCCGGCAATGTGTTGATCAGCGTAGCCGGCCATGAGCTTGACCACCTCGCGACGCGACGTCGGGACCCGGTGGCCCAGCCTGACGCCAATGTCGGCCAGTATCCAGGGGTTTTGGTAGGCGGCACGACCAAGCATGACGCCATCGACGCCGGCCAGATGGTCAAGCGCTGCCTGAACATCTACAACGCCGCCGTTCAATACGACATCCAGATCAGGAAAAGTTGCCCGCAGCCGATAGACCCGATCATAGGCCAGCGGTGGCACTTCCCGATTCTGCTTTGGGCTCAATCCTGACAGCCAGGCTTTGCGGGCGTGGATAATGACGGTCCCGATGCCGCTTTCTGCGACGATTCCGATGAAGTCGAACAGGAACTGTTCGCTGTCCTGGTCATCGACTCCAATGCGGGTCTTGAGCGTGACCGGCACGCCGACCGCTGCCTTCATCGCCGCCAGGCAGTCGCGCACCAGGGCGGGCTCTTTCATCAGGCAGGCGCCAAAACGCCCTTTCTGGACCCGATCCGAAGGACAACCCACGTTGAGGTTGATTTCATCGTAGCCGTATTGCTCGCCAACGATTGCCGCATGCGCAAGTTCGTCCGGGTCACTGCCGCCTAGCTGGAGAGCGACCGGGGACTCTGCCGGATCGAAGCCAAGCAAGCGGTCGCGCTTGCCATGCAGTACCGCACCAGTCGTCACCATTTCGGTGTACAGGAGTGCGTTGCCATTGAGCAGGCGATGGAAGTAACGGCAATGCCGGTCTGTCCAGTCCATCATCGGGGCTACAGCGAGGGGATGAGAGTGCATGCGCCTATTTTACCTGCCACCGGCCTTCGCTGATTCCGACAAAACTCTTATTAAAATGTGATGAGCCGCACATAAAAGTGTCATTACGTGACGCATTTTGTCACCTTCAGCGCCGCACATCCTCGATCAGGACCGCAAACTGGCCAACGGCATGAGACTTGCATCTCATTTTGCGCCAATAATCGAAAATCCAACACGGTAAACGGGGATCAATTTATGAGAATCACAACTTTTGTCATCTGCACGATGCTGGGTGCGGCCAGCCTGACGTCCGAAAACGCGACAGCCCAGACGCTGGTCGAGGCCGGCGAGGTAAACATGGAAGAGAGTCTTGCCGGTATTCGGCTGCGCAATTTCGTCGAATCAACTGACTCTGCCTATATCGGCGTCCCGGACTTTTCCGACGCTGTCAGGACAGACATTCAATGGGCAACCACGAACGAACTGCATTGGAGCCTGGATCATGGATTGGATCGGCTCCAGCTGAGCATCGAGAACAGTAACGGACAGTGGGCTCTTGTGTATGAGGACTGGACCGCAAAGGTCGCGGACCAGACCAGCGGCACCTACCACCCATCAGATATGAACGTCATGGTCATCAACATCTGGAATCGTGACAATGAGCCGGCGGCCGTGATCAGCCTGTCGGATATCATGCTGAATGGTGTGGAGCTGGGCGGATTCAGTGCTGTGCACGGCCAGACACCACCGCGCGAGAGCCGTGCAATTGTCGGCCATTGCCTGGGAACAGACTCAGGCTTCGAGTTGACGGCCACGCTGGAGCTGTATAACCTGACCCAGATCCAGGACAACCTTGATCGTGTGGACTTTTCCGCTGGCGTTGATCCGTCCATGGGCCTGAGCTGTGCCCAGCCATCGAACACCCTGATTCAGGCCGATCCGCCGTCGGCCACACTGTTCCGCGGCCAGGATCTGATCATATCGGTCACGCTGACCAACGACGGCGTCGGCGCCGCCAGGAATATCATGGTCGAACTAAGTGAGCCGCCAGGCCTGACCATGACCGATGCACTGGCAGCTTGCGGCTCCGAAGAGCCCGGCATCACGGCTTGTCCACTGGGCGATATCGCACCTGACGATAGTCTCGTTTTCGAATTCACTATCCGGGCCGACGATCTGGCCGAATTCGGCAGCCAGCAGTTTGAGGTGAGCTACAGCACCGACAGCATTGATCTCAATCCGGCCAAGACCGCCATCGTCAATGTCACGATTTCCAATGACGTTGACGCCATATTCAGAGATCGGTTTCAACCGGCGGATTGAACCGGCGGGCTGCGGTTGATTCGAGCCGCAGCCCGCTATCGCTTTTCGATCCCGCCCTCGGTGGCCACCAGTACCACGTCGGCGCCGCGGA
>JBGTEC010000011.1:0-5880 GCA_041747995.1 Wenzhouxiangella sp.
TGGTGTCGGGCCAGAGGCTCAAGCAGCTTGAAAAGTGCCCCGGGCCCGTCCTGTCCGGCCACCAGCAGGGTCGTCTTGTCTTCACCCGAAGCTGGCAGCAGCTCACGCCCCAACACCAGGAAGCGGGTGGTGTTGTCGACATGGTCTTCGATATTGGCAAACAGTACCGGCAGCCCGTAGACTTCGGCCGCATGCCGCCCGGCGATCGCCGCCGCATCCGGGGCATGGCGGACCCGACGCGCGGCTTCGGCATTGCTCGAAACGGGTACAGCCTCGGCATGGGGGAGATTGGAGGCCAGCCAATGCTTGCACTGGGCCAGGGACTGCTGGTGAGCGTAAACCCGTTCGATGTCATTGAGGTTGCGGCACTGGGTCAGCAAATGCTGATGAATGCGCATCTCGACCTCGGCGGCGATTTTGAGGTCAGTGTGCATGAACATGTCGAGCGTGTGGCTGACGATGCCCTGGGTGGAGTTCTCGATTGGCACCACGCCGAAGTCGGCTTCACCACCCTGAACCTGCAGGAAAACATCTTCAATACCGGCCTGGGCGATGGCGTTGACCGAATGACCGAACTGGCGGTAGACGGCTTGCTGGGTGAAGGTGCCTTCCGGACCAAGGTAGGCCACCCGCATCGGTTCCTGCTGGGCGAGACAAGCCGACATGATTTCACGGAACAGTCGCAACATCGCCGCGTCACTCAACGGGCCCTGGTTGCGATCAATCACGCGGCGCAAAACCTGGGCTTCACGATCAGGCCGATAATAGGCCGAGGCCGCAGCCAGATCGCCCTTGGCAGAGCGCACCGCTACCGCCAGACCAGCACGCTCGGCAATCAGCGCCTGAATCTTTTCATCCAGCCGATCGATACGTGCCCGGACCTCGGCAAGATCCAGCTCAACCTCGGGTTCGTTCGAATTCCTGGAGGAAGTCAATCAGATTCTCCACAGCATCATCATCCAGCGCATTGTACAGGCTGGCGCGCAGGCCGCCGAGCGCGCGGTGCCCTTTCAAGCCAATCAGGCCGGCCTGTTCCGATGCCTGGACAAACGGCATGGTCAAAGCCTCGTCGGCGGCAAAGAACGGCACATTCATCATTGATCGAGCATGGGGGATGACCGGGTTGGACCAGAAATCACTGTGATCAATGGCGGCGTACAGGCGATCGGCCCGGGCCTTGTTCCTCCGTCCGAGCGCCTCGATGCCACCACTGGCCTCAATCCAGCGCAAGACTTCCAGGGCGACATACCAGGCAAAGGTCACCGGGGTGTTTAACATTGAACCGGATTCGACCCAACTGCGGTAGTCCAGGTACTTCGGCAAACCATCGGGCATTCGATCCAGCATGTCGCGTCGGATCAACACGACCGTCAGGCCGGCAATGCCAAGGTTCTTCTGCGCCCCGGCATAGGCAAACGCCAGGTCCGCATAGGGATAAGGCCGAGACAGGAATTCCGAGGAAAGATCGGCCACCAGTGGCACACCGGCTGTCGGCGGGCGTTCGAACTGCACGCCGTGGATGGTTTCGTTGCCGGTGTAGTGCAGGTAGGCGCAATCGGCCGGCAGGTGGCCGATCTCCGGCACATCGGCATAGTCGATCGCCTTGCTGCTACCCACCACCGAAGCCCGACCGATCCGTTGGGCCTCGGCCAGCGCCTTTTCTCCCCAGTGACCTGAAACCAGGTAGGCGGCGGTGCGCCCGGCCGCCAGATTCATCGGCAACCAGGCGAACTGCAGATTGGCCCCGCCATGCAGCAGCAGGATCTCGTGGTCCGCATCGACAGCCATCAAGGCCCGCAGACGTTCGAAGAGTTCCTCGGCAAGCCGGCCAAAGACCGGCCCCCGATGACTGATTTCCATGACCGAGGGGGCAAAATCAGCTGGCACCGACAGGGCATCAGCCAGGCGCAGGCGCACAGCATCCGGCAGAGCCGCCGGTCCTGCAGAAAAATTATGAATCCGGTTGATCAAGTCAGTCTTTCGGCGTCAGGACTTCAAGACCGCCCATGTAGCGCTGCAGCTCTTGAGGTACCTGCACCGACCCATCGCGCTGCTGGAAGTTCTCCAGTACCGCGACCAGGGTGCGGCCAATGGCCAGGCCGGAGCCATTGACCGTATTGACCAGTTCGGGTTTGCCGGTTTCCGGATTGCGCCAGCGGGCCTGCATGCGCCGGGCCTGAAAATCGCCGAAGTTCGAGCAGGAGGAAATTTCCCGGTAGGCGCCCTGCCCCGGCAGCCAGACTTCCAGATCGAAAGTCTTGCGAGCTGAAAAGCCCATGTCTCCGGCACACAGCAGCATCACCCGGTACGGTAATCCCAAGGCCTGCAGTATGGCTTCGGCATGTCCGGTAAGGGCCTCCAGGCAATCGTCGGATTCCTGCGGCACACTGATCTGGACCAGTTCGACCTTGTCGAACTGGTGCTGGCGGATCATGCCACGGGTGTCCTTGCCATAGGCGCCGGCTTCACGACGAAAGCACGGGGTGTGGGCGACCAGCTTCAGCGGCAGCTTGCCTGCATCAAGGATGTCGCCGGCCACCAGGTTGGTCAGCGGCACTTCGGCAGTCGGAATCAGGTAGCGCGACGGATCATCGTCGATATGAAAGGCGTCGTCGGCGAATTTGGGAAGCTGGCCGGTGCCCTGCATGGCTTCGCTCGATACCAGGTAGGGAACATACATTTCCCGATAACCATGGCTGTCAATATGCTTGTCGAGCATGAACTGACCCAGGGCGCGATGGAGTCGGGAGACGCCGCCGCCAAGCACGGCAAACCGACTGCCGGCGATCTTGGCTGCGGACTCGAAATCCATCCCGCCGAGCATCTCGCCAATTTCGACATGATCGCGCGGCTTGAATCCAAGCTCACGCACCTCGCCCCAGCGACGAACTTCCTTGTTGTCGCTTTCGCTCTTGCCGTCAGGCACCGCCGCATCAGGCAGGTTGGGCATGTCCAGGAAAAGGTGATCGAGCTGCGCCTTGATCTTTTCCAGCGTGGTTTTGACTTCCTTGAGTTCATCACCCAGCCGTGAGACTTCGGCCAGCAAGGGCTCGATATCCTCGCCCCGCGCCTTGGCCTGGCCAATCGATTTCGAACTGACGTTACGTTGGTTCTGAAGTTCTTCAGTATGGACCTGCAACTGCTTGCGCTTCTTCTCAAGCGCCGCGTAGTTTTCCATGTCCAGGTGGTAGCCGCGACGAGCCAGTTCGCTGACTACGCGCTCCAGATCCTGTCTTAACAGTTGTGGGTCGAGCATGGCGCTTCCCTTGAAGGCGCCTACCCCTTGAAGGGATGGCGCAGAATGACGTTGGCATTGCGTTCCGGTCCGGTCGAGAGCATGTGGACTGGCGCACCGACCAGTTCCTCGATGCGATCAAGATAGGCCCTCGCGCCGGCTGGCAGGCGATGCTGTTCGGTCAACCCCTGGGTCGTGCCCGCCCAGCCCGGCATGGTTTCATAGACCGGCTGCACACGCTCCCACTCCTCGGCACCAACGGGGAAGCTGTCGACACCCTCATAGCCGATGCAGATTTTGACTTCTTCGAATGGATCAAGCACGTCAAGCTTGGTGATGCACAAGCCGGTGACCCCATTGATCCGCACCATGCGCTTCATCGCCACGGCATCAAGCCAGCCGCATCGACGCGGCCTGCCGGTGGTTGCACCGAACTCCACCCCGCGCTCGGCCATCAGCTTGCCAACGCTGTCATTGAGTTCGGTGGGGAATGGTCCGCTGCCGACCCGGGTCGTGTAGGCCTTGGTGATGCCCAGCACGTAGTCAATGTCACACGGACCAACGCCGGTGCCGGTCAGCACGCCGCCGACAGTGGTATTGGACGAGGTTACAAACGGATAGGTCCCGTGATCGATATCCAGCAGGCTGCCCTGGGCACCCTCGAACAGGATACTGCCGCCAGCGGCGCGAAGTTCATGCAGATCGCCGGTGACATCGGTAAACATCGGCTTGATTGCCTCGCCCAGACGCGCTGCCTGGTCGGCAATCGCCGCCCCATCGACAGGGGCAGCCTTGTAAAGGTGTTCCAGCAGGAAATTGTGATAGTCGATCACCGCATCGAGCTTGTCAGCCAGACGCTCGGGATCGGCAAGGTCAGCCAGACGGAGGCCATGACGCGAAACCTTGTCTTCATAGGCCGGGCCGATACCGCGCCCAGTGGTGCCGATCTTGCGCACGCCACGGGCCGTTTCACGCGCCTTGTCCAGCGCCTCGTGACAACCCAGGATGACTGGGCAGGCCGGTGAGATGCCGAGCCGCGAGCGCACTTCCACGCCGCGCGCTTCCAGACCTTCTATTTCGGTCATCAAGGCATGCGGAGCAACAACCACACCATTGCCGATCAAGCACTTCGCCCTGGGCGTCAGAACGCCTGAGGGAATGACATGAAGAACGGTTTTTTCACCGTTGATGACCAGGGTGTGGCCAGCGTTGTGCCCGCCCTGGAAACGCACTACGGCATCGGCATCGTGGGCCAGAAGATCAACGATCTTGCCCTTCCCCTCGTCACCCCACTGGGTGCCGAGTATCACTACGGATCTAGACATGACGGACTTCGGCTTCCTAGTCGCGATGCTGCTGGTCGAAGTAGCGGAAGAATTCGGACCGGGTATCCATCAGCATGATGTCGTTCTCGGTTCCGAAGCTACGATCATAGGCTTCCAGGCTACGCCAGAAGGAATAAAATTCGCGATCACGCTCGAACGCGTTGGCGTAAATCTGAATGGCCTGGGCATCGCCCTCACCACGAAGTCGCTGAGCATCGCGCTCGGCATCGGCCAGGAGAACACGAACCTGGCGATCGGCGTCGGCGCGGATGCGCTCAGAGCGCTCGCGACCCAGGGAGCGCAGTTCATTGGCAAACTCCGTTCGCTGGGTTTCCATACGCTCGAACACCGAGTTCAGAACCTCATCGGTCAACTCGATCTTCTTGATTCGAACGTCGATCACGTCGATGCCAAAGTCCTGAACACGACGGTCGGTGCGGACAACGAGTTGCTCCATCATTTCTCGACGCTGCTCGGACACGACCTCACTCAGGGTGCGCTGGGCGAACTCATCGCGCAGGTCGTTGCGGATCAGCTGGGACAGACGGGCACGAGTGAACATCATGTCGCCCTGGGTCGCCACGTAGTAGTCGCGCGGGTTGGTGACGCGCCACTTGACGTAGTAATCCACCTCGACGAATTTCTGCTCGGCGGTATTCATCTGCTCCGGACGCATGTCCAGAGTGATCAATCGCTTTTCGAACTTGCGCACGTTGTTGATGAAGGGCATCTTCAAATGAATGCCGGGCTCATAGTCGGCTCGAACCACCTCGCCAAGTCGGAACTTGATCGCGAACTCGGTTTCCTTGACCACGAAGATGCTGTTCAGGCCGATGATCAGGGCGAGGACAACAATGATTGGAATCAGAATTCTCATGATTAACGGCCCTCCCGGCCACGGCGGGCACGCGGATCAGTTTGCGTTGTCCGCTGCTGCTCCTGCGGCGACATCAGCGGTACTGGCGGCGGCGGCGCTGCCGTGCCACCGCGCATGGTGTCCAGCGGCAGATAGAACATGTTGTTGGAATCACTGACATCCATCAGGATCTTGGCCGAGCGGCCAAACACGGTTTCCAGCGTTTCCAGGTACAGGCGTTCGCGGGTCACTTCAGGTGCCTGCGAGTACTCGCTGTAAATGGCAATGAAGCGGTCGGCTTCACCCGTGGCGCGGGCAATAATGGACTCCCTGTAGGCCTGGGCTTCCTCCATCACTCGTGCGGCTCGACCGCGAGCTTCCGGGACTTCCTGGTTGGCGTAGGCCTGGGCCTCGTTGGCAAACCGGATCTGGTCCTCGCGGGCACGAACGACATCGTCGAATGC
>JBGTEC010000012.1:0-11383 GCA_041747995.1 Wenzhouxiangella sp.
TACCACCATCACCGGCTCACCCGGCGCTCTGCTCGCGATGACGGTACCGGAATGGCGCGCACCGGGCAGCGGGGTGCGTATCGAGGGCGACGCGGGCAGCGCCCAGGCCCTGGAAAAGCTGTTCAAGCATCTCGACCCTGACTGGGAAGCCTGGCTAAGCCGGCACCTGGGTCCGATCGTTGGCCATCAGGCCTGGCGCCTGATCAAGGATGGCGGCGAAGCCGGCCGCCATACCGCGCGTACGGCCAGCGATCAGGTCGGCCGTTTTCTTCGCGAAGAAAGCGGTTTGCTGGTGACCCGCGAAGAAGTTGAAAACTTTTCTCACGAGGTCGATGAATTACGCGAAGCCACGGACCGGCTTGAAGCCAGACTGCGGCGGGCGGGCAAGGCATGAGCTGGTATCCCTTGCGCCTGGCCAGTATCGGCCTCATCCTGGCCCGCTATCGGCTCGACGATCTGGTGGACGTACCCCACCTGAAGCTGGTCCGCGCCGTTCGGCTGCTACCCTGGGGCCGAAAGCGGGTGCGCGACCTGCCACGCGGTGTGCGCCTGCGACTGGCCCTGCAGGAACTGGGTCCGATCTACGTCAAGTTTGGCCAGATCCTTTCCACCCGGCGCGACCTCCTGCCACTGGATATCGCCGAGGAACTGGCCGGCCTGCAGGACGCGGTTCCGCCATTTCCGACCGACCAGGCCCGGACCATCATCGAGGCCGAGCTCAAGGCGCCGATTGCCGAGCTTTTTGAAGACTTCGAGGATATCCCGCTGGCCTCAGCCTCAATTGCCCAGGTGCACGGCGCAAGGCTCAAGACCGGTGAGTCGGTAGTGGTAAAGATCGTGCGTCCGGGCATCGAGCACCAGATCGAACGCGACCTGCAATTGCTAAGAAACCTGGCCCGGCTGGTGCGGCGCTACCATCCGGAAGGTGACCGGATCCGTCCAGACGATGTCGTCGAGGAATTCGAACGCGTCATCGTCAATGAACTGGACATGCAGGCCGAAGCGGCCAATGCCTCCCTGATACGACGCAATTTTGAAGACTCGAACGAACTCTACGTACCTTCCATTCACTGGGACTACACCGCCACGCGAGTGCTGGTGATGGAGCGGGTCAGCGGCATTCCGGTACGTCAGATCGACGAGCTCAAACGCCGGGGCGTCGACCTGGAAAAGCTGGCCCGACGCGGCATCAGGATCTTTTATACCCAGGTCTTCCGCGACAACCTGTTCCACGCCGACATGCATCCGGGCAACATCCTGGTCGATGTCACAGACCCCGATGACCCAACCTTCATCTCGCTGGATTTCGGCATCGTCGGCAGCCTGATGCCGAAGGATCTCTATTACATCGGCGAAAACTTCCTGGCCATATTCAACCGCGACTACCGGCGCGTGGCCGAGCTTCATGTCGAGGCCGGCTGGGTGCCGGCCGACACCCGCATCGACCAGCTCGAAGCAGCCGCACGCACGGTGTGCGAGCCAGCCTTCACCCGACCGCTGGAAGAGGTCTCGTTTGCCGAACTGGTGGTCAACCTGTTTACCGTCGCCCGACGCTTCAAGCTCACCCTGCAGCCGCAGTTGATCATGCTGCAGAAGACCATGCTCAATATCGAGGGCATGGGCCGCGATCTTTACCCGAAATTGAACATCTGGGAAGTCGCCAAGCCGGAACTGGAACGCATCTATGCCGAGCGTTACGGCTTCCCGCGCACCGCCCAGCGCATCGGCCGCCAGATTCCCGGCATGCTCGCCCGCAGCCCCGAGTTGCCCACCCTGATATTCGAGTACCTGAAAATGGCCGGCAGCGGCCAGCTTCGCACCCGCGTCGATTCCAGCGACCTGGAACGCCTGGCCAGCGAACTGGGCAACCACAATCGTCGCCTGCCCGGCGCCATCCTGGCCGCCGGCTTCCTCATCGCCGCCGCCGTCATGGCCGGCTACGATGTAGCACCAATCGTCCGGGACTTTTCCCTGCCCGCGGCAATCAGCGCTGCCTTGGGGCTCATAGTCGGTTGGCGGAGTCTGGGGAAAAGGCATAAAGGTGAAAGGTGAAAGGTGAAAGGGCCCGATTTTCCCTTTTACCTTTTACCTTTTACCGCTCTTCCCCCCTGCCTGCAGCAAATAGCGATTCAGCGTCAGATCCGTAGCCGCGGCAGCCACATGCCCGACCACACCTGCGGGCATTTCCGGGGACAGCAGGCTCCAATCGGCCGGTTCGGGCCAGGCGGCTGGCAGGGTCAGGGCACGGACAGGCTGCCAGTCCAGGCTGATTTCGGCCAGGGACTCGCCCAGACCGCTGCCGGCTGCCTTGACCAGCGCCTCGCGCGCCGTCCACAACAGTTTGAATTCGCGCGACAGTTCCGGCTCTTCCAGGCTGCTCAGCCAGTCGGCTTCAGCTGCTGAAAAATAGCGCCGGGCCAGCTCCGCCGGGCGGCGCAATTGACGCTCGGCTTCGATGTCGACTCCGACATTCAGTTCGCGTGCAATCACGATCGCGAGCCATGAGCCCGAATGCGACACGTTGAACCGCAAGCCTGTCACGGCAAGCGCAGGTTTCAGGTGTGGTTTGCCACGCTCACTTCTCATCAGCGCCACATCCTTGCCGGGCATCCCCAGGTAGCTGCCCAGCAGCAGCCGCAGCACGAACTGCTGCTGGATTCGCTGCTTCAGCACGCGCTCCTTGCGCGTCAGACCGGACGGGCCGGCCTCCAGCGGCAGGTCAGTCAGATCGGTCAGCCAAAGATCAATTGTGCTGCGTCGTGGCAGCGCGCGACGGCGCAGCGGTAACTGGACTGCGGTCCATTTGTTCATGAGCTGGAAAATCCGGAGATGCCGGCCACACCAAAAGCCCCATGCGAACGGGCCAGATCCAGGTCGGCAGGTTTCAGGCCACCCAGGGCCAGGACAGGCAACGGCGAGTACCGGCACAGGCGAGCAAACTCGCTCCAGCCCAGCGGTCGTGCCGAAGGATGGCTTCGAGTGGATTGTACCGGGGCGACACAAACCAGGTCGGCGCCGATCAAACCGGCTTGCCGAAGCTCTTCGGCATTGTGGCAGGACGCTGCCAGCAGCATTGATTCCGGCACCGGGCGCGCTTGACACGCCATCAGCCTGGCGCTGGTCAGGTGCATGCCGTCAGCGCCACAAGCCTCGACAAGGTCGGCAGGCCCGTTAAGCAGCCAGGTTGCCCGGTATTGTCGTGCCAGCTCGCCACAGCGGATCCCCAGGTCAACGAGCGCTTTTCGTCCGAGCGAATGTGCCCGCAGTTGCAGCAGGCGAAACCCCGCCTCCAGGCGGCGGCGCCAATCGGCAATAAAGGATTCAGTATCGTGGAAATCGGTCGGGTCACGACTGATGGCATAGTATGGATCAACAGCCATTGCCTTGATGATCGGACGGTCGGCCGATGGCATGTCAAGCGTCTGCATATCCGCCAGGGAAGCCCAGCGCAGGGACTGGCCTTCGCGCCCGACCGGATCACCCTGCCATTCGTCCACGACTCGGATCAGCAGGCGTATCGTTTTTTCGGGGTAAACATGGGTCAGGGTCAACAGGGGTGAAGATGCGGCGATTTCGATCCCGAGCTCTTCGTTCAACTCCCGAGCCAGGGATTGATGAGCAGATTCGCCTGGCTCGCATTTGCCGCCCGGAAATTCCCAGGTACCGCCCAGATGCTTGCCATCCATCCGTTGGCTCATCAGGATCCGGCCGTCTGGATCCCGCATCACCGCCGCGGCAACGTCAATCAACGAAAGTTCCCTGGGTCAGGCCCGGCAAGCCCTTATCCGAGCTGGCCGTGACATTGCTTGTACTTCTTGCCTGAACCGCACGGGCATGGTTCGTTGCGCCCCACCTTGCGGCCTTCCCGCACGAATGGCTCCGGGGCTGCACCCTGACCACCCGGACTGGCACCGCCAGGCTGGCCAGCGGTAGCCGAAGCAGCATCGGCGTGCTGGAACTGCATGGGTGCCTCGCGGCGACGCCGCTGGTCGACCGACTCAACATCTTCCTCGCTGCGAATCTTGACTCGCGCCAATGCTTTCATGGTCTCGTGCTTCATCGCATCAAGCATGGCCGTGAACATCTCGTAGCCTTCGCGCTTGAATTCCTGCTGCGGCTTTTTCTGGGCGAAGCTGCGCAGGTTGATCCCGCGGCGCAGGTAATCCATGCTGGCCAGGTGCTCTTTCCATTGCTGGTCGAGAATGCTCAGCATCAGCGCCTTCTCGAACTGGCGCATCACGTCCGAGCCGGTCATCTCTTCCTTGGCCTTGTAGTGCGCCTCGACCCGCTCCATGATGCGCTCGCGCAAGCCGGCTTCCTCCAGATCGTCGTCCTGGTCCAGCCATTCGCGTATCGGCACGGTGATGCCAAAATCGCCTTCAAGCGCCTTCTCCAAACCGTGCGGATCCCACATTTCATCGATTGATTCGGGGGGAATGAAGCGGCTGATCAGATCATCGAACACTTCGAATCGGATTGACTCTATGGTTTCATGAACGTCATCTGCTTCCATCAGTTCGTTGCGCTGAGCGTAGATCACCCGGCGCTGGTCGTTGGCGACATCATCGAAGTCGAGCAGGTGCTTGCGCAGGTCAAAGTTGTGGGCTTCCACCTTGCGCTGAGCATTCTCGATCGCCTTGTTGACCCAGGGATGCTCGATCGACTCGCCTTTTTCCATGCCGAGCTTCTTCATCATCGAACCCATGCGATCCGAAGCGAAGATGCGCATCAGATTATCTTCCAATGACAGATAGAAGCGACTGGAACCAGGATCTCCCTGGCGTCCGGAACGGCCACGAAGCTGGTTGTCGATTCGCCGAGACTCGTGACGCTCGGTACCGATGATATGGAGACCGCCGGCATCAACCACGGCTTGGTGGCGCTGTTTCCAGGCCGCACGCAATTCGGCCTTTTTGGGCTCACTTACCTCACCAATGGCTTCGAGTTCCGCCTCGAAATTGCCGCCGAGTACGATATCCGTACCGCGACCGGCCATGTTGGTTGCGATGGTGACCGCGCCTGGCTGCCCGGCCTGGGCGACGATGTGCGCCTCACGTTCATGCTGCTTGGCATTGAGCACCTCGTGGGCGATTTTTTCCTTTTTGAGCTTCCTGGCCAGCAGTTCTGATGTTTCAATCGAGGTCGTACCGACCAGCACGGGCTGCTTTTCAGTAACGCGCTGCTTGATGTCCTGGACAATGGCATCGAATTTTTCGGCCTGGGTCAGGAACACCAGATCCGGGCGATCTTCGCGAATCATCGGCTGATGGGTCGGGATCACCACCACTTCCAGACCATAGATGGTCTGGAATTCGTAAGCCTCGGTGTCGGCGGTACCGGTCATGCCCGACAGTTTTTCGTACAGCCTGAAATAATTCTGGAAGGTGATCGAAGCCAGAGTCTGGTTCTCTCGCTGAATCGGTACACCCTCCTTGGCCTCGACAGCCTGGTGCAGGCCTTCCGACCAGCGGCGTCCGGTCAGGGTACGGCCGGTGAACTCGTCGACAATGCCCACCTCGCCATCACGCACGATATCGTCCACGTCCTTGTGAAACAGGTGGTGGGCGCGCAGGGAGGCACTCAGCGTGTGCATCAAAGGCAGGTTGTTGGCGTTGTACAGGCTGTCGTCCGGCTGGAGCATGCCGGCCCCAACCAGCAACTCCTCGACCTTGGACATACCGTCCTCGGTCAGGTAGATCTGCCTGGTTTTCTCATCCACGCTGAAGTCACCCGGGCCGTCTTCCTCGGCCTGGCGCACCAGGTTGGGAACGATTTTGTTGATCTTGACGTAGACCTCCGGGCCTTCATCGGCCGGACCGGAGATGATCAGCGGCGTTCTGGCCTCATCGATCAGGATGGAATCGACCTCGTCAATGATGGCGAATGCCTGCCCGCGCTGCGCGCGCTGCTCCAAAGAGAAGGCCATGTTGTCGCGCAGGTAATCGAAGCCGAATTCGTTGTTGGTTCCGTAGGTGACATCAGCGGCATAGGCGGCACGCTTGGCAGGCGAGGTCATACCCGGAACAGAAACACCGACTGTCAGCCCAAGGGCCTCGTAAATCGGCTTCATCCATTCGGCGTCACGACGGGCCAGGTAATCGTTGACCGTCACCACGTGCACGCCCTTGTCGGCGATGGCATTGAGATAGACAGCCAGGGTGGACATCAGGGTCTTACCCTCACCGGTCTTCATTTCAGCGATCTTGCCCTGATGAAGCACCATGCCGCCGATCAACTGGACGTCGTAATGACGCAAACCCAGGGTCCGGACAGCGGCCTCTCGGGTGGCGGCAAAAGCTTCCGGCAAAAGATCGTCCAGGCTGGCGCCCTCGGCGTGACGCTTGCGCAATTCCTCGGTCTTGTTCTTCAGCGCTTCGTCGGAGAGTTCCTTGAACGAGTTTTCGAGTTCGTTAATCGCTGCGACGTCTTGTTCCAGACGCTTGATCAGCCGATCATTTCGGCTGCCCACAAATTTGGTGATCAGGGCTTTGAGCATGAAAATTCCATTGCCAGATTGAAAGTTACCAAGAAAAATCAGATGGGGGCGACCGGCGGCGGGCGCAAGCAGTCGGCCTGGCATTGTAACGCGACTTGTCGCCTCACGCTTCCCGAAGCCGCTATCATGCTTGGATGGAAAAACCGGCGGAAAAAAAACCGGCCCAAATCGCCAGCGACGACCGTGGACTTGCGACCTTGTTGCGCGTGGGTCGGGTGTTCGATGAGCTCGACCGTCGACTGCAGTCTTCCTTGCCGGAAAGTTCGCGTGGCCATATCCGGGTCGCCTGCGTCGACGGCGACTGCCTCGTCCTGACCGCAGAATCGTCGGCCTGGGCAAGTCGTGCCCGCCTTGAAGCCGAAACCCTGCTTCAGGCCGCACGTCAGATCTGGCCGGAAAACCTCAGGCATACCAGGATTATTGTCCACACCCCGGCTCAATGAACGAGCGCGGTGTACTAGCGGCGTTGGCCCGAGGCATAAACTGCCTCGGGAACAAGATCAGATGGCCTGGGCTGGCTGGACGTAGGAAATCGGCGCGGTAGACTCGTCCTCGAACGTCACTTCTTCCCACGCGGTTTGGTCGGCCAGGAGTGTGCGCAGAAGCTGGTTATTGAGTTCATGTCCGGACTTGTGCCCAACGAAGGCCCCTATCGGGCTCCGGCCCAGCAGGTACAAATCGCCAATGGCATCAAGCACCTTGTGCTTGACGAACTCATCGTCATAGCGAAGGCCGTTTTCGTTGAGAACACGGTAATCATCCAGCACCACAGCGTTGTCCAGGCTGCCACCAAGGACGAGGTTGCGCTGACGCAGATACTCGATGTCGCGCATGAAACCGAATGTCCGGGCGCGCGCGACTTCCTTGAGATAGGAGGTCGTGGAGAAATCGAGGTCTGCGGTACAGGCGTGGCTGCGGATGACCGGATGATCGAAGTCGATGGTAAACCCGACCCGGAAACCGTCGAACGGCTCGAATCGCACCCATTTGTCCTCGTCATGGATTTCGATCGGCTTCAAGACCCTCAGGAAACGCTTCGGCGCCGCCTGCTCGGCAATGCCGGCGGACTGAATCAAAAACGCAAACGGACCGGAGCTGCCGTCCATGATTGGCACTTCAGCCGCGCTCAGATCGACACACAGGTTATCGATGCCGAGGCCGGCCAGGGCAGACATCAAGTGCTCGATGGTGGCGATCCGGACGCCGTCCCTGACCAAAGTGGTCGACAAGGCTGTGTCGCCCACGTTATGCGGTGTTGCCTGAATCTCTACGGCAGGATTCAGATCGACGCGACGGAAGACGATACCGGTATTGACCGGTGCCGGACGAAGCGTCATCAGTACCTTTTCACCTGTGTGCATGCCAACGCCGGTGGCACGGATGACATTTTTTAGTGTTCGTTGTTTAATCAATGAACTATCCCTTGCTGGTAACGGCGCGGCGGAATGTTAGCACAATTTTGTCACAATTAAACCAAATATTGTGGTTTTGACAACATCTGTGGCGCAAATGCAACAGGCAATTGTCACACTAGCCGAATCCGGGCAGGGTAAACCGATGGCGAAAACGGCGTACCCTGCCCCAAAACCGGTCAGGCTCCATCATGCAAAACCTGCCCGGCGACTGTCTGTCTTGCGACAATCACTGGGTCTCGATGTTCCCTCAGAACTGAATGAATCTTCAGTCCGCCTGGTTGCGCAGGAAGGCGGGAATATCCAGGTAATCCAGTTCCTTTTGCTCACCGAATACCCGCTTGCGCTCGGCGTTGTCTTCGCTACCGCGGGACACCCTGTGTTCCTCCTGGCTACTGTAGGCCGGCCGATTGTCGGTACCGGTGCGAACGACCTTCATCGGCCGCTCCTGGCGTCGAGTATGTTGCTCGCCGAGCCCGGTGGCTACGACCGTGACGCGAATCTCGTCGGTCATGTCCGGGTCGATGACCGTACCAATCACCACGGTTGCATCGTCACTGGCCAGGTCTGCAATGGTGGTGCCGACTTCCTCGAATTCCTTCATGGTCAGGGTCATTCCGGCCGTCACGTTGACCAGGATGCCACAGGCGCCGCTGAGATTGACGTCCTCGAGCAACGGCGAGCCGATGGCGGCCTGGGCGGCCATCAGCGCCCGATCCTCGCCGGACGCGGTGCCCGAACCCATCATGGCCATGCCCATCTCACTCATGACCGTGCGGACATCGGCGAAGTCGACGTTGATCAGACCCGGACGGGTAATTAGTTCGGCTATGCCCTGAACCGCGCCGGAAAGCACCTGATTGGCCGCCTTGAAGGCGTTGAGCAGCGAGATTTCCGAACCCAGCACGCTGAGCAACTTGGCGTTGGGAATGGTGATCAGAGAATCGACATGGTGGCTGAGTTCGTCGATACCCTGCTGGGCCACCGCCAGCCGTCGCTGACCTTCAAAGGGAAATGGCCGGGTGACCACGGCCACGGTCAGGATGCCCATTTCCTTGGCGGTCTGGGCGACCACGGGGGCAGCGCCTGTGCCGGTGCCACCACCCATTCCAGCGGTGATGAAAACCATGTCGGACCCGGACAGCATCTCCTTGATCCGGTCGCGGTCTTCGAGGGCCGACTGCCGGCCAACTTCCGGGTTGGCCCCGGCGCCCAGGCCCTTGGTCACGCTGGACCCGATCTGCAGGATCGACTTACCGGCAAAATTGCGCAGCGCCTGGGCATCGGTATTGATGCAGATGAACTCGACGCCCTCGATGGCCGAATCGACCATCTGGTTGATGGCGTTGCCGCCACCGCCGCCGATACCGATGACCTTGATGGTCGCTCCGGGTGTGTAATTTTCTACTAATTCAAAAGGCATGATGGATGTACTCCTGTAACTCGCCATTAACAATCAACAACAACCAATCGGGAACCTAAGGTGGCGACACGCGTTTTCTTGGTCGAACGCTTTGTGTCGCTCCCGTTGCCTTGCCCGAACTCTTTCATAATCAAAATTCCCCTTGAAACCAGTTCTTGATCCGCTCCCAGATTCCCTCGCCGCCACGCCCGATATGGGAACGCCGCGAGCCATCCGAGCGGCTGCCATAAAGCAGCAGACCGACCCCGGTGGCGTGAATCTGGTTATTGACCACTTCAGACAAGCCAGTCACGCCCTGGGGTGAACCCAGGCGGACCGGCATATGCAGTATTTCTTCGGCCAGCTCGACCACCCCTTCCATCTTCGAGCCGCCGCCGGTCAGCACCAACCCGGCCGGAATCATTGATTCAAACCCGGACTGGCGCAGTTGCTTGTGAACATGGTTGAACAGTTCGCGATAGCGCGCTTCTACCACCTGGGCCAGGGTCTGGCGCTCCAGTCGGCGCGACTCGCGATTGCCGACACTGGGCACCTGGATGGTTTCATCAGTCGAGACCATCTGCTCCAGAGCGCAGGCGTACTTGATCTTGATTTCCTCGGCATGCACGGTGGGTGTGCGCAGGGCGACCGCGATGTCATTGGTCACCAGGTCGCCGGCAATCGGAATGCAGGTGGTGTAGCGGATTGCGCCCTCGGTAAACACGGCCACGTCGGTGGTGCCGGCGCCGATATCGACCAGGGCGATGCCGAGGTCGCGCTCGTCATCGCTAAGCACGGCGTAGCTGGAGGCGAGTTGCTGAAGGATCAGGTCATCGACCTGAAGGCCGCAGCGGGCCACGCACTTGGTGACGTTCTGAACGGCGCTGACGGCGGCGGTAACCAGATGCACACGGGCTTCCAGGCGCACGCCCGACATGCCGACCGGCTGGCGAATGCCATCGGTCGAGTCAATGACGTATTCCTGTGGCAGCACATGCAGGATGCGCTGGTCGGCAGGGACCGCCACGGCGCGCGCCGATTCAAGCACGCGTTCGACATCGCCATCGACCACTTCCTTGTCACGGATAGCCACGGCACCATGCGAATTCAATGACCGGATATGGCTGCCCGCAATCCCGGCGAACACCGAGTGGATCTCGCAATCGGCCATCAGTTCGGCCTCTTCGACGGCGCGTTGAATGGACTGCTCGGTCGATTCGATATCGACCACCACGCCGCGCTTGAGCCCGCGCGACTGATGGCTGCCGAGACCAATGACCTCGACCTGCCCGTCGGGCTGGATCTCGCCGACGATGGCGACAATCTTGCTGGTGCCGATATCCAGGCCCACGACCAGCGATTTGTCGGTCCGTTTAGCCATGTTGCTCTCTCTCGTCCGTATGAGGTTCGGCCCAGCGCACGGCCAGCCCGTTGGTGTAGCGCATATCAACGCGCGCAGCCCGGCGCTCGCCGCGGTTGAGTTGATCGTGGACGGATACGAAACGAGCCAGGCGCTCATCGACCTGGTCGCGACCGAGCATCAACTCGATGCCGTTGCCCAGCACCAGCGTCCAGGCGCCGCGCTCATCCAGCTTCAGCCGATCGATATCGAGCCCAATGCCAGCCAGTTCCCGCCGCATCCTGAGCCAGTTGTCGAGGACATCCTGGCGTCGTCCTTCCGGGCCACTCAAATGAGCCAACCCCTGCATGCCGCCGATGCCGCTGACCTCGAACACATCGCCGCTGTCGCTGAACAGGCTGCTTTCGTTCCAGCGCGCCACAGGCCGATGCTCGACAATGACAATGTGCAATGCATCCGGCCAGTGCCGGCTGACTTCAGCCCGCGCCACCCAGGGCAAGGCTTCGATATCCTGGCGAGCCCGACGCAGATCGGCAGCGAAGAAACCGCTGGCCGCAGGCGTGGCCGCGGCCGCCCGGATCTGGCTGGCCGAGGTGCGGTGCAGCTCACCTTCCACATCGAGCCAGCGTATCGGCCACTGGTCGGCGCCGATCAAGCCTGAGCGCAGCCACAGGCCGCCCAGCACCAGTGTCCCCACCAGTACCAGGCTTGCC
>JBGTEC010000013.1:0-2100 GCA_041747995.1 Wenzhouxiangella sp.
TCCGAAGGTGACGGCCAGCACGCCGCCAATGCCCAGGATGCCGAACGAGGGCACAAACAATTCCACGGCGATCAGGGCAAAGCCCAGGATGATCAGCGCCAGGCCGGCGAAATTGACCGGCAGAATCTGAAACGCATACAGAGCCAGCAACAGGCAGATGCCGCCAACCACACCCGGCACCAGTGCGCCGGGGTTATAGCCTTCCAGGATCAGTCCGTAGATTCCGATGATCATCAGGATATAGGCCAGTGACGGGTTGGTGATGACGGCAAGGAGCTGATTGCGCCAGTCCGGCTCCATTTCTTCGATGCGAAGGTTGCTTGTTTCAAGCGTGATTGACCGCGTCGCCAACTGAACTTCCTGTCCATCAACGGCTTCGAGCAGCGCCTGGATGCTGTCGACGCGAAAATCGATCACGTTCAATTCCAGTGCATCGGTCGAGGTCAGGCTCACCGCTTCGCGAACCGCCCGTTCGGCCCACTCGGCATTCCGGTCGTGACGTTCGGCCAGTCCGCGGATATAGGCCACCGCGTCCTCGACGACTTTTCGTTCTGTTGCCGTGCCCGGCACTTCTTCAGCCGGTTGTTCCTCCAACTCCTCATCCTCGTTATCGATGACGGCATCGCCCGCCCGCTGCGCAGGCGTGGAAGCGCGATCGGCCTGCTCGCCGCCGCCAATCTGGACAGGCGTCGCCGCGCCGAGATTGGTCGAGGGCGCCATGGCCGCGATATGGCTGGCGTAGAGAATATAGGTGCCGGCACTGGCGGCCCGCGCACCTGGCGGACCAACCCAGGTCGCTATCGCAACATCGGCGTTGAGGATTTTGCTGATCATGTCGCGCATGGACGCATCGAGTCCGCCCGGGGTGTCCATGCGCAACACGACAATCTGAACGTCATCCTGCTCGGCCTGTTCGATGCCGCGAATGACATAGTCCCGGGTCGCCGGACCGATGGCACCCTGGATCTCGAGCACGTAGGCGGCACGATCGGAGGCACGGGGGACGGGTAGGGTCAGCAGTACCAGGCTCAACAAGATGAGTGTCAGCCCGAAGTAGCGCCACGGCTGCGATTTTGCTGATGTTGGCAGACTGTTCCTGTTCATGCGAACACAGTAAAGCCAAAATTGCCGCGGGGCAACATGGGAACGAATGATCGGGCATTAAAAAGCCCGGTCGGGGTTCCGACCGGGCTTGAAGTCACCTTCTTTGTTGGGTGCTCAATCTTAAAAAAAGAGAAGATGTAACCAATCAAATCTTGTGCGTCTATCGTACTGCCTCTGGCCTGTCGATAACACCCCGACGGTTTCACTGTGCAGACGAAAAACAGTGATCGGCGCCAAGGTTCAGGAATTTGGTACGGGAAAATCAATGACCGAGTTACACTAGTAACCTGATTCACTACGGACCAGACATATATGTCCAGCAACGATCAACTCGATCAACTCGATCAACTTCGTCTCGACACCAATGAACTGGTAATCGAACAGATTATCACCGACCGCAGGGTCGGCAGCATCCGAAAACTGATTCCGATCAAGGCCGATGGCGAGCCCGACCCGACTCGGCAAATTCAGTTCATCGGCCAGTCGCAGATAATGACTCCGGCCGGCCCGCTGCCGATCAGCTTCGAGCTTGACGGCTACGACCTGGCGGCAGCTATCGAGCAATTTCCGCAGGCCGCCAACGGCGCCATCGAAGAGGCCGTTGAAGAACTGAAGAAAATGCAGCGCGAGCAGCAGTCGTCGATCATGGTGCCTGGCCAGAAAGGCCGGCAGGGCGGCATGCCCCCCGGCGGCGGGTTCCAGCTCTGAGTCGGAGCGAAGGCCAGCCCCAAACCTGACTCGCGTGACCAGTCCCGCCATCGTGTGAACAATCTGCGCCCAGACTGTGTTTCGGTACCTGGGGAACTGGTCAGGGGCCGGGTGACGGATGCCAATACCGGCGAAGCTCTCAATGGCCCTTAGCTGCGCAGCCCCACGCCCCGACTCAGCAGAGTCATGCAGACGGCGAACAGTACAGCGCCAAAGCCGACAATGATGGCGTAGGCCAGCCACAGCGAAACATCGCTGATGCCAAGCAGGCCGTAGCGGAAGGCGTTG
>JBGTEC010000014.1:0-7477 GCA_041747995.1 Wenzhouxiangella sp.
TCGAGGCCGGCCTCAAGCGGGAGGATCCGCTTCAGTTCGACGCGTGGCGAGGCCTTCAGCGAATCCTCCCGCTTGAGGCCGGCGTGCAGCGGTGATGTCAGGGGATTGTTGGCTTTCGACTGAGACACGACGCTAATCAGGTCACCTTTTACCTTTTACCGCCCTTACCTCAATATCGATAATGATCCGGCTTGTACGGTCCTTCCACCGGCACGCCGATGTAGTCGGCCTGCCTGGTCGACAATTCGGTCAGGCGGGCACCAACACGGTCCAGGTGAAGTCGCGCCACCTTTTCGTCCAGATGCTTGGGCAGTACATAGACTTCGTTATCGTAGCGGTCACCGTTCTTCCACAACTCGATCTGGGCCAGGGTCTGGTTGGTGAACGAATTGGACATCACAAAGCTTGGATGGCCGGTTGCACAACCCAGATTGACCAGACGCCCACGGGCCAGCAAAGTGATCTTCTTGCCATCCGGGAAGGTGATGTGATCCACCTGCGGCTTGATCTCATCCCACTCGTATTTTTCGATCCCGGCAACGTCGATCTCATTGTCGAAATGGCCAATGTTGCAGATGATGGCTTCATTTTTCATACGAACCATATGGTCATGGCTGATCACCTGGTAGTTGCCGGTGGCCGTGACGATGATGTCGGCCGCCTCGACAGTGCCTTCGTCTTCCAGGTTGACCACCTTGTAACCTTCCATGGCTGCCTGCAAAGCGCAGATCGGATCCACTTCGGTGATCCAGACGTTGGCCGACAGGGCGCGCAGGGACTGGGCCGAGCCCTTGCCAACATCACCATAGCCGCAAACGATCGCGGTCTTGCCTGCAATCATCACGTCGGTGGCGCGCTTGATGGCGTCAACCAGCGATTCACGGCAGCCGTAGAGGTTGTCAAACTTGCTCTTGGTGACCGAATCGTTGACGTTGATCGCCGGGAATTTCAGCATGCCTTCCTTCTGCATGCGATACAGGCGGTTGACACCGGTGGTCGTTTCCTCGGTGACACCCTGAATCTGCTTCAGCGCTTCGCCGTACCAACCGGGATTGGACTTGAGACGCTTCCTGATCGCATCGAACAGGGCGCGCTCCTCTTCGCTCTCGGGGTTGTCCAATACCGACGGATCCTGCTCGGCCTGGGCGCCCAGATCCAGCAGCAGGGTCGCATCACCACCATCATCGAGAATCATGTTCGCGGTACCGCCGTCAGGCCACTGGAAGATGCGGTGGGTGAACTCCCAGTATTCGACCAGGCTCTCACCCTTGAAGGCGAACACCGGCACGCCACGCTCGGCCATGGCCGCGGCCGCATGATCCTGGGTCGAGTAAATGTTGCACGAAGCCCAGCGCACATCGGCGCCCAATTCGATCAGGGTTTCGATCAGGACCGCGGTTTGGATGGTCATGTGCAGCGAGCCTGCGATGCGCGCGCCGGCCAGCGGCTTGCTGGCGGAAAACTCTTCGCGGGTCTGCACCAGGCCCGGCATTTCGGTTTCGGCGATATTGATTTCCTTGCGACCAAAAGCGGCCAGGCCGAGATCGGCGACAAAGTAATCGTTCTCGGTAGAGGCAATGCTGTCGTCAAACAGCACGCCCTTTCTTACATCTTCGGCATTCGCATTCATTGGGTTGATCCTTAAGTATTGAGTTTCAAATTCGTTTCGACAGGCAGAAAACTTTAGGCTGGGTCGGTTGGCGGAACCGTACGTCCGGCCACCCTGCCCCGAAGCGCTACCTGATCAAATTCTTACAATCCAGCGGCGGCCCGCAGGTCTTCCGCCTTGTCCGTGCGCTCCCAGCTGAAGGTCGTGTAGTGATCCTCGAACTTCTTGCCGTCACGGATGACGGTAGAGGTCGTCGGTTCCGGATGGCGCCCGAAATGCCCGTGGGTGGCCGTCTGGCGATACATCGGGTGAAGCAGATCCAGCGACTTGAGAATTCCAAACGGGCGCAGGTCGAAGTGTTCGCGAATCAAAGCCTCAATTTTTTCCTCGGGAATCTTGTTCGTTCCGAAGGTGGTGACCGAAATCGAGGTTGGCTGGGCGACGCCGATGGCGTAGCTGACCTGCAATTCGCACTTGTCGGCAAGCCCTGCTGCAACCACGTTCTTGGCCACGTAGCGGGCGGCGTAAGTCGCCGAGCGGTCGACCTTGGACGGGTCCTTGCCGGAAAATGCGCCACCGCCGTGGCGAGCCATGCCGCCATAGGTATCGACAATGATCTTGCGGCCGGTCAGCCCGGCATCACCTACCGGTCCGCCAATGACGAACTTGCCGGTCGGGTTGATGTGGAACAGTGTCTTGTCATGCAACCACTCGGCCGGCAGCACCGGGTCGATAATGTGCTTGCGCACGCCCTGGCGAATCTCTTCAAGATCCAGGCCATCGTCATGCTGGGTCGAAAGAACGACCGCATCAATGGCGACCGGCTTGCCATCGGTATAGCGCAGCGTGACCTGGCTCTTGGCATCCGGACGCAACCATGGCAGCGGGTTGTCGGCATGCTTGCGCAATCGGGTCTGCTGCTCGACCAGGCGATGGGCGTAGTAGACCGGGGCTGGCATCAGCTCCGGGGTTTCGTTCGAGGCGTATCCAAACATCAGCCCCTGATCACCGGCACCCTGGTTCTCAGGGATATCACGATCCACGCCCTGGGCGATATCCGGCGACTGCTTGCCGATCATGTTGATGACAGAGCAGGTATGACCGTCAAACCCGACCCGGGACGAGTTGTAGCCCACATCGACCACAACCTGGCGAATCAGCTCTTCGAGATCGACCCATCCCGTCGTGGAGATTTCTCCGCCCACGACGACCGCGCCGGTTTTGATGAACGTCTCGCAAGCGACCCGCGCGTGACGGTCCTGGGTCAGGACGGCGTCAAGCACGGCATCGGAAATCTGGTCGGCCAGCTTGTCCGGATGGCCTTCGGAAACGGATTCAGAGGTAAACAGGTAGGAACTCATGGCGGTAACTTATCTTTTAATTCGGATAGAGAGATATATAGTTTAGCGCAGATGAAGAAGGCGTGCAGAGGGATCCGGTTTCCGGTTTCCGGTTTCCGGTTTCCGGTTTCCGGTTTCCGGTTTCCGGTTTCCGGTTTCCGGTTTCCGGCTCAAGGCTCAAGGCTCAAGGCTCAAGGTTCAGGGCTCAGGGCTCAGGGCTCAGGGCTCAGGGCTCAGGGTTCAGGGTTCAGGGAAGGAGATCCCGGATCAAGCCCGGGATGACAGACACCGACGCACCGACCACCGAAGCTATGATGAACCCACCCGGACCCGAGAACCCCAGCCATCGTCCCCATGCCCTACGAAACCCTCATTGCCCTGCTGTTCCACGCCATTCTGGCGCCTGCCACGGCCATACACGCGATGCT
The DNA here is from genome assembly GCA_041747995.1 of Wenzhouxiangella sp. GTDB lineage: Bacteria > Pseudomonadota > Gammaproteobacteria > Xanthomonadales > Wenzhouxiangellaceae > Wenzhouxiangella. Next base: position 3,378 of record JBGTEC010000014.1, read on the forward strand.
TTACAAACGCGACTCACGGGCGGCTTTCGGCTGGATTGCGGTTTGCCTCCTGTTTCCCCTTGCTGGGCCGGTGATTTATTTGTTTTTTGGGCTGAACAGGACGCGCGACAGAGCCCGGCGGCTCTGGTTGGAGCAGTTGACGATCGGGCAGGAGCGCGGTCAGGCAATTGAGCAACCACCTCCGCTACCGGTGTCCGTCCGGTCCGGCTATCGCAACCTGGCGGGCATCGGCCAGGAACTCAGCCGTCACGGGCTGGTGGAGGGCAACGCTGTCGATGCCCTGGTCAACGGTGAAGCGGCCTATCCGGCCATGCTGGATGCGATTCGGCGAGCAAAAAAGCATGTGTTGCTGACAACCTACATCCTTGATAACGACCGGACCGGACGGTCATTTATCGACGCACTGGCAAGCGCCGGACAGCGCGGTGTCGACGTGCGCGTCCTGATCGATGGTTGTGGCGACTGGTACTCCTTCCCCCGTGCCAGCGGCGTGCTGCGTCGGGCCGGCATCCGAGTGGCCCGCTTTCTGCCCCCGCGGCTACTGCCGCCCAGCCTGTCGCTGAACATGCGCAATCATCACAAGATCCTGATCATTGATGATGTCATCGGCTTTACCGGCGGAATGAACATCGGTGACCGCCATCTGGTCGCCGAGACCAGCAACCGAAACCCCACCGCCGATCTGCACTTTCGCCTGTGCGGCCCCATGGTCGCCCAGATGCGCGAGGAGTTTTTCCGCATGTGGCGATTCACCACCGGCCAGCACGACGAACCGCCCCGCCTGGCATCACGACGACGCGGGACCTTTGCCTGCCGGACCATCACTGACGGGCCGGACGAGGATCTGGACCGCCTGACCATGCTGCTGACGGCCGCAATTTCCGAAGCACGCCAGTCGATCCGGATCATGACGCCCTACTTTCTGCCGCCGCGCGAACTCATCGGCGCGCTTCAGTCAGCCGCCATTCGGGGCGTTGATGTAACCGTAGTCCTGCCGGAGAAAAACAACCTGCCCTACGTCCACTGGGCGACCTGCAACATGCTTTGGGAGCTGCTGTTTCGAGGCGTGAACGTCCACTACCAGCCACCGCCGTTCAATCATGCCAAACTGTTCATGGTCGATGGTTACTACAGCCTGATTGGCTCGACCAATTGGGATCCACGCAGCCTTCGCCTGAATTTCGAATTACAGGTCGAGGTCTACGGCGAGGAGTTCGCGGCGACGCTGATCGAATACTTCGACCTGGCCCGGGACAGCGGGCGTGAGGTGACCCTGGATGAGGTTGATTCGCGAGGGTTTGCCGTCCGATTCCGGGATGCGCTTTGTTGGTTGTTTTCGCCGTATTTGTGAGGGGCGGGTGAAAGGCGAAAAGGTAAAAGGTAAAAGGTAAAAGGCAAAAGTACTCCTCTCTCCCTTTCACCTTTCACCTTTCACCTTTCACCGCTTTTCAAGCCGGGACGGCTCGGGTGCTGGCCCAGTCGCGCAAGTTGGCGATGGGTTCGGCCATGAGGACGGACAGGGGGCGGGTGTTGGTGATTTCGGCCATGAGGTGGTCGGTATTGAGGGGCAGGCTTTCAGCGTGGGCGGTGTAGAGGGCGGCGACGATCAGGTGTTCCAGTTCGGCACCGGAAAAGCCATCGGTGGCGGCAGCGATCTGGGCCAGGGGATACAATTGCGGCTTGAGCTGACGGCGTTTCAGGTGGATTGCCAGTACGGCCTCTCGCGTGGGCTCGTCGGGCAGGTCGACAAAGAAGATTTCATCGAATCGGCCCTTGCGCACCAGCTCGGGTGGCAGGATGGTGATGTCGTTGGCGGTGGCGGCGATGAACACGCGCGATTTGCGCTCGGCCATCCAGGTCAGCAAGGTGCCCAGCATACGGCGCGAGGTGCCGCCGTCTGAATCGGAAACGGACAAACCCTTCTCGATTTCATCGATCCATAGTACGCAGGGCGCCATCAGTTCGGCCGCGCGCAGCGAGTCACGCAGGTTGCGCTCGCTCTCGCCGTGATATCGATTGAACAGGGCGCCGCAGTCCAGGTGCAGCAGGGGCACGCCAAACAGCCCCGCTGCGGCGCGGGCTGCCAGTGACTTGCCACAACCCTGCACCCCGAGCAGCATCATGCCCTTTGGAATGTCCAGCCCGGGCGGTGGCTCGCTGGCATTGAATACACCGGCGCGCATCTCCAGCCAGCGCTTGAGCCGCTCCATGCCCGCGACCTGGCCAAAGCGTGCGGTCTCCATTTCGAATGTCAGGATGCCGCCCGGGTTCAGCAGCTCAAACTTGGCCTGCATGACATCGGCCAGATCGCTTTCGTCAAGCGCGCCGTCATCACAAATGGCATTGCGCGCCAGCCGCCGCGCATCTTTCATGGTCAGCCCCTCCAGATTGACGATCAGGCGCTCCAGGGCTTGCTCACAAATTTTGGCAGCCGCCGAGCCGCGCTGGTTGCCCCAGCGCACGGCCTCAGAGCGCACCATGTCGACCAGGGTGGAACGTTCCGGTGGCTGCAGGCGGAAACGGCGGGCAATCGACTCCAGCTCTGGCGGCAGTTTGAGTTCGGGGCTGACCAGCACGACCGTGCGGGCGTGCGCCCCATCGGTCATGCGCGACATTTCGCGGATCTGGCGCACGTTGACCGGATCGCGCAGGAAGGGATGGAAGTCCATCAACAGGTAGATGCCGACATCGCGACGCTGGCGAATATGGGCCAGGGCCGCGTCGGCCTCCTTGAATTCCGGCGCCAGCAACTGGTCGCGCTCAACCCACTTGAGGCCCTGGGCCGAGGTCCACTTGAACAGGGGCCGGCCCATCTGTCGGCGCAACTCGCCAAACAGGGTCATGGCATGCGGCTCGTCGTGGGTTTCGATCACGATCAGCGGCGCACCGGCACGAATCATTGCAGCCAGCTCGGAAAGCTCGGCAGGATTGATGGCCGCATCAGGCATGAGATTGGGCAAATTCACTAAGGATTCCATTGGCTCGGCTTCCGATCAGGCCCGACATTCTGGAGTAATCCGGGCAACTTGTCACGCCACCAATCAAACAGCCGGCCCGGCGTGTGTCAAAATCACGTCATGGCATCGACGCAATATCTTCGTGAATACCCCGCATTGATCCGGCACCAGGCCGAGATGCGACAGGCTGCGCGCAGCCGTGCGCTTCGCCTGGGCCTGGGCGGCGCGATTGCCATTGCGCTATCGGCGGGAGGCTACCTGATCATGCCGCCACTGGGAATGATGATGGCCGGCATATCAGCCATGTTTCTGTTCTTTGGCACCATCACCGGCGGCTCGTCGGTGCCCTCGGATGTCCTGACCGGCATTGAAGGCGAGGTCAAATGCCTGCGCGAGTTGCAACGGCTGCCGGAAGAATTTCTCTTGTTCAACCAGGTCCAGATGCCGGATCCCTGGCTGCCCAACGGGCGCCGCGAACTGGATTTCTTCGTGATCGGACCCCACGGCCTGACCATTGTCGAGGTCAAGAACACCAGTGGCATGATCTACGTCGACCCGGACCAGCGCCATTGGCGTGTCGCCCGTCGCGGGTGCGGCAGCAGCCCGAACTGGCATTCGATGGACAGTCCGCTGCGCCAGGTGAGCGCCCAGGTCAATGCAGTTGAACGGTGGCTGCTGGCCCAGGGCATCCACGCGCCGGTGCACCCGATGATCTGCTTTGCCCGTTCCGACGTCATCCTGCAAAACACAGACAGTAGCAGCGTACCAGTGCTGGTGCCCGAACAACTGGTGGACAGGATCCAGAGCGAGTCAACCGGGGCCTGGTCGGCGACTCAACGCGAGTCCGTGGTTCGTGTGCAGAGCGGCAAGACCCCTCGCCTGGCCAGCGCCGCCTGATCGATTCCAAACATGACTGCGGCAATTTGTCCGCGCTCTTAATCAATCGACAAGTGCGCCGAAATCTGACCGAAACCTTGGGATCGCGTCGCCAGTCTTGGTAAGATTCCTGCCCTTATGCGATACGTGATCTCTCTGACATTGCTGTTGGTCGTCTTGTGGCTGGCCATATCCGGCGTCTACAAGCCGCTGCTGTTCGTTCTGGGCGGCGGATCGGTGGCGCTGGTGGTCTGGTTGTCGCTGCGC
>JBGTEC010000015.1:0-5366 GCA_041747995.1 Wenzhouxiangella sp.
GATACTCTTCGGACTTGGCAATGAGGGCGGGGAGCCACTCTCAGAACGAGGTCAGAAATCCATTCTGCCTCCAGGTCGGATCGGCTTCCCCAGTGAACACCTGGTCATTTACCAAGTGCAGGATCAAGATACAAGGTCGGATGGGCCATCGGAGTCGTGGCTGGGAACGCTGCCGCAGGCGACGAGAAACAGGCAGGCGCTGGTGGCAAGAAGTTTTGTAATTTGCATGAAATTCTCCGGCTCAGAATGAGGCTTGCAGCGACAGGTAGGCTGCTTGTGAATTGTTCTGGAATGGCAGGTTGCCGAGGTTGACGTAAGCCGCCGTCAGGGCGAAATGCTTGTTGGGCAGCCAGGCAATGAACAAATCGTAGACATCATCTTCGCTGGCCAGGCCGGGGGCGCCGAGCAGACCGAGCACGGGCTGGTTGTCCAGTCGGTTGGATTGGGTACGGTACTCGCCACCGACCACAATGGTCGGGGTGAGGAACATGGCGGCAGAGAACTCGTATTCGAGGCGATAGCCGTTGGAGCTGTCCAGCAACTGTCCGTCGAGCGGGTTGATAACCTCGCGCCCGAAGCCGAGCAGGCCGTAGGCATTGGCCCGGGTCGCACGCAGGGTGGCGTTGAGCAGCAGGTTGCGCCCGAACGGGACGCCGAGAAAGACCTTGGTTGCCGACAGGTAATAATCGGTGCCACTGCTGTCTTTCGCCCCAAGCAAGGCCGGTATGCCGACATCACCCAGGAACGGAACAGCCACGCCGCTGCCGAAGTCACGGTTGCGCTTGTGCTGAATGCCAAGCGAAACCTGCGGCATGAAGTTGTCCTGGCTGTACACGGCATCACCAAACAACTTCAGCTTGGCGCCGAAAATATCCATCTCGATATCGGTGCCTGTGGCCTCACCGGGTCCGGGTGGGCCGAGCAAGGGCTCGAGGGTGGCGATCAGGGCGCCGGCCGTGCTGGCTATGACGCTGCGGTCGATTTCGAGCCGTTGGCGGGCCAGTGACAGTTCCAGCCGATCAAAGAAACCGGCCTTGGCTCCCAGCGAATGCAGGGTGTAGTCGGAGGTGTTGATGAAAGTGTAGTGGGCCGATCCGCCGACTTCATCTGCGGTTCCATAACCGGTGATCAGCGCCCAGGGAGTCAGGCCACCGCCGCCGGAGCCTTCGAACTGGGTCACACCACCTGTGCCGAGCAGTTTGCCACTCCCGGCCGAGGCAGGCAGCCCGACCAGCAAACCCAGCAGACCGAAAAGAACCAGGCAAACCGGCCTGACAGTCGCGTTGGATATCTTGCGCGTTGTATTCATGATGATGAAGGTCTCCCCGAAGGTTCTGTTGGATTTGTTCACGGTTTGTTGTCGGTACGCGGGCACACTGCAATCTGGATGCACCAAGAGAAAACGCTCCCCAGGGCGATGTGGAACCAACCAGATGAAAGCATTGGAATCGCCAACCAGCGGAAAGAAGGACGAGCAGTTGCTGCTCGAGTTGATCGATCGCATCTGCCGATCAGATGCCGAGGCACTGTCGACCCTGTTTGATTTGCTGGCCGATCGGGCATTCTCGGTCGCTCTTGCCATGCTGCGCAATCGGGCGGACGCGGAGGAGATTGTGGGCGAGGTATTCAGTCTGGTCTGGATGAAAGCGGAGTCCTTCGATCAGTCGCGCGGCAGCGTGGCGACATGGATCAGCGTCATCGCGCGCAGCAGAAGCCTGGATCACCTTCGTCGGGAATCGCGTCATCGATCATCGGGTTTGAATCCAGATGATGCCTTGCCTGCGTATCAGGACCATGATGAGAACAGTCTGGACCATTACATCGACCAGTCCGACTTCGGCACGCAGGTGGAAAAAGTTCTTGTGTCCTTGTCTGCGGCGCAGCAGCGCGTGTTGAACCTGGCGTTCTTTCAGGACCTGACCCATCACGAGATTGCCAGGCGATTGCAGATGCCGTTGGGCACGGTCAAGTCGCATTGCCGCCGCGGTCTGGGCTTGCTGCGCTCGGCGCTTTCCCACTATGATCCGGCCAAACAGTGAAAACATGGAAAATCCTGTCGACAAGATGGCTCCGAAAAAATCTTCTGATGGCGAGGCTGAGCTTGACCAATCCGACAAGGCCCGGCTGAAGGCCCGACTTTTGCAGGCGGCCAGCCGTGAGATGACGGTAACCAGGCTGCCTGAGCAGACATGGCGTGGCTTTTTGCCGGGTGTGGAAGTCAAGATTCTGCATCAGGATCTGGACAAAGGCATTCAGACCGCATTGTGGCGTCTGGCCCGCGGAGCGCAGATCCCCGCCCATCCGCACGGGCATGACGAAGAATGCTACATCCTGGAAGGAAGCCTCAAGCACCGCGGTACCCGTTACGATGCTGGCGATTTCATGCTGGCTCCAGCCGGAAGCCGCCACGGCACGATTCGAAGCGACGAAGGCGCGGTGATGCTGATCCGGGGTGATGCAGTGTCCTGGCGTGAACGACTGCTGCTGCGCGCCGCACTGGCGCTTGGGAGGTAACGCTTCAAGAACGACTAACCGCAAAGACGCAAAGAACGCAAAAGAAAGTCTTTAATGCATCCTGATTAGCTTAGTGACTCAGAGTGCAGGGTTCCGTGGCTTCGAGACCGGCCTCAAACGAAAGCATCCGCTTCAGTTCGACGCGTGGCGAGGCCTTCAGCGAATCCTCTCGCTTGAGCCCGGCGGCCAGTGCCATCAGGGGATTTTTGGATTCCGACTGCGTCGCAGTGCGAGCGTCAATCCGATCATCAGTGCCAAAGCCAGCGGCCCACCCCACAGGAACATCAGCGGCCATGCGCGCTGGACAGTGAACGCCAGCGGTCCATGAACACGTCCCAAATCGTCCATGATCTCGATCTCGAGGCGGTGCTGGCCATGGCCGATCGAATGGATGATCAGTTCCGGCTGTTGACGCCAGGGGCCGGAGAATTCGGTTTCATTCAAGCGCGCGCGAAAGCGCAAGGCATGCGGTCTGGCCATGCCTGTGGCTTCGAGCGCGACTTCCAGCCTGTTGTCGATCTGCAGCCTGTCGCCGGGCCGATAGCGCTGGCCGGCTTGATCGCTGAGTATCAGTCGGGGTGCGGCTGTTTCGGAATCGGTCTTGTTATTGGCTGGCGGCATGGACCACAGGCCGTTGTGGCTGCCAGCCCAGAGCCGACCGTCGGCACTGGTTGTCGATGTTTCTGACCATTGCAGGTGGTTGCCGAGTCCATCGCGATGATCGAAGAAAGTCCACTGAACCAGGGCATCGGGATTGCGCGCGGGCGATGCTGTCCGGTCAATCCGGCTTTCGGAAAACAGGTAGAGCCGATCGTGCTGGTCGCGCGCCAGGTGCACGATCGGGTGACTCGGGTCATCGGGCAGATCGAGGCGCATGCAGCTTGTCGGATCGTTTGGGAGCAAAACGAACACAATGCGATCCGTCGCCACGACCAGGCGCAGGCCGGCCGAATGATCAAGTGTTTCGAACGCGTTGATGGTGTGCCCGCGCAAGCAGTCACTGGCCCAGCGCTGCCATTCGCCGTCGATATGGCGGCTGATTCCGGCTGAGCCGGCGGCCCAGGTTTGTCGCTGTCCGTCGACCAGGAGTTGTCGAATGGTATGGGTCATGCCACCGTGAAAACCGCCGGGTCGAGCCAGCGTGTTTTCCCAGTTGCCAGACCGCCAGACAGTCAGGCCCAGACGGGTCCCGAACCAGATTTCCGGGCCGTCCTTTCCTTGCGAAAGGTGCACGGTCAAAATGTCGTTGTCCAGCAGCGGAGAATTGTCGGTGCTGAAACGTTCCCAGTGTTGGCCGTCGGCTGTCAGTAAAACGCCCTCGTCGGTCGCCAGCCACCAGGTGGTTTGCCCGGCTTTACCCGGTGCGATCAGGATGGCGCGGACAGCCGGGCCGACACTGCCCATGACCGGAAAGTCCTGCCATTGACCATCGAGTTGCCGGAACGTGCCGGCCGTCGTTCCAACCCACAAACTGGTCTGGCCGTCGGGGAATCGGATGGTTCCGAGGCCGCTGACTTCGGCCTGAGCTGCCGCACCTGGCAACTCGGTTTGATACCAGGTTGGTTCCTCAGCAGTAGCAGGCCGGGCCAGGCCGAGTGCCAGGGCTGCAATCAGTAGCTGGCACGTCAATCGGTTCGCAATAAAGTGGGTCACTATCGGGAGCGCCCCCTGGAATACGCGTCGCCATGCTTGTTGGTATGTTGTGGCACGCTCGGGCGAGTGATGTCGACATTCAGTGACAGCGGCTCGTTATATGTACTCAGGTTCATTTCCTGACGCTCGAACAGATCGGTGGCCCGATAGTTCCAGACCACGAGCTCGCCCGGGCCCAGGGGCAGATCGGAGAGCGTGAAAACGCCATCCTGGTCAGGCGTGGTGAAGTAGGGTGTTTCGAGCACCAGCATGAAGGCCGCCATGTTCGGATGCAGGTTGCAGAACAATTCAACCATGCCGGAGCCGATGAACCGATGCGACTCCCCTTCACCCTGTCCATACAGGCCAAGATCGAAACGATGGCCTGGTGTCAGGGAAAACACATTGTGCTGGATGCTATCCATATTCGGAAATTTCACTTCCGTTCCGGAGGTTACGGTCATGACCTGCGGGAAGAACCGGCTCTGACGCGTAACGACCTGCTGGGAGGGCATGGAAGCGACCGTTTTTCCATTGGCTGGCTGCCAGGCAATCACGGTCTGGCTCAGATGCATCGAGGCGAACGGTTGCTCGCGGCCATTCTGAAAAACCGTCAGCTGGCCGGTCAGGGAAGCGGTAGCAGTCGCCGGTTCAGCGGCCTCGGCAACGGTCGCGCTATCTGACTTGGCCGGTTCAGCAACTGCTTCGGTTTGAGTCGATTCACCCGACAATGCTGGGGCTGGCTCGGCTGCTGCCATTGGTTCGGGCTCTAATGCTGGGTCTGGCGCGGGTTCTGGCTCAGGTTCGGCTGCAGGCAGGATCTCGGGTTGGGGCTCGGCTTTTGCTGCAGGCGCAGATTCAGGAGTGGGCGGCGTACCGGGCTGCGATTGCGAACTGCTTGATGGTTCGGTCGTGGCGCAGGCCGCCAGGCCGAATGCCAGCAGCAAGATAATGATGGAACGCATGATTGATCTCCCTTCAGTGCGATCGTAAGTGCAATCGTCAGTGCAATCGCTCGGCCGCACGGCCAAGCAGGACATTCAGGCCCGAAAAAGACCCCATTTCTACCGTTACGTCCCGAAGACGTATATGGTCTCCCCCTGTATTGCAAGGGTTTTATGCATTGCAAGGACAGGGACAGGTATGCGCTCGTATATCCGGCCTCATGATGAGGGTCTTTCATGCCCTCGGGCCTCAATGAGTAGTCGCGCACATCGTCC
>JBGTEC010000016.1:0-10427 GCA_041747995.1 Wenzhouxiangella sp.
GCCGCCGGCCTGGCACCGGCATTGCGTGCCGGAGGCCGCTCGGATGCCGGGGCTGGCATGTCCCGGCTGCGGCCATTGCTGGTCGTCGCCGAGGTTGCGCTGGCGCTGGTGCTGTTGGTGGGCGCCGGGTTGATGTTGCGAAGTTTTGCCGAACTGCAGTCGGTCGACCCCGGATTTAGAACCGATCAGACCCTGAGCTTCCGGATCTCCACACCCCCGTCGCGCTACCCCGAGATCGATCAGGTGCGGGCACTGCACACAACCTTGTTCGAACGCCTGGAAGCACTACCGGGTGTCGAGGCGGTCGCAGCGGCCAATACCCTGTTCCTGCAACGTCTGCCCAACATGGGCCCGGTCACCATTGAAGGCCAGCCGCCACCGATAGAAGGCGCGCCGACGATCAGCGTCACCAACGACCTGGTCAGTGCCGAATTCTTCTCAGCGATGGAGATACCCCTGCTTGCCGGTCGCGGTTTTTCACCAGGCGATGTGACTGACGGCCTGCAGGTCGTGATCGTCAACGAAACCTTTGCCCGCCGTCTGCTGCCAGGCCGGGATCCGGTCGGTCACCGCTTCACCCGTGGCGACCCGGCCGCTGAAGATGCCGTATGGCAGACGATCATTGGCGTGGTTGCCGACACCCGGCGCGCGGGCCTGACCGAGCCCATTCGGCCGGAGGCCTATCGACCGTTTTCGCAGGTGACGCCGCGGTCCGTGGAGGTGCTGGTTCAGACGACGCTACCGCCATTGACGCTGGTGTCCCAGGTCCGTGAACTGGTCCGCGAACTCGATCCCAACATGGCGGTCGCCGAATTGCGAACGGTTGACGCGGCGCTGTCCGATGCGCTCGCAACCCAGCGCTTCGTCATGCTGTTGCTGTCCGGCTTCGCCGGACTGGCACTGACCCTGGCGGCTGTGGGCCTGTACGGGGTACTCGCTTTCCTGGTTACCCAGCGCCGGCGTGAAATCGGCCTGCGCATGGCCATTGGCGCCGGCCGCCACGAAGTGGTGACGATGATTCTGTTCCAGTCCCTGCGTTACGTGATTCCCGGGGTGTTGCTGGGCGTGGTGGTGGCGTTGGGCCTGACGCGAGTCCTGCAAGGGCAACTGCATGGCATCAGCCCGATCGACCCGGTCACCTTTATTGGGGTCGCCACCACCCTGGTTGCCGTCGCCCTGCTGGCCAGCCTGGTCCCGGCCTGGCGCGCCGCCCGAACCGATCCGATGGAGGCGCTGCGCGATGAATGATCGAGCCCTGAGGGTTTGCCAGCCTGCCTGATCCTCCACTCTGAGCTATCCTGCATCAATGACTCAACGACCACCTCGAATACTGATAGCCGACGATCAGCCGGATGTACTTGAAGCGCTGCGTCTGCTGCTCAAGGGGGAGAATTACGCGACCGAAACCTTTTCCAGCCCGGACGCGCTGATCGAGTCGTTGCGAGCCCGCGAAGCCGATGCCGTGTTGATGGATCTCAATTACACGCGCGATACCACCTCGGGCGAGGAGGGGCTTGATGCTGTGGCAACCATCCGCTCGTTCGACGCCCAGACACCGGTGATCGTCATGACCGCCTGGGGCAGCATCGAGCTGGTGGTGAAAGCCATGCGGCGAGGCGCCCAGGACTTTATCGAAAAGCCCTGGGACAACACCCGTCTGCTCACCGTGCTGCGCACCCAGATCGCGCTTGGTCGCGCCCTGCGCCGCGCCCGGGCCCTGGAAGACGGGCAGCGGACGAGCCTGGGCGAGGACTCGCCGTTGATCGCTGAATCACCGACTATGCAGCCGGTACTTGAAACCATCGAACGGGTGGCGCCGGCTGACGCCAACGTCCTGATCACCGGTGAGAGCGGCACCGGCAAGAGCCTGATCGCGCGCATCCTGCACGAGCGCTCGCAACGGGCGAGCAAGAGCCTGGTGGTGGTCAACATCGGTGCATTGGCCGAGTCAGTGTTCGAAAGCGAGATGTTCGGCCATGTCAAAGGTGCCTTTACCGACGCCGGCAGTGACCGTATCGGTCGCTTCGAAATGGCCGATGGCGGCACCCTGTTTCTCGACGAGATTGCCAACATACCCACTGCCCAGCAGGCCCGCCTGCTACGCGTTCTCGAGAACGGCCAGTTCGAGCGCCTGGGCTCATCACGCACCCAGCACGCTGATGTGCGCGTCATCGCCGCCACCAACGCCAATATCGACTCGGAAGTGGAAGCCGGCCGATTCCGGCGCGATCTGCTTTACCGTTTGAACACCATTCATATCCATCTACCGCCGTTGCGCGAACGCAAGGAGGACCTGCTGGTCCTGGCGCGCAACTTCCTCGACCGGCATGCCTTGCGCCATCGTCGTGACCTGGATGGCTTTTCCGAAGCCGCCGTCACCGCATTACAACGCTATCGCTGGCCAGGAAATGTGCGCGAACTGGACCATGTCGTTGAACGGGCGGTGCTGATGAGCCGTGGACGGCGCATCGAGCCGGTCGATTTGCGCGTGGAGACCACCAACACCACGACCGCACGCGGACCGGTCAAGCTGGAAGAGGCAGAGCGTGAACTGATCGTCGCAGCTTTGGGTCGGCATGATGGCAACGTGCTGGCCGCAGCGGCTGAACTGGACCTGAGTCGCTCGTCGATGTATCGACGAATGGAAAAGCACGGCCTGTGAGCCGCCGCCTGCGCAGTCAGAGTCGAATCGCTGCGCTGGTCCTGGTGGCCGCCGTGCCGGGCTTGCTGATTGCGGCAGTCTGGACGCTGGAAGGGGAAGGGACGATTCGCTGGCTGTTGCTGGCAGCGGCCCTGGCCTTCACGGTCGCTGTCACCGTCGTCATTCGACAACGACTGGTCTTTCCCCTGCAGTCCCTGGCCAACCTGCTCGAGGCACTGCGCGAAGGCGATTATTCGATGCGCGGCCGCCACGATGACCCTGACGATGCCTTTGGTGAAGTCATGGTCGAGGTCAACAAGCTCAGCTCGATGCTCCATACGCAGCGACTGCGTGTACTCGAAGCCGACATGCTGCTGAACAAGATCATCGCCGAGATCGACCTGGCGGTTTTTGCCTTTGATGCCGACCGACATCTGCGTCTGGTCAACCGCGCCGGTCAGCGCCTGCTGGGTCCCGATGCCGGGAGTTGGCAGGGTCGCAGTGCCCGTGAATTCGGTTTTGACACCCTGCTCGATCAACCGTCCAGGCAAATCCTGACCCGCGTCTTTCCGGGAGCTGCCGGCCGCTGGGAAGTGCGCCATCGGGAATTTCGCGAAGGCGGCGTGGCCCACGAGTTACTGGTCATATCCGACATCAGCCGGGCGCTGCGTGACGAAGAGCGCCAGGCCTGGCAACGCCTGGTGCGGGTGATCGGTCATGAATTGAACAATTCACTGGCACCCATCCAGTCGATCGCTGGCACGTTGTGTGACCTGATCAACCGAAAACCGTTGCCCGATGACTGGCGCGACGATGCCGCCTCCGGCCTTGACGTGATACGCGACCGGGCCGAATCGCTGGGCCGCTTCATGAGCACCTACGCGCGCCTGGCGCGATTGCCAGCGCCCGACAAGAACGAGATCGATTTTGCTGGCCTGGTCCAGCGCGCCGTATCGCTCGACCCCAGCGAGAGAATTCGCATCGAGCCCGGACCGCCAGTCCAGCTCCTGGCCGACGCCGACCAGATCGAACAGGTGCTGATCAACCTGCTGAAAAACGCCCTGGAGGCGGCGGGAGAGCATGGTGAGATCCGGGTCCGCTGGCACCGTAAGGGTGACTGGCTGGAGGCCGAGATCATCGACAATGGCCCTGGTTTGGCGCGCACCGACAACCTGTGGGTGCCTTTTTTCACCACCAAACCCGGCGGCAGCGGCATCGGTCTGGTCCTCAGCCGCGAAATCATCGAGAATCACGGCGGCGCCATCGCGCTAAAAAACCGCAGCGACACACGTGGTTGCGTAGCCTTGATTCGCCTTCCGATCGGTGCGGCCGAAATCAGCGGCTAATTGTCAGTCCCCGGGCAGCGGCAGGATCTTCGGATCAGCCACCCCATCGATCAGCTGGTTTTGGCTTCAGGGCATTCGTGAAAACTCATGACGAATTCACAGGGCTTGCTGAAATGCCATCCAGGCTGCGCGCAAGGCCAGCATCAACAGCACGATGGAAGACAAGGCGAACAGCGCAAAACGGAACTCGATCCAGTTGATCAATGCCTGCACCAGGCTGTGGGCCACGCGCAGGCCCACGTACAGCCAGGCCAGGGCCAGGCTCCAAGTGGAAGCATCCCCAATCACGGCAAGGGCCAGCGCCACGGCATAGAAAACGGTGGGTTGTTCCATCAGGTTGTGATAGTTGTCCGCTTTCCAGCGCACCCGTGGCGGCAGTTCGGCCATCTGCTGGCCGCGCGGGGCGGTCGGATCCAGCACCATGCCGGCGCGCCGTATCGCGGGCAGACGGGTGGCGTACATCCACAGCCAGATGACAAAAGTCCACAAGATCAGCGCCAGGAGTGGCTGCAGCATGGCCAGGGACGGATTCATTTCATCTCCAGCAATTCAAAGGTCAGGCCGGCATATTCGGTCAGGCGCGGCAGAAGCTTCTCGGCCAGGGCCGTCGACGGCGTCCAGAATCCGCCGGGCAATGCGTCCTGGTCCAGTTCGGTGGCCAGGGCAACGGCGGCCTCACCGAGCATTTTACAGGTCGAACCGTAACCGGGGTCGCGATCGCCGGTCACCCGCGCCTGCAGCCGGTTGCCTTGCCCATCGTCGCCATCGAACAGCAAGCGGAAAAATCCTTTTTCCCGCTGTTCTGGCGTCGGCCCCTCGCCGGGCTTGGGCAGGAATCGCTTTTTCATCAACGACCGGCTCGGACCAAAGCCGGCCCCGAGGGCAAAGGTGCCCAGCATAAGGGACCACCCCCAGGCCCGGCGCCGGCCACTGAAGCCACGCCCGGTCATCATCGCTTCGTCATAACGGAAGTCCTCGCCCCAGGGCCGACCCTGGAGCGCATGGCTGCGGTGGACAATGCGGGTATTGATCGCGGCCATCACGAACGGCGCCAGCCAGCTGTTCAGGCCCTGGTCGAACTCCGGACCCTTGACATAAGGCTGGCGCCCGCCCTGCCGCATCGAGGGAGGGCAAAGGGCGAGGGGATTTCTGGCGACCCTGGCGACCTCCGGATCGCGTCGTGTCTCCTCGATGATATTGATCATGCTGGCCGCCGTGCCGCCGCTCATGGTGCCGCGCATGCGCTCGACCCCCATCCGCACGCGGGTCAACGGATGGCCGAGGCGCTCGATGGCCTGCTTTTGCAGGAACCAGACACCCAGGTCGGAGGGAATGGAGTCAAATCCGCAGCAGTGGACGATGCGCGCCCCGCTCTCCCGCGCAGCTTGGGAATGCTCATCGAGCATCCTTCGCATCCAGGGCACCTCACCGGTCAGGTCGCAGTAATCCGTGCCTGCGGCAGCGCAGGCGGCCACGAGCGATGAACCATGCAGTGCGTAGGGGCCAACGGTCGAGCAGACCGCCCGGGTGCGCGCAACCAGTGCATCGAGCGAGGCGCGATTATGACTGTCAGCGACAAGCAGCGGTAGCTTGGCCGCCGAATCGCCAAGCTCTGTTCGAACATCTTCGAGCCTGCTTTGGCTGCGCCCGGCCAGCGCCCAGCGCAACGTCCCATCCGCGCCGTGCCGTTTGATCAGGTATTCGGCCACCAGCCGTCCGGTAAAACCGGTGGCGCCCAGCAGGACAAGGTCGAATTCGTGTTGGTCATTTTCGGGTTGCTCATTCATGCCGCAATCTGCCTGTTGGATCAGCATCACATTATGCCTGCCTCAGCCCGCGCTGGGATAAACTGGCATTTCGTTCACCCCCAAAGACAGTGCATTGACTAATAGTGATCGACTGCAACTGGTCCGACCCGACGATTGGCACCTGCACGTGCGCGATGGCGCGATGCTCAAATCGGTGCTGCCCGATACCGCGCGTCAGTTCGCGCGCGCCATCATCATGCCGAACCTGAAACCACCGGTGGCCACGGTCGATGACGCGCTGGCCTATCGCAAACGCATCCTCGCCGCGCTGTCGGAGGGTTCGGACTTTCAACCCCTGATGACCCTGTACCTGACCGAGCAGACCACGGCCGAGGACATCCGCCGGGCAGCCGAGTGCGAGCACGTCCATGCCGTCAAGTATTATCCGGCCGGCGCCACCACCAATGCGGCCAGCGGGGTGACCGATATTCGCCGCGTGTTCGCCGTGCTCGAGGAAATGCAACTGCGGCAACTGCCGTTGCTGATGCACGGGGAAGTCACCGACCGTGACATCGATATTTTTGATCGCGAAGCCGTGTTCATCGAACGTGAACTGTCCATGCTGCTGCAGGAGTTTCCGGCCCTGCCCATGGTACTCGAGCACATCACCACCAGCCAGGCGGTTGATTTCGTCGACCGCGCCCCGGCCAATATCGCCGCCACCATCACCGCCCATCATCTGCTGCTCAACCGCAACGCGATCTTTGAAGGTGGCCTGCGCCCGCACCACTATTGCCTGCCGGTACTCAAGCGCGAAGCCAACCGGCAGGCGCTGGTCCGGGCCGCGACCAGCGGCAGCCCGAAATACTTTCTCGGCACCGACTCGGCCCCGCACCCAAAAGGCGCCAAGGAATCCGATTGCGGATGCGCTGGCATCTACACCGCCCTGAACGCGCTGGAGTTGTATACGGAAGTGTTCGACGAGGCAGGCGCCCTCGACAAGCTGGAAGGCTTTGCCAGCTTGCACGGCCCGGACTTTTACCAGCTGCCTCGCAACCGGGGCCAGATCACGCTGGAAAGGGCCGAAGTCGAGGTGCCCGCAAGCCTCGATTTTGGTGGCCAGCCCGGCATCCCGCTCCGGGCCGGCGGCACGGTGGCCTGGCGGCTGGTTTAGGGGAGGAACGAGGAACAAGGCTCAAGGCTCAAGGGACAAGGCTCAGGGCTCAGGACAAGGGCGAAAGAACATCAGGGCAAAAGCGGGCGTCGTGATCTCAAGTTTTCATTTTTGCTTCTTCTTCGCGGCGGCGGCGCAGGGATTCCTTCCAGTGCTGGACGCGGACGCGGTCCTTGATCAGCTCAATCGCTTCCAGCGTCATGCTGGTGCCGATATTGCCAAGCTCTGGATGGTCTTCGAGTATCGCATCGATGATGACGGTAACGGTTTCGTCCACCAGTTGGTTGTTTTCTGCGGCACTGAGATCACGCACGGTGCGATCAAAGACTTCGCAGGTGATGTCATTGATCGACTGGCGCAGGGTGTTGACAACGGCTCGTCCCAGCAATGGCACACGCTCGATATTGCGAATACCGGCATTGGCCGATACCGCGTCGGCCACGACTGACTCGACGTAGTCGCGGATCGTTTGCTGGTGGTTGTCATAGCTACGCTGGGCGATCATCCCGATACGCCGCGACAGGTGTTCGACCAGCGCTTCGCGCTGCGGCGCAATGACCTCGGTGATGATCTGGCGGGTGATCGGCGTTTCGTCTTCAACTTCACGTCGGACATCATCGAGGGTACGGATCAGCACCTTGTCCGAGATCTCGTCGATGAAGACGTTGTAGTAGAACTTGAAGAACTGGTAGACGCGAGTATCGGTCAGATCGACGATACCCATCTTCTGCAAGCGCATCAGCAGCGAAACCACGCGCAACAGGCGTAACAGCCGCAACGAGCCCACGGGAATGAGGCCGATCAGGTCATACCAGCGCATGAATGGGTAGAAGTACCAGCGCGGATAGGTCTTCCTGCGCGCTGCCATGACCCATTGGAAACAGAATTCGGCCAGAAAGATGGCGATGAAGATCAGGTCATAGAACAGAAAATGGTCATGAATCTGGTCGCCGTAGAATTGGTTGAATGTCGGCGAAATGCTCTCCACCGCCGATTGCACTACGACACTGGCATACAGCGTGTCGAAAATGATGAAGGCGAGATTGACCAACACCAGAAAGACCATGAACAGGTCCAGCGCCAGCCAGGATGTCTGCCGGGTCTCGCGAAGTTTCTGTCGATCGAATTTGAACGGCATCACTTTGCTCCAACGGCGTGAACTCGGGCTCCATTATGCCTGCCTGCCGGTCGACCCGCCGAGATTGGCAGCCCTGCGGAGCCAGGTGGCTTCCTAACCCAGAATCCGCAACCCGCCGGCGAAGACACTGACTTCAATGCTCACGGCCTGGCGGGCGATGACTTCGCCATCACCGTGGACCATGCAACCTTCAGGGCAGTCAATGCCAATGTTGCTGACCCGGTCAACGTGAACACCGCGGACGCGCGCATGCGTACCACGAAGGACCATGGGCAGAACCATCAGCAAACGTGGAATGGAAAGTGCATCGGCCCGGCACAGGTCGAGCAGGCCGTCGTCGATGCGGGCGTCCGGCGTCAACAGAAAGCCGCCACCGGCGGAACGTCCATTACCCAGCGCAACCAGGAACTGACGGTCGGAAAATTCGCGGTCGTTGTAACGCAACTTCATCAACGGCGCACGGTAGCTGAACAGGTGGGCCAGGGCGGCAACAAGATAGCGGGAAAAACCCTTGAAAAATCGTGCCCGGCCCGCGGCTTCGGCCACCATCGCCTCGAAGCCGATGCCAAGACTGTTGATGAAGTGTTCTTCGCTGATCTTGCCATCAGCGTGCTTGATGCGGACCTGACCGACATCACAAAGGCGCGGCCTGGCATCAGCGAACCAGGTCAAAGCGGCTTCGGGATGCCGTGGGCTGTTCAACATCTTGGCAAAATCATTGCCCGAGCCGACGGGCAACACCCCCATCAGCGCACGCCCACCGACCAGCCCGCGTGAGACCTCGTGCACCGTGCCATCCCCACCCACCGCGACCACCACATGCCCCTCGCGCATGCTGCGCGCCCTGGCCATCGCTACGGCCTCGCCAGGGCGGCGAGTCAACAGCAGCTCGGCCTGCGGGCAGATCTGGCGCAATTGTTCGGCCAGCGGATGGTCGCTTCGTCCATGGTGACCACCAGCGACGGGATTGATGATGAAGGAGAAGCTTCGCATGAACAATTGCAACCGGTATCAGCGGCGAATTATGTTCGAGTCTCCGACAGTCGACAAGCTTCAAGCCGAATATCTCCAAGGTGCATCCATTCGGCGATGAGATGGTCTCCCCCTACCTTTCAATTTCGGCGTCGGTGCGCCAGGATTGAGATCGCAAACATTCAATCCGCATCAGGAAGGAGGAGACCGTGACTCAGATTACGACAATTGGCATGGATTTGGCAAAGCAGATCAATCATATCGTCGGCGTGAATGCAGCCCATCGCGAGGTGCTCAAGAAGAAACTCCGCCGCAACAAGGTATTGGAGTTTTTCTCCAACCTACCGCCGTGCACGGTGGTGATGGAGGCCTGCGGCGGGTCGCACGATTGGGCACGCCAGCTCAAAGCCTTGGGGCACCGAGCGCTCCTCATCCCGCCGACCCTGGTCAAGGGCTACGTCCAGGGCAACAAAAACGACTACAACGACGCCCGCGCCCTCATCGAAGCAAGCCGGCGCCCCGGACTCAGGCCGGTCCCGATCAAGACCCGCCAGCAGCAGGACTTACAGGCTCTGCATCGGTTGCGCCAGCGTCAAATTTCGGCCCGCACGGCTTTAAGTAACCAGATCCGGGGGCTTCTCGCCGAATTCGGGATCATTCTGCCCAAGGGGCTGGCCACACTCAGGCGGCAACTGCCCGAGCTATTGGAGGATGCCGAGAACGGACTCAGTGACTTGTTCAGGACCCTGTTGAACCAATGCTTGCAGCAACTGAGAGCAGCGGATGAGCAGGTCGAGTTCTACACCCAACTGGTCAAGCAGCAAGGCGCCCAAAGCGAGCCGCAGCAACGGCTGCAGAGCGTGGCCGGCTTTGGGCCCATCCTGGCCAGTGTGTTCCATGGCAAGGTGGGCGATGGCAGCGGCTATCGACGAGGGCGGGACGTCTCGGCCGCCGTCGGTGTGGTGCCAGGTCAGCACAGCACCGGTGACAAGCCGCGCTTGCTAGGCATCAGCAAACGCGGTGATCGTTATCTGAGAGCAATGTTGATTCACGGTGCCCGCGCCGTGGTCAGCCGGGTCGACGGCAAGGACGATCCCCAGAGTCGCTGGGTCCAACGGCTCGTAGCCCGACGCGGCAAAAACAAGGCCACAGTGGCTTTGGCCAACAAGATGGCGCGCGTGGGCTGGGCCGTTCTGCGCCATGGCACAACCTATCAACCCGAGCAGGCTTTTGCGATGACATCATGAGCCTGAGATGAGCATGGAAAAACGACTGACTACCCACCCATAGAATTGCGAAGGGCAAACGCAACGCGATGACACAACAGGTCAAACCGGCACATCGAAAACCCGACGAAGACGCAGGCTGCCAAATCAAGGCCGACTTTGCGATAGAGGACGATGTGCGC
>JBGTEC010000017.1:0-2434 GCA_041747995.1 Wenzhouxiangella sp.
CATGCCAATTGTCGTAATCTGAGTCACGGTCTCCTCCTTCCTGATGCGGATTGAATGTTTGCGATCTCAATCCTGGCGCACCGACGCCGAAATTGAAAGGTAGGGGGAGACCATCTCATCGCAAAGGTCGCAAAGAAGAGCTGTTAATTCTTTCTCTTCGCGCTCTTCGCGTCTTCGCGGTTAGTCCGGTTTTCAGGCTTTCAAGCCGCGCTGCGGTGGCGTTTGAGGTAGACCAGCAGTTGGGAGATGGCGGCCGGGGTCATGCCGGCGATGCGGTTGGCCTGGTCGATGGAGTGTGGTCGCACCCGTTCGAGCTTTTCCAGCAATTCCGATGACAGGCCCCGGACTGCCTTGAAGTCGAAGTCTTCGGGAATGGTCTGGCCGGCCTCGCGGCGCTGGCGATCGATTTCGGTCTGCTGCCGGCCAAGGTAGCCGGCGTAGCGAATCTGGATGGCGACCTGTTCGGCGGCCGCGTCGCCCTCGACGCCAGGGCCAATCCCGTCGACCTGCATCAGAGCCGGATAGTCGACTTCGGGCCGCCGCAACAGCTCTTCGGCGGTCACATCCTTGTTGATCGCCACATCCAGTGCCTGGCTGCTGGCCAGTGCCAGGCTTGATCCGGCGGCAATGCGCAGGTTTTTCAAGCGTTTCAACTCAAGGCCGATTGCATCGCGTCGGCGGCAGTACCGTTCCCAGCGCACATCGTCGACCAGGCCCAGTCGCCGCCCGGCCTCGGTCAGGCGCAGGTCGGCATTGTCTTCACGCAAGTGGAGGCGGAATTCGGCCCGGCTGGTGAACATGCGATACGGCTCCGGCGCCCCCTGGGTGATCAGGTCGTCAACCAGCACACCCAGGTAGGCTTCGTCCCGGCCAGGCGTCCAGGCTTCTTCACCGCGAACCTGGCGGGCTGCGTTGAGCCCGGCCAGCAGACCTTGCGCGGCGGCCTCCTCGTAACCGGTGGTGCCATTGATCTGGCCGGCAAAGAACAATCCTTTCAGATGCCGGGTTTCCAGGCTGGGTTTGAGATCACGCGGGTCGAAGAAATCGTACTCGATCGCATAGCCCGGGCGGGTGATGTGGGCCTTTTCCAGGCCGGGAATGGTCCGGACAAATTTGATCTGGGCATCAAACGGCAGGCTGGTCGAAATACCGTTCGGATACCATTCGTTGATGCCGAGGCCTTCAGGCTCGAGAAAGATCTGGTGCGATTGCTTGTCGGCAAAGCGCACCACCTTGTCTTCGATCGATGGGCAATAGCGCGGACCGGAGCTTTCGATGGCGCCCGAATACATCGGCGAGCGGTCAAGGCTGGAGCGAATGATGTCGTGGGTCGTCTCGGCGGTGCGGGTGATGAAGCACGAGACCTGGGCCGGGTGGTCGTCGCGGCTTCCCAGCAGGGAAAAGACCGGTCTCGGGTCATCCCCGGGTTGTTCGTCAAGGCGTGAAAAGTCGATCGTTCGGCCATCCAGGCGCGGGGGGGTGCCGGTCTTGAGGCGATCGACTGCAAAGGGCAGTTCTCGCAGGCGGGCCGCCAGGGCATTGGATGGGGCGTCGCCGGCGCGGCCGCCAGCCAGGCTCGTTTCGCCAATATGGATGCGGCCACCGAGGAACGTGCCGGTGGTGAGCACTACGGCAGGGGCGTGAAATTCCAGGCCCATGCCGGTACGCGCACCGACGACTCGCCCATCTTCTACGATCAGGTCGTCCACGCTTTGCTGGAAAACGGTCAAATGCGACTGAGCTTCAACAGCCTGCCGAATGGCTGCACGATAAAGAGCCCGGTCGCATTGGGCGCGGGTGGCGCGAACGGCCGGTCCCTTGCGCGCGTTGAGGGTGCGCCACTGGATGCCGGCCTGGTCGGCAGCACGGGCCATGATGCCGCCCAGGGCATCGATTTCCCTCACCAGGTGCCCTTTGCCGATTCCACCAATCGCCGGATTACAGCTCATCTGGCCGATCGTTTCGAGGCTGTGGGTGATCAGCAGGGTGCGCACACCCGTGCGCGCCGCGGCCAGGGCGGCCTCGGTGCCAGCATGGCCACCGCCGATGACGATGACCTCGAAAGGGTCTGGGTAACGCATGTCAACCTGTACGCAAGAGCTTGAAAGCAGGGCGATAGTCTACCGCAAGGCGTCCGAGTCCGTCCCCGAACCCGCTGTCGCGAAAGGAACAAGAAAATCTCACCACAGAGGCATGGAGGTCGCAGAGAAAAGCATAATAACGTAATGTTTTTCTGAGCATTTCTCTGTGTGCCCTGTGTCTCCGTGGTAAACCTGTTTTTTTGTTCCATGAGAGACCCGTCGCGTCCGCGCAGAATCATCCACAGGCTCCCTAGCGCTCCCGCTGGCGTTCTCTCGGGCGCGGCGGGCTGCTGGTGTCACGCCGGGGTCGGGGTGCCGACTGGCGCGTGGCTGGCTCGCTGCGTCTTGTTGCC
>JBGTEC010000018.1:0-8292 GCA_041747995.1 Wenzhouxiangella sp.
GTTCAATAGCCTATGCTGCCACCACAAACAGGGCGATGCAACAGCCGATGCCGAGCAGCCAACTGAGGGAGCGCAGCCAGTGCAGGTCGGCCAGGTAGCAGGTGACGTAACTCAGGCGGGTGGCGATGAAGCCGATGGCCAGGGCATCCACCACGCTCGCATTGGCGCCCGCCAGGTGGGCGATGATGACAGCCGAGGCGAAAAATGGCAGCGCCTCGAAACTGTTCTGCTGTGCCCACCAGGCACGCTTGCGATAGCCTTCCACGCTTTGATACCAGTCGCGCGGGCGCTTGTTATTGAAATTCCTGCTGCCGATCTTCGATATGCCTGCCAGAATAAATGGCATGACAGAGGCAATCAGCACGCACCAGAAAGCGATGGTCATTGATGGGTCCCTCAAAAATTCACCTGCCGGGTCCAGTCAGCAGGAATTGGGTTTGTGGTTGCCATGATAAACCAGACCGAAGGGCAAGGGGTTCCCCCGGTGGACGAAGAGGTTAAAATCACATTTGATGACCCTTCAAGACGCCTGCCATGAGTTCGAATCTGATCGTCGACCCCCGTCTGGATGACTTTATCCTCATCACCGAGGTGGCCGAAGGCGCCCGCCTGGCCGAGCCTATCTTTCGACGCAAGTTTGGTCAGGCTGTGCCGTCGTTCGGGCATCATGTGCTGGCGCTGTATCGTCAAGACGAGACCAACTGGATGCCGGCGACCTACGTGAAGTACTGGTCGCATGGTCCCGTTATGATGTCCGGCGGCGCCTGCACGGATGGGCGGGTTTTGCGGCTCATGACTCCGGATCAGCAAGCGGCCGTGAAGGAGGCTGGCGGCTTGCTGGTATCGGCCATGCGCTATGCCGAACGACGATTCTCTGCCAACACGCCGGGAACTTTTGGCTACTGTGGCGACGCGCGTGCCTGGGAGGTTTTTGACCAGGTCGGCTATGAGCGCCTGGACCATCCACATCTTATCGTGCGCTGGCACAATCGTCCGCCCCCCCGGGAAGCCAGCAAATTGATTGAAACAATCCGTGACCTGGGACCTTTTTGAGGGGTGGAAACGGTGATAGGTGAGACGAGAGCCGGGACGGGAGATGGGAGTAGGATCAGGTTAGCGCGTTCAGCAGTTCTTCAAGCTGATCCGGGCTGGTCCAGTCGCGGCCACACATGTAGCGTGGCAGGTACCAGGGGTCGGATGCAATGGTGACCGGTTCGGGATCGCAGGCCAGGGCTGCCTGCAGACCGAGCCTGGCGCCAAAGCGTGGCAGGTATTCGCGTCGAAGATAATCACTTGCCTGGCCATACGGATAAGCGAAAAATTTGGGTCGACGACCGCTTTTTTGTTCAATGTAGTCGCTCGCCTGATCGACTTCGGCGCGACACTCTGTTTCGCTGGCGATCCAGCGGAAATCGCCTCGCCGGTTCTCTTGCTGGACGGTGCGCTGCAGGGAGCCGTGGTTATGATCCCAACTGTGACTTTCGATACTGATCAGGCCGGACTCGTTGGCGGCCCGCCACCAGTGATCCGGCCAGACGTTGAGGCTCATGTAGTCCCGCTCATCAAGCTCGGCGCGCGCCGCGGGCGAGGCAATCACGAATGAGGAGATGTGAACACGGTGGCGCTGGCTTGTCGCCGGATCGGTGCGAAAATCGTTCGCCCGGTGAAGCAGGCTTTTTTGCAGGCCGGCTGTCGGGTGTTGGAAGTCTTCGAAGTCCAGAACGGAGCCGTCGTCGACCGTCAGAACAGCAGTTTTCGGCGGTAAAGTGGCGGTGGCCAGCGCATCGAGTGCCTCATCCAGTGGCAAGATGGCCCACCCGAGACGGTTCAACAGTCTCAGGTCGCTGGCGAAGGCAATCAGGTCGTTGCCGGCGTAGCTGTTGTCGTGCACATTGACCGAGTGCCAGGTCAGTATCGGGAAGCCCCGGTCCATATCAGCGAAAACGGTTGGGCTGGCCGGGCACGGCATGAAGGAAGCCGCGGGCTTCGGTGGGTTGCCTGCGCTGGATGTCATCGATCAGGATTTCCAGCCGCCAGGGCAGGTTCCTTTGCTCACCGGCAGTCAGACTTTGCAATTGTTGAAGGACCTGGGCGCTTGCCGGGCCCCGCAGTTGCACGACTTCGCGGCCGCGCGGCGCGATACTCAGTCCTTGAGCTGCGGGCCTGGTTTCAGCTGTTGGCCCACTATCAAGCTCGAATCGTGCAGTCACGCCTGAAACATCAAGACGAAAGTCGTTCATGTTGCGGATGCTGATGTTCATGATCAGATCACCGTTGCTTTGGATCAGGCTATCAAGCCCGACCAGAGGCGGTTCGCCCTTGACCTGGCGGACCGAAGGGCCGCAGGCGGAAAGCAGTATCAACGCCAGCAGGACAACGACCAGCAACGCCGGGTTATGGCTGCGAATAGAGGTCAATCGGTTCTCCCGCCTGGTTCATTTCAATACGCTCACGTGGCGCCCATGATACTTGAGACCGATGATCAAGGTACGTCAACAAAACGCAGGAAATGTCCGCCCAGCATTTCCCGGTCGGGCAGCATCCGGACATTCCGCTGCCACAGGTGCAGTCGTGTCCGGGAAAGACCGGAAATCGCCACGCAGTCGTTGATGACCATTTCGTTCATTTGTCGGTAGAGTTCGCTGCGCAATTCACCGGCCGGCAGGGTGGCGGCCTGCTCGAACAGGCGGTCATACGCGGGGTTGGCATAGTTGAATCTATTGGCGCCCGGCGCGGCGTTGGGGCCGTAGAATAGTTGCAAGTTGTATTGTGCGTCGGGGTAGGCCAGGGTCCAACTCATCATGAAGATATCGAGCTGTCGATTGGCAACCGCCCTGTTCATGTCTCCGAAGCTGGCAAAGCTGCGAGGTTGAAACATTGACGGGGGCAGGCCGGCTTCGGTCATCTTTGCCCTGAACTGCTCGAAGATCTGGCGTTGTTGCACACTGGATTCCATGCCGTAGCTCAAAACAGGAAAGCGCTCAGGCGTCCAGCCGGCTTCCTTCAGTCGGACCCGGGCGCGTTCGGGGTTATAAGTAACCGATTGGACCGAAATCCCAGTGTCGAAGTCGGTCAAGATCGGCGGGATGACGCCGGGAAATATCTGGCCCATGCCGTAGTGGAATGATGCGTTGCGCGCTTCCCAATCGTAGGCATCACGAATGGCGCAGCGCAAGGCGCGGTTGTCGGCATCGATCGCCGGGTCGTCATGGTGGCCGAGATCGGGATTGGCCATGTTGAAGCCGAAAAAAACAAAGCCGGCTTCCGGTTCGAGCAAGTAGTGATAGCGCTGCTCAATGTCGGGACGAAGTCGGACCGGGTCGCGGCTCAGCAGCAGTCGTTCGGCCTGGTCGCCGGCGACCATGACGTTTTGAACATCACGGCCGCTGGAAAAGCTGCTCCAGCGGGCGCTGGGTTCACTAATAAAATGAATTTCGAGACGATCGAGAAACGGATAGTGGCGGCCTTCGAGCAGGTCCAGCTCCAGATGCCCCTGGACGGTGGGGTCGTATCCTTCTGCCTCCAGATTGAACGGACCCCGATCAAAGGTCGGATTGCGCGTCAGGACGGCGCGGGTCTCGTCCAGTAACTGCAACCGGAACGGTCCGGACCCCACGGGTCGGATTCCGAACTCCGGGCCATAGCGCTTCACCGCTTCGTGGGGTACCACCGCCGACAGCGCGTTGGCGAGGGTATGAGTGAATTGCGGATAGGGGGCGGTCAGCCTGACCTGCAAGGTGTGCTCGTCGATCGCGTTCAGGCCCGAAACCGGCTGGTCGTGATTTGCGCCGGCCTCGGCCCATGCATCGAGACCTTCGATTCGTCCGCGCCACAGCCAGGCCCCGTGCGACCGGGTGGCAGGATCGAAGTGACGCTTCAACGAGAAAATGACGTCGTCGGCGGTGAGTTCCCGGCCAATGCCGTCGGTAAACGCCTGATCGTCACTGAACATGATCCCTTCGCGCAAACGGAATGTGTAGGTTAGTCCGTCCTCCGAGACTGCCGGGAACCCGGTTGCGAGGCTGGGTGTCAGAGCGTACGGTCGGGCCAGATATTGGTAACGATAGAGCGTGTCATACAGGTTCACGACCACGGTGGCGGCGTAGATGTTACTTGCCTGGGCCGGGTCCAGGCTGGCGGGCGCCCCGTCCACGGCGTGTTTGTAGACTATATCTCCCGAAATATCTCCCGAATTTTGAGAAACGGAATTGCAGCCGACGGCGAAACCCAGTGCCAGGCAGAAGATGAAAAGAATTCGCATGAATATCGATTGGGCCATTATACTTGCAGAAAAGGCTATCCCGAAAAACCGGGGGCCGGCGGGTCAACTGGAAAGCCCTGGAAAAGCTTGCCAATCAAATCCGAAGCCGGTACCGTCTAAGTTGATGCGATGTTTTTCAAAATCGCTAACGTCATTATTTCCGACGATTATTACCATATTCAAGGAGAAAATTCATGGCTAATGTCAATCCAGAATCCGCGGTTGATGTGGGGTGGCTTGTCAAGGCTGCTCACCAAATGCTCCGTCCCGTTGCCCGCCTCCTGGTTGGCAAGTTGTCGTGTCAGGTTGCAATTGGCGTGATCAAGGAATGCTATGTCGACGAGGCTCGCAGACAGTTGCAGGCTGGCGATCCGAAAAAGCGGGTAACCAAGTCCGCCTTGGCGCTCATGACCGGGCTGGACACCCGAGCCATCGCTTCGGTCGAAAGCAATGTCGACCGCGAAATCAGTTCAAGCGAATTGTGCCCCGAGGCTGCGGTGCTTGAGGCATGGTCCAGCCAGCCCATGTTCAATGATCCGGGCACAGGAAAGCCATTGGTCCTTCCGATCTACGGCAAGGGAGCGTGTTTCCAGACCCTGGTGTCGCGCAACGCAGGGCGCAATGTGACCTGCCCGACCGTACTGGATCGGCTCTATGAAAGTGGCAACGTCGAGCAGGTCGACCAGAACCATGTCCGCCTGGTGAGTGCTTATTACATGCCGGTCAATGCGTCAGAACAAATCGTCATTGAAGTTGGCAGCGCTTCGATCAACCGACTCGGCCGGACCCTGGCGCACAACCTCGAAGCCCAGTCACCGGAGGAAAGATGGGTGCAGCAGGATCGCTGGTCTCAAAGCATTCCGAAAGAAAAGGTTGAAGGGCTGAGAGCAAGGATTCGAGATATGCTCAACGAACAGATCAACCAGATCGAGGCTGAAATCGACAAGGATGCAGCCCCGGTCAAGCAAAGCAATCACGATGCGGTTGGCGTTGGCTGGTTCTACTGGGAGGATACCGGCCAGGCATCCTGAGTCACGAGCTTGATCTGGACAGGCCACTGGGTCCCCGGCATTTCACAGATGCCGGGTTCTTTTATGCCTGAATCAACTCAGACGAGCGCCGGCTTGTGAAGTGCGACGGCTGCAATACAGAGAAAGGTGATCAGCGCGCCCAGGTACAGGATGATCGCCGTGCCCCGGCTGCCGGTGCGGAATGCGCCAATGCCGAACCCGATATAGACCAGTACCAGAATCATCTTCAGGCCAAACCACGACATCAGCGCATAGCGCATCTGCACCCAGAGTGCGATTCCCGTGAGCAGCAGCAGGGTGTCAACCAGGTGCGGGCCGAAGCGGACCATCGGGTTGACCAGCGGGCGGTTCAGCACCAGGCGGATGTATCCGCGCAGGCCAAAGCCGATCCCGCTGATCAGGGCCAGTACGATATGAAGGTTTTTCAGCAGGATATAGATACTCAAGGCGTCTGGTTCTCCCTTGGGGTAGAGAATCCTGGGGCCGGCCCGGATTCTTCTTTAGTGTGTTGTGAATTACTGCAGGTTGCGGGTGCGACGGCAGCGGCCCCAGTCTACCAGCCCCGGCAACGTTCCAGCCATCGGGTGTTGGTCGATGGATCGCCCAGCAGCCAGAAACCGTCATGCTGGCCGGCAGTCGCGCAGGCATGATTGGGGAGGATGCGCACACGGGCGCCAATTGGAAATTGCTCGGGATCGAGCCTTCCCTTGTCAACCTGCCCGATCAGGCCATGCTCCTGGTTCGTGCCGGTGACGATGATCTCACCCAGGTCTGACCCATCGATACCCCGGACAAGGCCGTAGCCACGGTCTTTGGCCTGGCTGGCCGTGCCGCGGTCGCGCGAGAGCGCCATCCAGCCGGCATCGACTATCACCTCGCCTGAAGCCGGGCGGTGGCCGATCACCTCCGCCAGGACAGACAGGGCGATTTGGTCTTCGGTGCAGACGCCGAGCCCGACCATCACCAGGTCATTGAAGACGTGCACGCCGGCCCGAACTTCGGTGACCCCGTCGAGATTTTTCGCGAAGGTGGCCGTGGGCGTGGAGCCGACGCTGACCACCGTTGCTGGATGACCGGCCTCGACCAGAGCGTTCGCAGCCTGGATGGCCACATCGCGTTCCCTCCCGGCCATGACCTGAACGCAGTCCGTGTCCTGGCAGTTGTAGGAGCCACCGGCATGCGCCAGGACGCCGGCCACCTTGCAGCCAGCATCCCGCAAAATCGCCGCTGCCTCGAGCAGCTCAGGGGCTAAAGCCTGAAAGCCGGCCCGCTGTTCATCGGCGTCCAGTTCGAGCAGGACCCGAAAACGCTGCTGAAATTGACCTGCCGCCACGGCGACGGCCCGGGCCGTATCGGTATGATCGAGAATCAGGGTGAGATTCATTCCCCGGTCCAGCCGCTCGGCAATGCCCTGGAGCTTGCCGGGCGCGACGCCCACCGCGTACAACAGATCGTTGATGCCATGGCCGAAGAAGTAATCCGCCTCGGCCAGCGTGGAGACCGCTGCGCCACCGGGCTGGCCCTCGAGCATGAGGCGTGCGATCTCAATATTCTTGCAGGTTTTCAGGTGCGGTCGCAGTGGCACGCCGAGTCCAGCCAGGCGGCTGGACATCCGTTCGATGTTCGATCTCATGCGCGCTTCGTCAATCACCAGGCAGGGCGTAGGCAGTAGTTGCAGTGGATTGGAAAGCATGAGCGGATGACCCTATGGAACGCAAATTTCTGCTAGTTTAAATGCATTACAAATACAGGGAAGATTACATGGGCGTTGACAGGGCGGCGGAGGAAGTCGTGGAAGGCACGCTCAGGCGCCTGGGTAATCACATCGTTCTGGGTTTGCCGCTGGGGCTGGGCAAGCCGAACCGGCTGGTCAACGCTTTTTATCAGCGAGCCCGGCTGGATTCGGGAATCCGGCTCGATATCGTCACTGCGCTCAGCCTGGATATCCCGCAATCCGGCCACTGGCTGCAGGCGCGGCTGATGGACCCGATCGTCGAGCGCCTGTTCGGCAACGACTACCCGCGTCTCGACTACCTGGTCGATCTCAAGGGTGGCGGTTTGCCCGACAACGTCCTGCTGACCGAGTTCTATTTCCAATCCGGCGCGGCTCTCGGCAACCCGTCCATGCAGCGCCATTACATTTCCTCGAACTACACCCATGTCGCCCGTGATCTGATCGACCGCGGTATCAATGTCACTGCACAATTGATTGCCGGCCCGGAGGGCAATTGCTACAGCCTGGCCTCGAATTCCGACGTTACCCTGGATCTCAAGCGACTGCTGAAGAACGTTGATCGGGATACCCTGTCGATCGGGCAGGTTCACCCGGACCTGCCGTTCATGCACGGCGATGCCGTGGTGGACGCCGATTTCTTCGACCACATCATTGACGCTGATCCGCGCCAGAAGCTGTTCGGTCTGCCGCGCATGCCGGTCACGCTGCAGGACTTTGCCGTTGGTTACCATGCCTCGCGCCTGGTTGCTGATGGGGGCACGCTGCAGATCGGCATCGGCTCACTGAGTGACGCCCTGGTCCATAGCCTGATCCTGCGCCATCGCGATAATGAACTCTACCTTGAGCTATTGAAGCGGCTCGAGCCGGCAACCCTTGCCCTGGAAGAGCATGGCCGGTTCCAAGAGGGCCTGTACGGGGCCAGTGAGATGTTCATGGACGGATTCATGCATTTGTACACCGCGGGCATCCTCAAGCGCGAGGTTTTCGATGACCTGGCGTTGCAGGAACGCGCCAACGCCGGTGAACGGCTTGAACAGGCCGGCAGCGGCGCGGTCATGGACGGTGGCTTTTTCCTCGGCACCAGCGATTTTTACCAGTTTCTCCGTGAGCTTGATGAAGCCGAGCGGCCTCGCTTTCGCATGCATGGGGTGGGTCGAATCAACCAGCTCTACGGCGGCAACGAAGCGCTCGAAATCGCCCAGCGTCGGCACGCACGATTCATCAATACCTGCATGATGGTCACGGCAACTGGCGCGGCAGTCTCC
>JBGTEC010000019.1:0-4184 GCA_041747995.1 Wenzhouxiangella sp.
TACCTTCCGCAATGACAGCCTGGTTGCCCAGGCCCTGGGTATTCCCGAACTCCAGGAGGAAACCGCCCGCAACATCAGTGTCGGTTTCGTGCTGCAACCGGCCGATGGATGGACGCTGACTGCCGACTACTACAACATCAAGATCGATGACCGCATCGTCATCAGTGGCGCGCTCGGCACCGGCCTGGACCCGGACCTGGATGCGGCACTGGCCTCGGCCAATGCGAATTCGGCGCAGTTTTTCCTCAACGCTGCCGACACCACCACCCAGGGTGTGGATCTGGTGCTTACCCACAGCCGGACGCTGCTGCGCGGCGCCCTGAATCTGTCACTGGCAGCCAACTACACCGAGACGAAAATCGATTCGGTGGCGTCGCCGGACTCGCTGGCCAACGTCCCCGGCATCGGCGAGCTGGTCTTCACCAGCCAGGATCGATCGATCCTCGAAGAATGGCAGCCGGAATCACGCATCAACCTGACCGGTGACTGGATTTCAGGACCATTCGGCGTGAATGTGGCCATCAACCATTTTGGTGAATACACGGTGGAAGAAGCCGGCCGTAATCGCCAGACCTTCGGCGCCAAGACACTGCTCGACCTTCAGTTGCGTTACGCGTTTGACAATGGTGTCAGCCTGCGCATTGGCGGAAACAATATCTTTGGCACCACGCCGGATCGAAACACCATTGGCCAGGCTCGCGGTGGACGCATTGTTGACAGCGCCGGCAACGTCATCGTCGACTCACCCGGCGTCTTCCAGTTCTCGCGCCGTTCCGCACCCTTCGGGTTCAACGGCGCGTTTTACTACGCTGGCTTGAGCTGGGATTACTGAGTCAGACAGTCAGAAGCCACGGCCCGGGCGGGATCCCGCCCGGGCTTTTTGTTCCTGCTTCCCCGGCGTCCCGGCCCGCCCCGGGCGACCCCTGTCCGGATTGAAAGTCAATGTTTGTACACACAGGCCAAGGCGTAGAGAAAGTAGTTGCAGTCATTCCCTGGCGGGGAAAGCGGACAGGACCATTGCTTGCTGTCGTCCGGTCACTCCAGTAAAGTGCTCGTCCGATATCCGGTTTCACAACTACAAAAAATCAATTGACCGATTCATTCCTGGCCCGCCTGCTACGCGCCTTCCGCCGCGATAAGAAGCTGAAGACCGCCGCTGTCGAAAAGCTGCTCGAGCGCGAGCAGGCCCTGGTCGAAAAATACACACGCCGAATGCCGCATATTCCACTGATCCAGTATCGCAGTGGCCAGGACGATTCTGCGCTGGGCAGTGCCGGTTTCGCCGATTTCGAGGCCAGGCCGCATCGGCTCATTCGTACCGACAATCCGGCGGTCACCTATGTGGAGCTGCGCTTTCGCTATCACGCTGAGGACGGATCGACTTACCAGGTCAACCTGGGTCGTCGCAGGTTGTATGCTCGCATCGAAGATGCGCTTTATCTGCGCAAGCGCACTCGCACCATCGAACACACCAGAACACAGGTCGACCTGCGGGACGACTACTTTCGCAGGGCCTTTACCCTGCTCAATGCGCAAAGCGAATGCAATCGTGAGCTGGGCGCCTGGATGGGTGAATTCCTTCTGCCAGAATCCTCGTGCAACGATCATGACTTTCTCGCCGTCATTCAGAACTTCAATCACAACATCAATGTCACCCACCACAAGCCAACGGTGGAACGCAGGCATTTTCGTTCGGCCATTCGTAACTTCAATTTTCGGGATCAGACACCTGCCCAGGGACCGGTTTCTCTACGAATGTCCATGCGTCCCCACCAGCAGCCTGACGACAGTTACGCGCAATCGGTCACCACTGTCTTTCTGGGAACGACGCGCGGTATCGCATTTCGCAAGAAAAATGGGAAACTGACCTACCTTCAGCCCGGCAACGCTTTCGAGAAACGACTGAACAGGTACATGGGCAAGGCGGCTGAAGACAAGTTGGAATTGATCAATCGGGACTCCTATCGCAAGACAGCCGAAGAACGCATCTGGGGCGCCAAGGGGGAGTGTGCCGTCTATTTTCACAACCATGACCGCTTTGTCATGAAGGGGCTGGAGTGGACACTCGAACGGAACGAGGATGGCGAGCCGAATGTCATGGGCACACACCGCAACGTGGTTGCCTATTGCAGTGGCAAGAACCGGGTTGCAGTCAAGGCCATTCCTTTCGAATCGGTTGGCGACCTGATCCGCCTCATTCAGGCCCACCAGTACGTGCATGGTGTTCAGGCGGCGGCGCTTTTGAAACAGGCCCGGGTCCATCGGCTGATTGGCAATGAGATTATGACCAATGCGGTCAGTCTGCTCAGCGGGCGAGACAATGCGAGCTTTGTTGGCGCAGCACAAGCCTGGGAGTTGTTGGACGAAAATCCCTTCGACCTGTTCAAGCGCCACATTGGCCCGTTCCTGCATCAGGTCACGGTCGATTATGAGTGCAAGCTGCTGGTGGCGGTGCTGGGCTGGAGTCAGGAAGGTATGCTGTCGGACCTGAAGGCACGAAAGCGCCTGCTGGAAGAGTGTTCCCTCAGTCACCGTCTGCGCATGGCCTCCAACCTGCTACGCAACGGTCACCAGTTGCTTGCCGACGATGTCACACACACCGATCTGAAGCCCGAGAACATTCTCAACCTGCCCGGCGCTGCATTCCGCGCTCAGCGCAAGGCCCGGCGCCAGGGCTGGGATTGTCTGGACAAGCAGGAACTCGACGCACTTCAAGCTGGCGAGGCAATTGTGGAGGGCGATTTTTCTGGCATCCAGATTGGCCGCGAGGGCGGTGTGGACAATGTGGCGCCAGGCGAAGGCTTGCCGACCTCGATCCATTACTCAAGCTGGAAGTTCTCCAGCCTGGGGTTGAGTGATGGAACTCAGCCTTCAGTTCTCAGGCAGCAGCGAGGAGAGCTTCCGCTGCTCAATAAATTGGTGCTCGAGCAGGATGTGGCCAATCGCGGCGCCACAGCCTGGGAGATCGTCTACGGATCCCTGATCGACTGCGTGCCCCCAGACGAGGAGCAGTTGCGCATTCGGGCGCGTCGGGTGGCCGAACAGCGGGTCAGCATGCTTCTGGACCATGCCGTATCCCTGAAACGTGCGGGTGAGAAGGATCTCGAAGTCATGCGGGCGCTCAACATTGCCATTCAGCAATGCGACCGGAGACTTGTCGATCTGGTCAGTCTGCGTTCTGAAACCATCGACAGAAAACGGCGAATCACGCCTCTTTTCCAGCATGCTCGGGACAATCGTTGCGGAACGACAGTCTGGTTGGATCCAAGGGTGATCGACATGCTCGACCACATGGCCTGTGATTTTCGACGCGGGGAGATCTCCCGGCATCAGGTGGCCAAGCTCTATCGCACAGCCGAGGCCCTGCTGCGTGCGGAAGCTAACCGTCTCGAATCAGCCAATCCACAGCTCGCGAGCACGCGTCGCCTAAAGCTGGTCAATTACCTGAACACGCGCAGGCTACACATCAATCCCGACTGCGGTCTGCTTGGGATGGAGGGCTTGCCAGCCAAGATTCTTCAGGTCAGGGAGTTGGTCGACCAAATTCCCGAACCGCGTCGCGCCTTGCGTGAATTCGCCCCAAGCTGGAAAGATGCGCGAAGGTGGGATGCCGCGGTGTTCGATGTTTTGATCGAACTGCGCAACGCGCAACAAGGGGCGGCTGCAAGTCCCAGCGACAAGGGCCGTGAGGAACTCTACCAGCTGGTGCGCTCAGCCCTGGTGAATCAGCACGAAGCCCAGGTACGACTCGAATCAAGGGCCGACGAGGCTCGGATCAGCCCCCCATGCCTGGGTTTGTTGGAACGTCGTCGTCCCATGCTTTGCGTTCAGGGCGACCGCGTGATCCTGTCATACCGTCTTCCAGATCCAGGAGCAATTGCGGAGTGCGTTTCCTAGAAAGTTCTTCCTGAATATGTACATAACTCAGCTACTGCCCAGGTATTTTAAAACCTGTCAAGTCCAGAACCTGTGCCTGTCGATGGCCTTGAGCATCGGGTGATGCCGAGTGCTTCGACCCGGCCGGGGCGATCGGCGCTTATGGCGTGGTCTGACATTCGGGGGCCGGGGACCCACGAATACCCGCTGGTAAAACTGCAGCGGAGTGGGTTTCCTAAAAAGTTCTTTGGTTGGCAAAGAGGCTGATGGGTTCAGTAAGATTTCCGCGCCCCGGCCGGGCCGAAGCC
>JBGTEC010000020.1:0-12613 GCA_041747995.1 Wenzhouxiangella sp.
ATTGGGGCCTGGAACCGGGGGTACGACGCGGGCCATTCTCGAAGCGATCCGACCCGATGCCCGGCTTCTGACCATTGAGCTTGATCCTGACTTCTCGGCCATTCTCGAAGGTTTTGGTGACCCAAGGCTGATCGCTCATACCGGCAGCGCGACAGATTTGAGCCGGATTCTGGCCGAACATGGCCTGCCAGCAGCCGATGTGGTGATTTCCGGCATCCCGTTTTCGACCATGCCGGAGGCCATCGGCACATCAATCATTGAAGCGATCCGGGACAACCTCGCGCCGGGAGGCCGTTTCGTTGCTTACCAGTTCCGCGGTCATGTCGGCCGGCTCACCAAGCCGATTCTTGGCAAACCGGAAGTGGAATTCGAATTATTGAACGTGCCGCCCATGCGCTTTTATCGCTGGCGCAAGGCCGGTTGAAAGTTAGGGAGCCTCTGAATAAGTCTGCGCGGAGCGCGTTTCCGCCGCAAAAGCCGCAGATCGTGTGGTGCGAACCGAGTGACAGTAGCCGTAGCGCCGTTGTGCAGGCGGGTACGGTTTGCCCGTAGGGCAAGAAGTGCCTGCCGGAAGAACGATCAGCGCGTTACGGCCGAGGGGTGCAACGCGCGAGATGCGGCTTTTGCGGCGAAACCCATACGGGACGGGCCTTTGCGGGGTCTCCGCCTCGTTTGGGCTCGCTCATTTGGAGTAACCAAACCGCACGCGCTGATCGTTTCTTAGCCAGGCGCTTCTTGCCTGCGGCAAACCGCACCTGGCACGAAACGGCGCTCGCCCAAGCCAAGCCGGAGCCTCCCGCAAAGTCTCCAACCCCGTAACCGGGCTCGCTGTCGCGGAGCAAACTCGAAGATCAAAGGCGGTTTCGCCCACGCCCTTCGGGCTTTCTGGGCGAGGTGCTTTTGCCAAACGCTGCAAAAGTACCCAAAAGAGCTTCGGGTGGGCCACGTGCGACTTGCCCTTCGGGTTCCCTGCGATGCTCGGATTAAGCGGCGGTCGCTCAACTCACGCGCTACGGCTCCGCTCCAGGGCTTCTTGGGCCGTTGGCCCAAACCGCCCTTGCGCTCCCGCCTGCGCTTCGCTCAGACACACGCTCCCTGTACCCGCTGAATCCTGTGCTTCTCGGCTGCGTCTATGGCAATTCCCACCGAAAGAGGCTGAGGGTTTGTAAAAGTCAAAACCAAGATCAAAACCTACCGCCCACGCAACCGGGCAGCTTTTGACTCTTGCTGTTGACTGTGAGCCTTTGACCTTCGCCCTTGATGGCACCGAGTAACGCAGGCTGAGCCGGGAAAAGCGGTTCCGCAATGTCTGAGCGCAAGCGAGTTCGGAACCGCCCGGCTCAGCTGAGTAACGCAGGGGACCCGCCGAAGGCGGGTGCCATCACCAGGCCAAACGTCGCTTTTGGATACTTTTGGGGCGTATGCCAAAAGTATCTCGCCCATCAGCGCAAGCGGGGCGAAACGCTTTTGAACCCTTGCTTGGACGACCGGATAAGCAATCAGGTACAAATTTGTTCGATGAGAGGCGCCGTCGCGCCCGCGCAGACTTATTCAGAGACTCCTTAGTCCGATCAGATAACGGGGGCAGGCAAGGTCAGAATGGCGGCGGCGATCGAAAAGTAGATCAGAATACCCAGCACGTCGGCCACAGAAGTAATCAATGGGGTGCTGGCGGTCGCCGGGTCCATGTTCAGGCGTTGGAGGATGAATGGCAGCAACATGCCGATCATGGCGCCCATGACGACCACGGCAAGCATGGCCAGAGCAACCACCATGGCCAACTCGACGCCGAGTTCGGGGCCGCCCCGCCAGAAACCGATGAATGACACCGCAACCGCCATGGTCAGCCCCAGGCTGATCGCCACTGTAAATTCCTTGCCCCATAACCAGAGCCAATCCTTGAGTTCCACGTCGCCGGTCGCCAACGCACGAACCATCAGGGTGGCCGACTGGCTGCCGGCATTACCGCTGCTGGCGATGATCAATGGCAGGAAAAAGACCAGGGCAATGACCGCCTCGATGGCGTTTTCAAACAAGGCAATGGCAAGCCCGGAGACCAGGTTGACGACAACCAGGATCATCAGCCAGCCAATGCGCTTTCGGTAAAGAATGCCCGGGCTGGCCTCGCGCAGCGAGATATTCAGGCTGCCGGTGGCGCCGAGTTTGTGGAAATCCTCGGTGATTTCCTGTTCTGCCACGTCCATGATGTCATCGACCGTCACGATGCCAAGCATGACCCCATTCTTGTCGGTCACGGCCAGGGTGTTGATGTCGTAATGCTGAATGACCTGGACCGCTTCCTCACGGTCGGCCGAGGCCTGGACCGAGTAGTATTCCTCGTCCATCAGGGTTTCCACCTTGGCATCCTGGCGGGCGAGGATGAAATCCTTGAGCTTGACCGCATCGACCAGGCGGCCCCGGTCATCGGTGACGAAAACGAAGTTGACGGTCTCGCCACGGTTGGCCTCGTGCCGGATATGGTCAAGGGCGCGAGCTACAGTCCACTGCGGGCGCACGGAAACGAAACGCGGCGTCATCAAACGCCCGATGGATTCTTCCGGGTAGCCGAGCAGCTTCAGCGACTGCTTGAGATCCTCCGGGCCGAGCAGCTTCAGGAAGCCTTCAAGCTCTTCGGAATCAAGGCTTTCGAGAAAGGCGGTCCGATCATCCGGAACCAGTTCGCGCAAAATGCGCCGTGCTTCGCGACTGTCCAACGCGGCCAGCACTTCGCGTTGTCGGTTGTGGCTGAGATAGGAGAAGGTGTCGGTGCGTCGTTCCTCTGGCAGAGTCAGCAGCACCGTCAACTGATCGTTTTCGTCATCCAGTTGTGCAATGGCCTCGGCGATATCCTGAACCGCCATGGCTTCGAGCTTTTCAGCCAGATCGCCATCGCCGCCCAGCTTCAGCAGGGATTCCAGTTCCAGCACTTCACCTTTTTCAGCCATGGAGTTTCTCCTTGTTGGCTTGATGGCGGCCCGACTTTAGGCCAGCCGCAGATTGCGGATCACTTGATGGCAGGAGAGCGGCACACAGAAACTAAAGACCAGGACGGGGATGCCGTTGGACTGCTGGAAATGACAAGCATTCCAGAATGACAAGTGACCTGGGCGGGTTGCGACCACACGACTGCGGCAAACAACCCGAAAAGAAGGGTAGCCTACCGAAGGCGAACGGAGAAAACTCGCGAATTTCGTAAGTGACGACTCAAAACTGCCTCGTTGCTATTCAGACAGGCGTTAGTTTGCCCGGCCGCGACTGCCTTTTCAAGAAGTACTTGAGTGCAGGGCTGAAAACGGCCATCACCTGCTATAATGGCAGGATTTACCCAGCCGGAGCCCTCCTATGCGCCTGATCGACGAAGCCCTGACATTTGACGATGTTTCCCTGGTGCCGGACTACTCCGATGTGCTGCCGAAAGATGTCGACCTGACAACCCGCATCACCCGCGAACTCAACCTCAATATCCCCCTGGCCTCGGCCGCCATGGACACCGTCACTGAAGCCCGCCTGGCGATCGCGATGGCCCAGGCCGGCGGCGTAGGGGTGATTCACAAGAACATGACCATCGAACGTCAGGCCGAGCAGGTGCGAATTGTGAAAAAGTACGAGGCCGGGGTGATCAAGGACCCGATCACGGTCGGCCCGGATACGACCATTCGCGAAGTATTCGACCTGACCCGTCAGCACAATATTTCCGGCGTGCCGGTGGTTGACGGCGATGAACTGGTGGGGATCGTCACCAGCCGGGATCTGCGCTTCGAGCGCAAGCTGGACGACCCGGTGCGCAACATCATGACCCGCAAGGACAAGCTGGTCACCGTCCAGGAAGGCGCGGGCCAGGACGAGGTGCTCGAACTCCTGCATCGGCACCGGATTGAAAAGGTTCTTGTGGTCAACAAGAACTTTCAATTGCGAGGTCTGATCACGGTCAAGGACATTCAGAAGTCGCGTGATTTCCCGAATGCCGCCAAGGACAGTTCTGAGCAGTTGCTTGCCGCCGCCGCGGTGGGAACCGGGGGTGACACCGAAGAGCGCGTCAGCGCTCTGGTCGAGGCCGGAATCGACATCGTGGTGGTTGATACCGCTCATGGTCATTCCAAGGGTGTGCTGGACCGGGTTGCCTGGATCAAGAAGCACTTTCCGGACGTGCAAATCATTGGTGGCAATGTTTCCACGTCGGCCGGCGCCCTGGCCTTGGCCGAGGCCGGCGCCGATGGCGTCAAGATCGGCCAGGGGCCAGGCTCGATCTGCACCACCCGCATCGTCGCAGGAATTGGCGTACCCCAGGTCAGCGCCGTCGCGGCCGCAGCCAGCGCGGTGCGCGAACTCAGCGTGCCCATCATCGCCGATGGCGGCATCCGCTTTTCAGGCGACGTTGCCAAGGCCATTGCCGCCGGCGCCTCGACGGTGATGATCGGTTCGCTGCTGGCCGGTACAGAGGAAGCCCCTGGCGAGGTCGAGTTGTTCCAGGGCCGTTCCTACAAGAGTTACCGTGGCATGGGCTCGATAGGCGCCATGCAGAAGGGCTCCTCCGATCGCTACTTTCAGACCGACGCGGCCGTCGACAAGCTGGTGCCGGAAGGCATCGAAGGCCGGGTGCCGTACAAGGGCCTGTTGGGCGGTGTAGTCCACCAATTGATGGGTGGCCTCCGTGCCAGCATGGGCTACTGCGGCTGCGCCAGCATTGATGACCTGCGCACCAAGTCGCGCTTTGTCCGTATCACCGGTTCCGGCGTGCGCGAATCGCATGCCCACGACGTGACGATTACAAAAGAAGCCCCCAACTATAAGTTGGGGTAAGAAAAAACAAGGTTTCAGGGTTCAGGTTTCAGGTTTCAGGAAAAGCCTGGCAGGTGCCTTTCCGACCTTTTACCTTTTACCTTTTACCTTTTCACCTTTGAGCCTTTCAATGACCGACATTCACGCTCACCGCATCCTGATTCTCGACTTCGGCTCCCAGTACACCCAGTTGATCGCGCGGCGTATCCGCGAGATTGGCGTGTATTCCGAAATTCTTCCGTTCGATGCCGGTAGCGATCAGATCCGTGACTTCGGCGCCTCGGGAATCATTCTTTCCGGCGGGCCTGAGTCGGTGGCGTTCGAAGACAGCCCGCGCATCCCGCAGATCGTCTACGACCTGGAGGTGCCACTGCTGGGGATTTGCTACGGTATGCAGGCGATGGCGACTCACTTCGGCGGCGTGGTCAGTCCGTCTGAAGAAAAGGAATTCGGCTATGCCGAGGTTGCCTTGCACGAACCATGCGAGCTGCTGGACGGCATCGAAGACCGGATCACTACCGACGGCAAGGCCCTGCTGGAAGTGTGGATGAGTCACGGCGACAAGGTCACGACCTTGCCGGACGGCTTTCAGACACTTTGTACAACGCCTTCGGCGCCGATTGCCGGCATGGGCGATGACCAGCGCAAATATTACGGCCTGCAGTTTCACCCGGAAGTGACCCACACCAGCCAGGGCCGACGGATCCTGGAGCGATTCGTCCACGAGATCTGCGGTTGCGAGGCGACCTGGACCACCGATGCCATCATCGACGACCAGATCGCCCGGGTGCGAGAGCAGGTCGGCAGTGATTCGGTATTGCTGGGCCTGTCGGGTGGTGTCGATTCGTCCGTGGTTGCGGCCTTGTTGCACGAGGCGATCTGTGATCAGTTACTGTGCATCTTCGTCGATACCGGCCTGCTGCGCTTCCAGGAAGGTGACCAGGTCATGGCCACCTTCGCCGAGCACCTTGGCGTGCGGGTCGAACGGGTCAACGCGCGCGATCAGTTCATGAATGCCCTGGCCGGCATTTCAGATCCGGAAGAAAAGCGCAAGGTGATCGGACGTGAGTTCATCACCGTGTTCGAGCAGGCCGCCAAGACCCACCGCGAAGCCCGCTGGCTGGCCCAGGGCACGATCTACCCGGATGTGATCGAATCGGCCGGGGCGACCACCGGCAAGGCCAAGGTGATCAAGTCACATCACAATGTCGGCGGCCTGCCGGCCGAGATGAACATGAAACTGGTCGAGCCGCTTCGGGAATTGTTCAAGGACGAGGTGCGCAAGATCGGTATCGAGCTTGGTCTGCCGGCCGAGCTGGTCATGCGCCACCCGTTTCCCGGCCCGGGCCTGGGTGTTCGAATCCTGGGCGAAGTACGGCCCGAATTCGTCGAGCCACTGCAAAAGGCCGATCACATCTTCATCAGCGAACTCCGAAACGCCGGTCTCTACGACAAGGTCAGCCAGGCCTTTGCCGTGTTCCTGCCAGTAAAGTCAGTTGGCGTGGTAGGTGATGCCCGGCGCTACGAGTATGTCATCGCCTTGCGCGCCGTCGAGACAATCGACTTCATGACCGCCCGCTGGGCCTACCTCGACCACGAGTTCCTCGATCACGTTGCCCGCCGGATCATCAACGAGATCACGGGTGTCTCGCGAGTGGTCTACGATATCTCGGGCAAGCCGCCGGCGACGATCGAGTGGGAGTAGACTGGGGTCATGAGATGGCTTAGTTGGCTCAAGGCGAGGACGGTAAATCGGCCTGCAGCGGATAGCGATTACAGGCAGCGGCTGGGTAATGAACTCGCGCATTTTTCCGGCGTGACGGATTTTCAGGAGTTGCCGCCGATTTTCCATTACTGGTCCAATAAGTATGTTCGGCCGTGGTTCGAAGAGCTTGGAACCAGCCATCCTGAGGCGCTGTTTACCAAGTATATGGTGCATGCCGCCAGGATGAGCCCCGCCGGCGCACCAAGATTTCTGAGCATTGGGGCAGGAGATTGCTGCTCGGAGATCGAAATGGCACGAGAGCTTCAATCGCTCGGGTTGAGTGATTTCACGATCGAGTGCATGGATATCAACCCCGGCTTGCTGGAGCGAGGCTTGAAGCTTGCGTCAGAGGCTGGGTTGGAAGGCAGAATCGCAGCTGTCGAAGCGGATTTCAACGACTG
Organism: Wenzhouxiangella sp.; assembly: GCA_041747995.1. Lineage (GTDB taxonomy): Bacteria > Pseudomonadota > Gammaproteobacteria > Xanthomonadales > Wenzhouxiangellaceae > Wenzhouxiangella. The sequence continues at coordinate 6,946 of JBGTEC010000020.1, forward strand.
GAGTCCGAACAGCAAGTACCAGGCGATCCTGGCGAATCAGTGCCTGCATCATGTAACCAACCTGGAAGGCCTTTTCGATGGTGTGGAAAAAGGGCTTGCAACGACAGGACTGTTCATTGTCTCCGACATGATTGGCCGCAACGGCCATCAGCGCTGGCCGGAAGCTCTCGTTCATGTCCAGCGTTTCTGGGATCAACTCCCAGACCGCTACAAATACAACCACCAGCGAAAAATGCTGGAGACCGAGTACGTCAACAGGGACTATTCGGAGGGTTGTTTCGAGGGCATCCGTGCCCAGGACATCCTGCCATTGTTAGTGGAACGGTTTGACTTTCCGGTGTTCATCGGCTTCGGTAACGTGGTCGACATTTTTATCGACCGCGCCTATGGTTACAACTTCGACCCGGAAAACCCGGCCGATCTCAAGTTCGTCGATGAACTGCACGAGTGCGACGAAGAAGGCTTCGCTGCTGGCGAACTCACGCCGACCCACATGACCGCTGTACTGTGCCGCCCCGGCGGCTGGGAAGGCGCATTCTACAGCGCGCGTGGACTTTCGCCGGAAAAAGCGCTGCGAACACCAGACTGACCCCGTCGAGAGCGCTTTCAGGAAACCTGGCTTTCGAGAACCATGAACATTCTCTCGTCGCGTTCCTGGGAGAACGGGTCGGAATCCACGGTTTCACCCGCATTGTAGCTGGCCAGGATCTTCCAGCCCGTGCGCCGGACCAGCCGCTCCACACCGCCCGGAGAAAATATCCAGTAATTGGTTGAATCGTTGTTGCATTCGGTTGGATCGAGCAGGTAGGCCATCGGCGCCTTGTGCATCTGGACTTCACGATCAGCAGCAAATCGGGCCACCCGGGTGCTCAGGAAACAGTAACGACTGTGACGGGCGAGCTTTTCCAGCGCGAAATACGGGTTTTTCAAGTGATAAAGGATGCCCAGGAAAAACACCAGGTTGTAGTGCTCGGACAGGTGCCATAGGTTGGCCAGGATGTCATAGGCATACCAGGTTCGATCGGTAGCCGGTGGCGTGTCCTTGAGGCTTTCCAGCCTGGCCTTGAACGCTGCGGCACGCTCCAGCAGACCGTCGTATTCTGTCCAGGGGTCAATGTAAGGCATCGGTTGTCATTGTTTTCCAAGCCAGGATTGAGTCTGTTTTTGTTGTCGTCAGGGCATGATAAAGCCCCGGTCAGTTGTTGGCAATGAACGCACCAGTCTGGTTGTTGCAGTTACCGTCTGAATCCGTGATATAAATTTGGATCTGGCAATGTGGGGTTAGGTGGTCATGGGCTTGACTCGCGATCTTCAGGACCTTGCTGACTGTTTCAGTGAGTTCGAAGAGTACAAGGCATACGCGGCCGATCAGGCGGTTAATAAAGGTATCATTGCGTCCAATGGAAAAACCGCCAGGTGAACAAGACGAGATCGACCGTTACTGGATGGGCCAGGCGTTGGCGCTGGCGCGTCGGGCTGAGCGGTTTTCCGAAGTTCCGGTCGGTGCTTTGCTGGTTTGCGAAGATACCGTACTGGGCGCCGGGTTCAATCGCGTCATCTGCGACAGCGATCCGAGTGCCCATGCCGAAATGGTCGCCTTGCGCGCCGGAGCCAGGCACAAGGGCAATTACCGATTGCCTGGCACCACGCTATACGTGACTCTGGAGCCATGCAGTATGTGCGCGGGCGCCATTGTCAATGCACGAGTGCAACGGGTTGTCTATGCCGCCGATGACCCGAGAGCCGGGGCTCATCGGTCGGTGTTCGATATTCTCGACAACCCGAGCCTGAACCACCGTTGCCAGGTTACCGCCGGCGTGCGGGCAGGGGAGGCGGCGGAAATGCTTCGAGCCTTCTTTCGCCGATGCCGAAAACGACCTGCTCAGTAGCCCCAAAAACGTCTACTCAGTCTGCCAGTGACGCGGATCGATGTGGATCAATTCCTTGTAAAGGGCAGGAAGGTATTCAATAACGAACTCGCTTTCCGGTCCGCCGTTGGCGATGTACTCGTGGGCGATGGCGAGGTCCCGATATATGGCGGGGACCACTGTGCCGGCAACCTGGAGTAGCCAGTCGGTGAGTTGGTGCGAGCGTTCTGGCATCCAGCCCGGTTGCTGAACCGACGTATTTGCCAGAAGGAGGAACGGCACAGGCTGTCGGAACGGGGAAACCCCGTCGCTGAACTCGACCTGAGCGAAGGTCTCGTGCAATCCGGGCAGATGATCACCAAAGAACAGGATCAGCGTCGGCTGATCACGTTGCTGGATCGTCTCGTACAAACGCATCAGTTCCGCAGTGGCATTCTGGGCATGGTAAATGTACTGGCGCCAGGCTTGTGCGCCCAGTTGATTGAGAGCAGCAGGGGTTGGAATCGATGCCAGCCGGTCCGGCTCCATGTTCGGTCTGAGGCCACCCCACGGGCCATGGTTTTCCATACTGATGGCAAAGATGAATCGGGGGTCGGACGAATCATTGCCGAGTTCGTTGATGATGCGGTTGGTCAGATCTGCATCCGATATGTAGAATCCTGTCCGCCGATGGTGGCCGAAGTTGTGTTCGGCAATGAACTCGTCAAAACCGAGTAGAGGCAAGGCTCGATGGCGTTGCCAGAAGGTCGCTGTGTGCGGGTGTATGGCGACGGTGCGGTAGTCAAGATGGCGCAGCCACCAGGCAAGCGATGCAGATGGGCTGGTGACGATGGATGTATACGGATAGACGCTCTCGGGCAGTACGCTATAGGGGACGCCGGTCAGGACCTCGTACTCGGTGCGAGTCGTGTTGCCCCCGAAAGTCGGGACCTCGAGAGAACCACTGATGCCCTGTTCCAGCAGTGCGCACCATTTCGGAAGCTTGATGCAGCCGTCAACCCCTGCAAGTCGGCCTGGATCAAAAAAGCTTTCGCTGAGGATGAGAATCAGGTCCGGGCGCAAATCAACCGCCCCATTGCTTTCTGTCACGGCAGGCAACTGATGCAGGTAGTCGCGCAGACGTTGTGCCTTGTCGGGTTCGGCCCGCGGACGGCTGACCAGATCCGCCCCCACCGATGCGGCCAGGGCAGCGACAAGCCCGGTGGACTTGATCGCGGTGATCGGCGTCCAGGGCGTATTCAAGGCTCCCTGGCTCTTGTAGAACCGCGAAACGGGTGCGCTGGACAGCGACAGCAACAGTACTGCGCCGAGCAGACCCAGCGTAGCCGCCCATTTCCATGAAACAACCGGTTTCTCAAGCCGGATTGCGAGTGCGATGGCGCCGAGCAGAAGCAAAACGGCTCCCAATAGGATCGCCGAATGACTGTAGCGAGCGAATAGCCCCAGGTTGGACAGGACTTGAGAAATGAGCAGCATGTCGGTGAGCAGCAGGGGCTGGCCGAGTTGATCCACTTTGAGCTGGTTGACGTAGAACAAAAGCGCCAGACCTGCCGAGACCAGCAATGCAGCCGGCCAGATTCTGCGAAACAGAGCAAAAAATAACAGCAGAAAGAACGCGACTGGAACAAGGTTGAGTGCCAGTCTGGTCAACGGCCAGCCCAGCTCCATCCAGGGGTCCAGCCAAAGCATCTGGGTAAACAGCAGGGTCACCAGGGCCACTGTCGTCACCAGGGTAGGCCAGATTCGTCGCTGTTCAATGGGTCTTTCCGGTTGCATGCCAGCCCTCTGATCCAAAATACAAAATGGCAACCACGCAGATGCCGTCCCAGGCTGCATGACTGCGCGGATGCTGCATTGTACAAGCCATTGATTACCGGCAAGGGATATCAATCAATTCTTGGTTGTCAAATCGGCAGATTCAATTGCCCGATGTCCTGTCCTGTGACGAACACAGCGCTGACGACCGCAACGCGCCTGCATGATGGCCACCCATTCCTGATCCGCCAGGTCATGGTGTTTGTCCTGTTATGTATCTTCAGCCCGGGGTTGAGCAGCGCGGTGCTTTCGTTCGGGTTTGCGGAGCAAGATTGCGTTGGCGAGCCGCCATTCGAGGGTGCGGTCGCCTGGGACCTGGGTGACCAGTTCGAAGGCCAGGTCCAGCTTCGCATTGGCTCGGCGACCGGCGAGCTGTTTGCCGCCAGCGATGGCGGCACCGGAGAAGCCAGGACCGGAAACTGGGTTGTTCCCGGAATGAAGTTCGTGCTTCTTGACCAGACCGACGGATCGGTGCTGTCGGAACTCGTCGTCGAGGCCCCGTCGTGCGAAGATCAACTTGTTGACGCAGAGCCGGAGGTTTTCGAGATCATCGAGCCGGAAGCGCCACTCCCGGCCCCGCCGGTTCGCGCGCCGGTCAGGCCGATAGAGCCCCCGCCACCGCCGCGCCCTGAGGACCTGGCGCGAATCGAGCTGGATGATCGAGCCATACTGACGCTGAGTCCGCCACGCCTGCGGTACTGCGGGCTACCTGTTGACCGGGCTACGGTCAGGGTCCAATGGGATACCTCAGAACTGGACGTCGATCGAGCCCATATCCATGTCAACTCGCTGGATGGTGAACCTTACGCCGATGGTGGCGTTACCGGCGAGCGCATCACTGGCGACTGGGTGACTAACGGGACACGTTTCCTGCTGTACTTGCCGGATCAGGACAGAGTCGTGGCCGAAACCAAGTTTCGAATCCTGCCTTGTGATGTGGCCGAATATCCTGATGACGCTGAAGAAGAAGCTGAATGAACCTGATTCAGCCCAGAATTCTATTGGTGGTAGAATCCCATAGCTTTGCATTGCCTGGCCCGTATCAACCAGCGTTCGGCAGTGCCGCCCCACGAATCTTTGACAGGTAATCTGATATGAAAATCAAAATGATAGCGGCCGTCGCGGGTGTTCTAGCCCTGACCGCCTGCACCGATCCACAGCCAGCACCGCAGTCGGATGCTCAAAGCGGCACCGAGGTGACCGAAACTGAATCGAGCGCACGTGACACCGACAACCCGTTGCTGGCCGAAAGCCCGCTGCCGTATGGTATGCCGCCGTTCGACCGCATCGAGGACGAGCATTTTGGTCCGGCGATCGAGCAGGGGATGTCCGAGCACCAGGCCGAGGTTTCGGCCATTGCCGACAATCCGGAACCGCCGACATTTGAAAATACCATCGTTGAGATGGAGCGTGCCGGCCAGACCCTGAGCAACGTCATGCGCGTGTTCGGCAACCTGTCGGGCGCCAACACCAACCCGAACCTGCAGGCCATCCAGCGCGAGATGGCGCCGAAGCTGTCGGCTCATTCGGATTCGATCAACCTCAATCCGGCGCTGTTTGCCCGCATCGAAGCGCTGTACGACCAGCGCGAAGAACTGGACCTGGATGCCGAGTCGCTGCGCCTACTGGAGCGTTACCACCGCCAGTTCGTGCGCGCGGGCGCCCAGTTGGATGACGAGCAAAAGGATGAACTGCGCGCCATCAATACCGAACTGGCCCAGCTTGGCACCGAATTCAGCCAGAAGGTGTTGGCCGAGGTCAATGATTCGGCTGTTGCATTCGATAATGTCGAAGCACTGGCAGGCCTCAGCGATGCCCGCATCCAGACTGCCGCGCGTGAAGCAGAAGAGCGCGGCCTGGAAGAAGGGCATTACGTTATCACGCTGCTCAACACCAGCGGCCAGCCGCCGCTGGCCTCGATGGAAAATCGCGAGGCCCGCGAGCGGGTCCATACCGCATCTCTCATCCGTGGCAGCCGCGGCAAC
>JBGTEC010000021.1:0-3588 GCA_041747995.1 Wenzhouxiangella sp.
CAGCGAGAATGGCGGCAGGCTGCAGGAAGAATCGCCCGAGTGCACGCCGGCCTCTTCGATATGCTCCATGATGCCGGCGATGATGACCTTCTCGCCATCACAGAGCGCATCGACATCGACCTCGATCGCGTGATCAAGGAAACGATCGAGCAGCACGGGGGAATCGTTGGACACCTTGACCGCTTCGCGCATGTAACGGCGCAACTCGTTCTCGCCATGGACGATATCCATGGCCCGGCCACCCAGGACGTAGGACGGTCGCACCACCAGCGGATAGCCGATCTCGCGGGCCAGAACAATGGCCTCCTCCGGGTCGCGCGCCGTTCGATTGGGCGGCTGCTTCAGGCCCAGTTTGTGCAGCAGCGCCTGGAAGCGCTCGCGATCTTCGGCCAGGTCGATGCAATCCGGCGTGGTGCCGATGATCGGCGCGCCGGCCGCTTCCAGCGCGCGGGCCAGCTTCAGTGGCGTCTGGCCTCCAAACTGGATGATGATGCCCTCGGGTTTTTCCAGGTCCACGATCGACAACTCGTCTTCCAGCGTCAGCGGCTCGAAATACAGTCGGTCCGAGGTGTCGTAGTCGGTTGAAACCGTTTCGGGATTGCAGTTGACCATGATGGTTTCATAGCCCAGCTCACGCATGGCCAGGGCTGCGTGCACGCAGCAGTAATCGAATTCGATGCCCTGACCAATGCGGTTCGGGCCGCCGCCGAGCACCATGATTTTCGGCTTGTCGGTTGGCGCCGCTTCGCATTGCTCGCCCCAGGTCGAATACATGTAGGCCGTCGTGGTTGCAAACTCGGCGGCACAGGTGTCAACCCGGCGGTAGGACGGCGCCACGCCGGACCGACGGCGTAGGTTGCGGATGCTGGCCTCCTCGGTCCGGGCCAGGGCGGCGATTCGGGCATCGGAGAAGCCCAACCGCTTGAGTTCGAGCAGTCGCGGCCCGGTCAGCTCGGCAATGCCCTGCTCGGCAATAGCCACCTCGACTTCCACCAGTTCGCTGATCTGGTCGAGAAACCAGGGGTCGATGCGCGAGAGCCGGTGTACCTCGTCGAATGACAAGCCCAGGCGAAACGCTTCGGCCACGTACAACAAGCGACTCGCCCCGGGCTCGCGCAGTTCGCGCCGCAGCAGGGTCAGTTGGTCGGCATCACCCTTGATTTCAATCGAGTCCAGACCGTCCAGGCCGGTCTCCAGGCTACGGAGCGCTTTTTGCAGGGACTCCTGAAACGTGCGACCGATGGCCATGGCCTCACCCACCGACTTCATCTGGGTGGTCAGCCGGTCATTGGCGGCGGGAAATTTCTCGAAGGCAAATCGCGGAATCTTGGTGACGACATAATCGATGCTCGGTTCGAACGAGGCCGGGGTCGCTCCGCCGGTAATCTCGTTCTTCAATTCATCCAGCGTATAGCCGACCGCCAGCTTGGCCGCCAACTTGGCAATGGGGAAGCCAGTTGCCTTGGATGCCAGCGCGGAAGAGCGCGACACCCGCGGGTTCATTTCGATCACCAGGATGCGGCCGTCGTCCGGGCTGATGGCGAATTGGACATTGGAGCCACCGGTATCGACGCCGATCTTGCGCAAAACGGCAATTGCGGCGTTCCTGAGTTCCTGATATTCCTTGTCGGTCAAGGTCAATGCCGGCGCAACAGTGATTGAATCGCCGGTGTGCACGCCCATCGGGTCCAGGTTCTCGATCGAACAGACGATGATGCAGTTGTCGGCCTTGTCGCGAACCACCTCCAGCTCGAACTCCTTCCAGCCAAGCACTGATACTTCCAGCAGCACTTCGTTGGTTGGCGACAAATCAAGACCGTGTTCGACGATCTCGAGGAATTCCTGGCGGTTGTAGGCAATGCCGCCACCCGAACCGCCCATCGTGAATGATGGCCGGATAATGGTGGGGAAGCCGATGCTCTTCTGAATTTCAATGGCCTGCTCGATCGAGTGGGCGACGGCAGCCTGCGGCACTTCCAGCCCGATCTCGCCCATGGCCAGCCGGAACTGCTCGCGGTCCTCGGCCATGTCGATGGCATCTCTTGATGCGCCGATCATTTCGACCCCGAACTCTTCCAGAACACCTTCGCGAGCCAGGTCCAGCGCGCAGTTCAACGCGGTCTGGCCGCCCATGGTTGGCAACACCGCATCAGGTCTTTCTTTGGCGATGATGTCCCGCACCACGTCCCAGCGGATCGGTTCGATGTAAACCACATCGGCCACGTCCGGGTCGGTCATGATGGTGGCCGGGTTGGAATTGACCAGGATGACCTTGTAGCCCTCCTCGCGCAGGGCCTTGACCGCCTGGACTCCGGAATAATCGAATTCGCAGGCTTGCCCGATGACGATGGGGCCGGCGCCGATGATGAGAATGGTCTTGATGTCGGTACGTTTTGGCATGGGTTATCTCACGACTCGGGATGCTGAATTCACGACCGACTCCATGGATGCAACGAAGCGGGCGAACAGCCCGCGCAAGTCATGGGGGCCGGGACTGGCTTCGGGGTGGCCCTGGAAGCTCATGGCAGGCTTGCCTTCGATCCGGATTCCCTGAAGGGTGCCGTCAAACAAAGAGCGATGGGTTGGAATGACATGGGCCGGCAGACTGTGCTCGTCGACGGCGAACCCGTGATTTTGAGCGGTAATCAGAACCTGATCGGATTCAAGATCCTTGACCGGATGGTTGGCGCCATGGTGGCCGAATTTCATTTTGACCGTTTTCGCCCCGGCCGCCAACGCCAGCAGTTGGTGACCCAGACAGATCCCGAAGGTCGGCACGCCGCGCTCGATCAGACCGGCGATGGCCTCTATCGCATAGGTGCAGGGCTCCGGGTCACCGGGCCCGTTGGACAGCATGACACCGTCGGGCTTGAGGTTCAGCACCTGGTCCAGAGACCAGCGCGCAGGCACAACGGTGACGCGGCACCCGGCATCGGCCAGTAGACGAAGGATATTGCGCTTGACCCCATAGTCATAGCAAACGACATGATATCTGCCGGTCGTTTCCGGGTAGATTCCGCTTTGCAACTGCAGCGAGCCTTCGCGCCATTCATAGGCCTCCGGGGTGCTGACACGCGCCGCCAGATCCTGGCCGCTCATGGACTCACAGGCCCCGGCCATGGCCAGTGCCCGGGCGTCATCGACCTGCTCGCCGACCAGAATGCACCCATTCTGGGCGCCATGCTCGCGAAGGTGGATGGTGAGGGAGCGCGTGTCCAGTCCGGCGATGCCGACAACGCCCTGCCCGGCCAGATAATCCGACAACGACTGTTCAGCCCGCCATGAACTGTGACGGCGCGGATAGTTGCGGATAATCAATCCCGTACAATGGATCCGACTCGACTCGGCATCCGCTTCATTGACGCCCGTGTTGCCAACATGGGCCGTGGTCAAGGTGACCATCTGGCCGGCATAGCTGGGGTCTGTGAGAATTTCCTGATAGCCCGACATCGCGGTGTTGAACACCACTTCGCCGACACTGGCGCCTGGCGCGCCAAAGCCATGTCCGGAAAACGTTTTGCCGTCTTCCAGTACCAAAATCGCCTGCATTCGGGACAAGTTCCTGACCTCCGGGTATGCGAAAAGGGC
>JBGTEC010000022.1:0-14171 GCA_041747995.1 Wenzhouxiangella sp.
AGCTTCCAACAGCAACTCGTTCGACTGGCCGGGGCCGAGCCGGGCCGAGTAATGGATCCGCGCATCGCCGGCAATGACGTTGGACTTGGTGCCACCAGCCACCAGGCCGAGATTGAAACAGGTATGACGCCCGGCCCGCGCCTGGGCCTCGCAATGGTCAAGAGCAGCGACAGTCCAGCGCGCTGCGCGGTGATTGGCGTTGTCGTTAAGGGCACGAAATTCGGACGAGTGGCCCATGACGCCACTGAAGTGTCCCTTGACCGACAAATACCCGCGGTGGGCCAGGATCGCCTCACAGCCGGTGGGCTCACACACCACGACCTGTTCAAATCCCAGGTTTTCCGGGATTTGAAGAAAATTCTTCACGCAACAACCGCCCGCGCCCTCTTCATCGCTGGAAAACAGGATCGCCATGGGATGATCAGAATCCTCGGCGACCGCCAGCAGTACCGCGGCCGCGCCCTTGATGTCGCAAGCGCCTCGGCCGTACGCCCGGTCATTCTCGACCGTCAGTGACAGTGGCGGGCGCGTCCAGCCCTCACCGACCGGCACCGTGTCGAGATGACAGTTGAACAGCACCTTTGGCTCGCCACGGCGGGCGTAGAGATTGACATGGCCATCGCCGAAATCACTGACTTCGACCGAGAAACCAGCCGCCTCCAGATGCTCGCGGCAGTACACGAACATGCTCGCCCCGGCATCAAAAGCCCGCGGCGGATTCTGGCTGTCGCACTCGATCAGCCGGGCCAGGTGCTCAAGAATTGGATCAATCATGGCAGTCAGGATTTTCTGATGCGGGCGGCCAGGGTGGAGGACTGGCCGATGAGTTTGACGAAGCCTTCGGCTTCTTCCGGGGTCCACGAGGCGGACTGGGCATAGACTGCGCCTGGATCCTTTAATAAGTAACGCGAACCTGTGGCCACGGCGTGGACGGCGCCGCCTTGGGTGGCCAGGCGGACAACGCCGGTGACGAAGCGGTTGGCGCTTTCCAGGTAGGCTTCGAGATCGGCCTTGTGCGGCTCGAAAAAGAAGCCGGTGTAAACCAGTTCGGCCCAGCGACTGGCCAGGGTCTGCTGGAACTGGTTTTGGAGACGGGTATTGACCGCCTCACGCAAGGCCCGGTGGGCCGTCATCAGGCCGTCGATGCCTGGACATTCGAAAACGATCCGTCCCTTCAGGCCGATCGAGACATCGCCGGTATAGATATGCCGGCCCACGCCGTAGGCGCCCAGGCGGCGGTTCAGGTCGGCCAACAGGGCCGGCCCGGCCATGGGCTGGCCATCCAGACTGACCGCGCGCCCTGCTTCGAACCCAATGGTCAGCTCCAGGTCCTCGTCCGGCCATTCGGTTCGTGGCCGGCACCAGACATGGGTATCGTCGCCGGGTGCGCCGAATTCGTCGACTTCCTGACCCGACAGCGTTACCCCCAGCAGGTTTTCATTGATCGAGTAGCGGCTGTTGGACGCAGGCACCTCGATTCCGGCCTTGCCCATCAACGCCAGTTCGTGGGCGCGTACATTGCTGGTCTCACGCTGCAGCTGGCGGATCGGGGCATGGATTTCGTAGTCTCCCAATGAACGTACGGACTGGTCGAACCTGAGCTGATCATTGCCCATGCCGGTACAACCGTGGGCGAAATGCTTCGTGCCGAGCCGGTCTGCCAGCGCCAGGCATTGCTGGACGATGACATAGCGGTCCGAGCACAGCATCGGGTACTGCTCCTGCACCCGGGCGCCGGACCAGAGCAGGGGCACGACAAACTGATCCCACAGCGGCTGGCCCGCATTGAGTTCGTGATGCTCCACGGCGCCAAGTTCGCGGGCGCGCTGGCCGATCCATTGCTTCTGTTCGGCGCTGATGCCCCCGGTGTCGACAAAGGCCGTGTGAACGTTGAATCCCTGCTCTCGGAGCGCCAGCACGCAATAGCTGGTGTCGAGGCCTCCGGAAAAGGCCAGAACGATGTCTTGTTTGTCGGTCATCTAGAGATTCCTTTTCCTTTTTTGGTTACCAGAAAGCAAAAAACCCAGCCGGTCGGCTGGGTTGGTCGCAAGCTGCAGGTCAAACCAGTCCAGCTAACGACGCTCCCAGCGAGGGCAGCGAGGGCGTCGCGGGCACGGCAGTGACGCAGCGGGGTGGTTGAAGGTCGGAAGATTCTGGCTCATGGGCTGAATGTGCCATAGCCGGACACAGTATGCAATGGAGCTCTCACAATATTTATAAGTATTGGATCAACAGATCATTGCCAGCCGGTCGGTCAGACGGTAGTCTGATATCCAATCAATCAGGACCAAACATGGTGAACCATTTTGTGGCCGCGGCGATGCTGCTGGCAGTGCTGGCTGGTCCGGTCTGGGCCGGCATCGTCGACCTCATGCCGGTCAGCGACCGGTCTGCCGCCGCCTATACAAATCACGCCGAGCGCCTGGCCACGGAACTTGAGGCGAACGGTTTGCTCTTCGGCGCCCCGATCTACATCCGCATTTTCAAGGTCAGTCGCGAACTGGAGTTATGGGTGGAGGGTGCCGGAGGCTACACTCTGTTTCGTACTTATCCGATCTGCGCCATGTCCGGCTCGCTGGGGCCGAAGCTGGAACGGGGCGACTGGCAGGCGCCAGAGGGGTTTTACAGCGTCGATGCCGATTGGATGCACCCGCATTCCAGGTTCCACCAGGCGTTCAACATCGGTTATCCGAACAGTTTCGATCGTGCCAGAGGCCGCACGGGCAGCGCGATCATGGTTCACGGCGGCTGCGACTCTCGCGGCTGTTTCGCCATGACCGACGAGATCATGGAAGAAATCTACGTGCTGGCCGAGGCCGCCCTGCGCCACAGCCAGCGCAATTTCGCGGTACACGTTTTCCCGTTTCACATGACCGACGAGAACCTGCGGGCTCATCGGGATTCGGAGTGGCATGACTTCTGGCTGAAGCTCAGGAACGGCTATGACTCATTCGCCGAAACCGGGATTCCCCCAGGGGCGCCGACCGAGTCGCTTGGGTTCGAGGCGATCGTCACTGAAAGCCGCTGATTACGAGGCTGGCTTAACCCGCAGGATCGCTGTGGGCCACGGCGCGCGATCATGCCGGGCAATTGCAACGCCAGTCGTCACCCAGACCCCGCGCAGTGGCACAATACTTTTTTCTCGGGGTTTTCTCATGGTCGTCAGTCACGACAGACTCAAGCACTGGGCCATCGTTTATTCGACCGCATGGCTTCCTCGTCGGGCCCGCGTTGCAGCCAGATATGAACTGATGGCGCGGCAGCGCCGCGCCATGCTCAGGCGCGGCGACGTCGTCATGGTACGCCATCCCAAGACCGGTTCGACCTGGCTGCGCACGCTTCTGACCCAGCTTTACCACCGCCGGGATGGCATATCACCCAAACGTGTCTTTGCCGCAGATGAACTCGCCTTGCAAAAAAAGGGCTTACCGCGTTGGGTCATTTCCAATGCCTGGTATAGCCTGGAAAAACTGATTGCCGAGGCCTACCGCGGCAACGACCCACTCATCCAGGGAAAGAAAACCATCCTGCTGGCTCGCCATCCGGGGGATATCGTGGTGTCATGGCATCGTCAGTACCAGAAGCGCACCAAGTCTTTCAAGCGCGAGCTGATCGAGGCCGACGTCTGCCGTGAAGTCGATATTGACTGGCGCACACTGGATCTCTGGTCGTTCATCCAGCGTGAGGAACTGGGGCTGCCAGCGATTATTCGCTACTATAACTTCTGGGCCGAAACCCTGGCCGAACGCGAGGACGCCCTGATTGTTCGCTACGAAGACCTGCGGGCCGATACCAAAGCCACGCTGTATCAAGTGACTGCCCTGCTCGGCGAGCAATTCGACGATCAACACTACGACGAGGCCATCGAGTTCTGCTCCGTTGCCAACATGCGCAAGCTCGAGCGTTCAGGTTATTTCCAGAATAACTCGTTGCGACTGCGTGATGCCAGCGACCCCGATGCGCTCAAGGTACGGCGGGCCCGGGTCGGCGGCTTTCGCAACGACCTGTCACCCGAGCAGGCCGCCTGGATTGAGGAACAAGTCACCAGCCATTGTCATCCGGCACTGGGCTATGGCAAGCAATCGGCCTGAATCGCCCGTCGGCTGAATTCCTCGCGGTAAGCCGACGAGCCGGGGTGGCGTTTGATCAATCGCCTGCCCTGGACGAAGACCCGCTTGACCAGGATCTGGCGCTGTTGATAGATCTCACTCGATGACGGCCAGGCGTTTTCGTAGCCGGCCAGAAAGGCCCGTTGTTCGTTGTCTGTCCCCAGCCCGGTGATAATGCCACTCTTGACCCAAAGGTCGGCCAACTGGCCGGCCCGCTCGGCCAGCGTCATGATCCGCGGCCGGGTCAGCCCGCGTTCGCGGTCGATGACAACCAGGCATTTGCGAAAATCGGAAAAATCATCGGACACCACAAACAGGTCCGTGGGCCGCACCTTGGTCACCAGACCGCGACTGTGCAGCGCGCCGACCAGCGCACCGTGCAGAAATCGCAGGCGTCGGCGCATGGATGGGCCGGCACTGTGGTAGCAATCAACAAATTCCTCACCGGCCACGGCTTCGGTCAGCAGTATGCCACGCGTCGGCAGTCCCGCCACGCGGCGTTCGCCCCAGGCCAGGACACGAACGACTGGGATACCATGGTCTTCCAGAAGATGCAGCAACTGGTATTCGCGCGAAGTGCCGACCAGCAGCGGGAGGCGCCGTTTGAGCAATTCGGTGGCCAAAGTTCGCGGTCGCCAGGCGAACTGTTTGAGAAAGCAGACTCTGGGCTTGTTCGCTGTTTCCAGCTCAAACCGCAACACCGGGTTCTTGCTGGCGCGGGAAACGCGCTGCCCATCCCGGAAACGCAGAAAGTCGTCCAGACTTCGCAGTCCGGATTGCTGAAGATAACCGCCGATTTTCGGATCGATCCACAATTGGTCCGCGACAGGCTTGCTCAGCATGGAGCGAACACCGCGATCAACGAGCCAAGAAGGGGAAGAAAATCCGTATTCGGAGTCCGGATCGGCGCGAGGCGCGCACAAGGGAATGAGTTGACCATTCAGGGACCCGGATTGATCAACGCTGTCATCAATGCTTTTTGCACGTGCAGGCGATTTTCCGCCTCGTCCAGCGCGACGCAATAGTTCGCGTCCATGACCTCGTCGCTGGCCTTGATATTGCGCCGCAGCGGCAGGCAATGGCTGAAGCGCGCCTGGTCGGTCAGGGCCATCTTCGACGCATCGACCATGAAGTGGCGGAATGGCGCGCGCAACTTCGCCTCCTCCTCGGGACGGCCATAGAAAGGCAGCGCGCCCCAGCTCTTGGCGTAGACGAAATCGGCGCCGCTGTAGGCTGATTCGATGTCCGTCGATATCGTCACCGAACCGCCTGATTCATCTGCCTGGCTGCGACCGGCATCCATGAACTGGTCATCGAGCAGATAGGCCTCGTTCGGTACCAGCAAAGTGATATCCATGCCGAACTTGCTGGCAATCAACAACGCGGAGTTGGCCACCGCCGTGTTGAGCGGGCGCGGGTGCCAGGTCCATGTGAGCACGAATTTCTTCCGATCCGGGCTGCCGAGGTGATCCTGGATGGTACGCATCAACGCCAGCTCCTGGCACGGATGGACGATCGTCTCCATATTGATGACGGGTACCGAGGCATGCCTGGCCAGGGCCTTGATCACTGCGTCCTCGCGGTCCACCGACCAGTCCTTGAACAGCGGGAAGGCGCGCAGGGCGATGGCGTCACAGTAGCGTGACAACACGCCGGCCACTTCGGCGATATGTTCCTCGGCGGCGCCATCCATCACCGTACCAGGCTCGAATTCGATGCCCCAGGCCGCCTTGCCGGGTTCGAGCACCACGGCATGTGCGCCAAGCTGGAAGGCGCCGATTTCGAATGAAGCCCGGGTTCGCAGCGACGGATTGAGAAAAAGCAGCGCAATGCTGCGCCCACGCAAGCGGTCATTCTGGGACTGGGCGCGCAACCGGTCAGCGTCATCAAGTAATGCCTGCAATTGCGCGCGGGACCAGTCCCTGGTCGTCAGAAAATCCGTCATGGGTCAGCGGCCAGCTAAAAACTAGTCAACATGATAGTGGCAACCAGGGGCGGAAATCTGCCACAATCAGGCAATAACCAGCACAATCGCTGCCCGCCGCCGGAAAGATTCGGAAGCAGGCAGCGATGAAGGGGTCACCGGTGAGGGCACCGTACGCACGAGGTCAACGACCTGCAACCAGGCGTCTGGTTGGCGAGTGGTTGTGTGCCATTTTGCTGCCCAGCCTGCTGGTACCGTCACTCGTGGTGGCTGCCGTACCGGGTGTTGATGATGTGCGCTTTCGTCACCTGAGTATTGGTCAGGGGCTGTCGCAGGTCACCGTCCGGACCATGACCCAGGATTCACGCGGCTATATCTGGCTTGGAACCCAGGATGGGCTGAACCGCTTCGACGGCACCAGCACCCGCGTCTACCGCAGTGATCCGGCTGATCCGCAATCGATCTCCGATAACAACATCCTTGCCCTGGCCACTGATGACCGTGGTCGGCTTTGGGTCGCGACACAGGCCGGCGGCCTGAACCAGTATGATGCCCGTCGTGGCCGCTTCACCCGCTACCGGAGTGATCCTGACGATCCATTCAGCCTGGCGAGCGATGTGCTGTCACAGGTCCAGGTCGCGGCCGATGGGCGCATCTGGGTGCAGTCCGAAGCAGGTGACCTCCAGTGGCTTGACCCGGGCACCAGTCAGTTCCATCCGCCGCCGTTTACGCTACCGGTTGGCACGGCTTATTCAAGACTGCTGCTGGCCTACCCCGATGGCGGCCTGCTGCTCGCGAATGGACCAGCGTTGTGGCGCTGGTATCCGGGCGATGAACGGCTCATTCTGCTGGCGCGGCTGGGCGAAAATGGCGTGCAACTGAACCGGGCGGTCATGGATGGCGAGAACCTGTGGATCAGTTCGCTTGCCCATGGCGTTTTTCAGCTCGATCACAACGGTGAGGTCCGCGAGCACTGGCAGCGAGAACAGGGCTCAGGCCGGCCAGGACTGGTCGACGACCAAATCCGCAGCCTGATGATTGATCGCTACGGCGCCGTATGGGTGGGCACGGTCGGGGGGCTGTCACGCATTGATCCGAATCACGGCCATGCCCGTCACTGGCGCCATCATCCGGGTGACACGCTGGGCTTGAGTGGCGCGCGCATCGTGTCGCTGTTTGAAGATGACGCCGGAATGATCTGGGCTGGAAGCTGGACCGGCGGGGCCAGCATATACGACCCGGAAACACGCGCCTTTTTACTGGTCAGAAACCGCCCCGGCCAGGCTGGCAGCCTGCCGGGCAGCGCAGCGGCAGCAGTGCAAGAGCACCCCGACGGCAGCCTCTGGATCGCGTTGCTTGATGTAGGCGGCATCGTCCGCTTTGACCTTGAACGGGGCGTGCTCGAACGCTACCAGCATGACCCTTATGACGCCGACAGCCTGCCGCACCGCATGGTTAGCTCACTTCTTCTCGACAATGGTGGGCTGCTAGTTGGTACCCAGGGCGCTGGCCTGCTGCGCCTTGACTTTGCCAGCGGCCGGTTTGAACGCCTGGTCGATGATCCCGACCTGGATGTGCCACGAACCACATCAGTCGAACGCCTGCAACGTGACAGCGACGGGACGCTGTGGGTATCGACCGTCGGCCAGGGCCTTTTTCATCGTTGTGCGACATGCTCCGCCTTTGGCCAGTATTATCCAAACCCGGATGATCCCCACAGTATCGCCGGCGATGAGGTCAATGGCGTCCTGGAGGCCAGCGACGGCAGTTTCTGGGTGGCTTTGCGTCGCATGGGCCTGAATAGACTCGACCGCGAAAGCGGCCGGTTCGAGCACTTCCGCACCGGGGATGACGCCCAGGGTCTGCGCCATAACTCGGTGACCGGCCTTTTCGAAGCCAGTGACGGTCGTTTGTGGCTGGGCACCCAGGGCGGTGGTCTGCATCGTCTGGACAGCGATCAGGGTTCGGGGCGGTTTACCGTCTTTGCCCGCGCCGAAGGCCTCAATTCCGAAGCCATCGGTGAAATTGCCGAGGATCGCCATGGTCGTATCTGGATCAGCTCGACCGCCGGCCTGTCCCGGATTGATCCGCACACCGGTTCGGTGGAGAACTTCCCGTTTGTCGATGGCGATGTCGGTGGCGGCTTCTTTATTGGCAGCATCGACCGGCACCCGCACGGCCGGGTCTGGTTCGGTGGCGTCCGCGGCCTGGTCCGGGTCGACATGAACCAAGTTTCCGATGAACCGGCCATGCCCCGGATTGCACTTGACGAACTGCTGCTGTTCAACCAACCGCATCCCCCGGGGGCGAGCGAAACGCTGCCCGAGGCGATCGGCGCCATCCGGCAGCTTCGGCTGAGTCATGAACAGTCACTGTTCTCCATCGAATTCACCGCGCCCGGCATGCTGCGACATGCCTGCGACATGCGCTACAGCTATCGCCTGCTGGGGCTGGACCAGGAGTGGATCGAGACCACGCCCGATCGAGCCTTCGCCACCTTTACGGCGTTATCGGCGGGAGACTATACCCTGCAGGTGCGCGCCGCCACGCGCCCGGACGACTGGGGGCCGGTGACCGAATTGCCGATTCGCATTCTGCCGCCGCCCTGGCGCAGCGCCGGCGCGATTTACCTTTATGCCGTCACGCTGGCGCTGTTGCTGCTGGCGTCAGCCTGGCGCATCCACCTGGACCTTTCCCGGCGCCAACGCGCCCAGCGCGAAATCGCAGAAAGTCGTCAGCGCCTGCGCATGGCGCTATGGGGCAGCCGCGACGAATTCTGGGAAGCTCACAACGAGACCAATCTGCTGGTACGCGCCAATCGGATGGACCGCAGCGACGATGCCGACGATGAGGCGCGCATGAGCCTGGACCAGTTCTGGGCCAGTATCCACCCCGACGATGTCGATCAACTGAGACGCGACTATCTGGCCCATGTCAGAGGCCAGACCGAATACTTCGAGGCCGAGTTCCGCGGCCGTGGCGGCGAACATCGGCAGTGGCGCTGGATGCTCTCGCGCGGGCGTATCACTGAGCGCAACAGCCACGGCGAACCAGTGCGGGTTTCGGGAACCACGCGTGACATCACGCGCTTGAAAAGCGCCGAGGAACAACTGCTGCGGCTGAACGAAGAACTGGAAAGCCGGGTGAGCCAGCGAACCGAACAATTGCAGGAATCCAACCGCACGCTGCAGCGAACGCTGACTGAACTGCAACATGCCCAGCGCTATCTGGTACAGAGCGAAAAGCTCGCGGCCCTCGGCGGGCTGGTGGCCGGCATCGCCCACGAAATCAACACGCCCCTGGGCGTCGGCGTGACGGCGGCTTCACACCTGAAAACCGAATCCGAACGATTCAGGAAGCGCCTGCAGGCCGGCCAGGCGCTGGACGACACAGTTCTGAACCGGTTCGCCGACCTGGCCAATCAGTCCAGCCGCCTGATCCTTCGGAATCTGAGAAGAGCTGACCAGTTGGTCAGGAGCTTCAAGCAGGTCGCCGTTGACCAGTCGAGCGAACAACGCCGGACCTTCGATCTGGCCGTCTACATGGACGAAATCCTCACCTCCCTGCATCCGGAAATCAAGCGCAGCCGGCACAAGGTCACCCTTGAGATTGCCGATGGCCTGATGCTCGATTCCTACCCGGGCGCGCTGTACCAGGTACTGGTCAACCTGATCATGAATTCAATCACCCATGCGTTCGAGCCCGACCAGACCGGCGCGATCACCGTCAGCGCGAGCACGAGAGGGCAAAACGTCATCCTGGACTACCGGGACGACGGTCGCGGCATGACGACAGAAGTGGCGGCCCAGATGTTCGACCCGTTCTTTACCACCCGACGCGGCCATGGTGGCAGCGGCCTGGGTCTGCACATTGTCTACAACCTCGTCACGCAGATCCTGGGCGGCAGCATCGAATGCAAGACCGCCCCGGGGCATGGCGCGTCGTTCTCGATCCAGATTCCCAGCGTCGCGCCGGTGACCACTGCGCCGGAAACGAGTGTGACCTGATTTGCCGAACCTGATAAACAATAGTCGCTAATCCGGCAATTGCTCACGCAGGATACGGACCCGGTCCCAACGCTCGAACAACAGGTCAACGAGGGCCGGATCAAACTTGATCCCGCGTTGCAGATGGATAAAATCCCTGACCCGGTCTTCCGACCAGGATTCCTTGTAGCAACGTCGACTGCCCAGCGCGTCACACACATCGCTCAGGGCGACAATCCGGCCACTGAGCGAAATGTCCGTGCCCTTCAAGCCCTGCGGATACCCGCTGCCATCCCAGTTCTCATGGTGGTCTCGCGCGATTTCGGCCGCCAGCCGAAACAGGGGGCGGCGTGATATCGATAGCATCTCGGCCCCAATGTCCACGTGCCGGCGCATGATTTCTGTCTCGCTGTCGGTATGAGGCCCTGGCTTGTTCAGAATCGCGTCGGGGATCCCGATCTTGCCGATGTCATGCAATGGTGAGGCGCGACGGATCAGTTCCACCCGCTGGGCGTCCAGGCCGCTGGCCTCGGCCAGCATCGCGGCCATTTCACCGACCCGGCGGACATGGTTGGCAGTTTCCAGCGAACGCGTCTCGGCGACACCGGCCAACAGGCAAAGCATTTCCGATTGGCTTTCGGCCAACTCCTGGTTCAACAACACGTTTTCGAAAGCAATCGAGACATTGGTACAGAACATCTCCAGCAACTGGCGGTCAAGGTCGCTCAGGTGACGGGTCCGGCCGACGTAAATCAGCCGTTCGGTCTGGCTCGAATTACTGAAATTGAGCGCAAAATGGCTGTCCTCGATTACGCTGCGTCCCTCCCGGCAGGCCTGCTTCAACGTGATGAGCAAGTGACCCGGCAGGGTGTCACCGGCTGTTCTGTCGACCTGTTGGCGAAACGGCCCGGTCGCCGCCCTGACTACAAACTTCTCGGGAGTCGGATCGTTGTCCGGAACCCGGAAGTAGAGAACGCCGAGATCAATGCCAAGCAAGCCGATCAGTTGCGCCAACACAGCCCGACCGAATGCCTGGCCCGACTGATGGGCGAAAACCTCGGCGGAACAGGCAATCACACGCTCAAGTCCACACTTGCCGGTTTCCACCGCCATCACATCACGATAGGCACGCAGAGTGGCATAGAGGGTTGTGAAAAGACGCTCCGAGGTCAGCTCGGTCTTTTCCTTATAGTCATTGATATCGTAGCCGGCCACAACCTCACGCTCGGGCGCCTGACCGGGCTGGCCGGTTCGCAGCACGATGCGAACGAAATGGTTGTTGAGCTCACGCCGAATGAAATGCACCAGTTCAAGCCCGGCCTGCTCCGACTCCATCACCACATCAAGCAGGATGACGGCCACATCGGCGTGGGAACGAAGCTCGGCCCGCGCCTGTTCAGCCGAGTGGGCATGAAGAAAATCGAGTGGGCGCCCTTCGAATTCGAAATCCGCCAGGACCATCTCGGTCACTTCGTGGACTTCCGGCTCATCGTCGACGATCAGCACCTTCCAGGCCGGCAACCTGGCTCCGGCAGTCTCCCGGCCGGCCCCCTTGGTGTCCGCACTGACGAGCATAGCGTGCCTCCTGAAAAGTCAGCAAAGCCCGCCCCCTCTGCTCATCCAGTGTACAGCACAATATCGGGAACGGAATACAAACGGCATCAACCCCTGGGGTAAGATGGCTGAACTTACGTCCACTTCACCAACAGGAGTCGTTTCGCCATGGGTATAGAAGTCGTCGGCATTTTCGGCCTGATCTGGCTGATCATTGTGATCTGGGCCATCATCAAGACAGCGCAGAGCGCGGCTGGCCCTGTTGCCAAACTGCTCTGGATACTGATCCTGCTGTTTTTTCCCCTGGTTGGCCTGATCTTATGGCTTCTGCTGGGCCCCAAGGGATAACCGATCCGTTATTTGATCGGTTTCTGACCGGTTTGTGATAGACAAAAGCTATCATTTAAATAGAAAACTTCCATTTCTAAAATAGTGAAGGTTGCGCTAGCTTTTAAAGCCATCTGAAACAACGAACAACAAACAAGAAACAAATTCACAGGAGAACAGCAAAAATGGAACTGAAAGGAAGCAATACCGAGAATAATCTCAAGGAAGCCTTCTCCGGCGAGTCTCAGGCCAATCGGCGTTACCTGTATTTCGCCCAGCGTGCCGATATCGAAGGCTACAACGATGTCGCCGCCGTGTTTCGCTCCACCGCCGAAGGCGAAACCGGCCATGCTCACGGCCACCTGGAGTACCTGGAAGAGGTCGGTGACCCTGCCACGGGCGAACCGATTGGCGACACGCGCAAGAACCTCCACGCCGCCATCGTTGGAGAAACGCACGAATACACCGACATGTACCCTGGCATGGCCAAGACCGCGCGCGAGGAAGGCTTTGACGAAATCGCCGACTGGTTCGAGACCCTGGCCCGTGCCGAGCGGTCACACGCCAATCGGTTCCAAAAGGCGCTGGAAGAGTTGTAGGAAAGGTTTTAGGTTTAAGGGGTTCGGGTTCAGGGGACACCTGGACCTGAACCCTACAATTCCGCTGCCGACTCTTTGCAGCAGACCCTTTGTTGCTCGTCCGAAGGAATCCGCATGTCGCAACCGACCGAATTTGCCCGCGAGGGCAGCCTTGACGCGCCGACCCGGCATCCGCTGGACTGGCGAAGCGAGGACTTCTGGAGCATCGAATCGCTCAACCGGGAACTCGAGCGGGTCTACGATATCTGCCACGGCTGCCGTCGCTGTGTCAGCCTGTGCGAAGCATTTCCAACACTGTTTGATCTGGTCGATGAATCATCGACCATGGAAGTCGACGGCGTCGACAAAAGCGATTATCGCAAGGTGGTCGATCAATGCTACCTGTGCGACCTGTGTTACCAGGCCAAGTGTCCGTACGTGCCGCCGCACGAATGGAATGTCGATTTCCCCCATCTGATGCTGCGCGCCAAGTCGATCTACTACAAACAAAAAAAACCGCCGCTCAAGCACCGCGTTCTGGCATCGACAACGACAGTCGGAAAATTGGCGACCATTCCGGTCGTGGCCGAAACCGTCAATGCAGCCAACCGCTCGCCCACCTTGCGCAAGGCATTGGAAAAGATCCTTGGCGTGCATCGTGACGCCCACGTGCCAACTTATCATTCGAGCACCTTCCGCAAGCGGATGAAAAAGCACAGCGCGCCGTCTCTGGAAGCAATCGCAGCCGTCCCCACACGGGGCAAGGTGGCACTGTTTGCGACCTGCTACTGCAATGCCAATGCGCCCGATATCGCCAGCGACCTGGTCAGTGTGCTGGAACACAATGGCATCCCCGTCGTACTGACCGAAAAGGAAACCTGCTGCGGCATGCCCCGCTACGAGCACGGCAACCTCGATGCCGTCAACCGGGCCAAAGATCAGAACATCCCGCAACTGACCCGGCTGGTCGACCAGGGCTATGACCTTATTGCCGCCATCCCCTCATGCGTGTTGATGTTCAAACAGGAACTGCCGCTGATGCACCCCAGTGACGAGGCGGTGCAAAAGGTCAAGGCACACTTTTACGACCCTTTCGAATATCTGATGCTGCGCCACAAGGCGGGGTTGCTGAACACGGATTTCCGGCGTCCCCTGGGTCAGATCGCCTGGCACGTGGCCTGCCACCAGCGGGTACAGAACATCGGCCCCAAGACCAGGGAGATTCTGGAACTGGCGCCGGATACCACCATCACGTCAATTGAACGTTGTTCCGGCCACGACGGCACTTATGGGGTCAAGACCGAAACCTACGACCTTTCACGAAAGATTGCCCGCGGCACCATCAGCCGCATCAAGCGCCAGTCGTTCGACTATTTCGTTTCCGACTGCCCGATGGCCGCCAGTCATCTGGCCTCGGAGCTGGATTTGAAGCATCCGCAGACCAATCCAATTACGCTGTTGAAGATTGCTTATGGGATCTAAATGGGAAAAAGGTAAAAGGTGAAAGGGGAACGGGGAAGGAATTGCCACAGCCGATGATTTATCGGAATTAATTGGAGATTGTCATGAGCAGGAATTTGTCCCGGGGGGATTTGCTTTCCCTGGAAGAATATGCACAGCAGCGCGACCGGATCCGGTCCGAGGTCATGGCGCACAAGAAGATCCGCCAGGTGCCGATTGGTCCGAACCTGAC
>JBGTEC010000023.1:0-23123 GCA_041747995.1 Wenzhouxiangella sp.
CTATCGGGTGCTGAGCCCGGACATGCTGGACAACTACGAGCAGATGTACTCGGACCGACCGGGCGCCGGCCGCGATGCCGAAGGCGAATTGTTCATGTTCGCTTTCTACATCTTCAACAATATCGGCGTGGCCCTGCGCACTTTTGCCGGCGGCCTGGTTTTCGGCATCGGCAGCGCCGTGATTCTGCTGTTCAACGGCATCCAGATCGGCGCCGTGGCGGCCCACCTGAGCTTCGAGGGTTACCAGGAAAACTTCTCGAGCTTCGTGATCGGCCACGGGGCATTTGAATTGCCGGCCATTGTCCTGGCCGGTGTCGCCGGGGCTCGCATGGGGCTGAGCCTGTTGATGCCGGGTAGCCTGGGCCGCCTGGCTGCGCTTCGCGCCAGCGCCAGTCGATCGGTCAAATTGCTCTACGGGGTCCTCGCCATGCTCCTGCTGGCGGCTGGCCTGGAGGCATTCTGGTCGGGCAGCGCGGTGGCGCTGGAAGCCAAGTACCTGATCGGAGCGGCGCTCTGGCTGCTGGTCATTGCCTACTTTGCCCTGGCTGGACGAAGTCATCGACGGGGAACAACCGATCATGCGGTCTGACCGCATCGTTCTTCGCCCGCGCACCCAGGCCGAGGCCATGGACCTGGGGTTTCACCTGGCGCGGGCCAACTGGCCAGCACTGTGTGCCCTGACTCTGATTGGCCTGGTGCCGGCGGGGCTGGTGGCGGCTATATTCTTTACCTGGCATCCGCCTCTGGCCGTACTGTGCCTGTGGTGGCTGAAACCCAGCCTTGATCGCCCCCTGCTGCACCTGCTGGGGCGTGACCTGATCGGCCAATCGGCACGTGTGGGTGATGTTCTGCGTGGCTGGCGCCAATGGTGGCGCGGTGGCCACCTGGTGAGCCTGATGCACTACCGGTTTCATCCCGCGTTCAGTACGGTTCTGCCTGTCTGGCAACTTGAACGACTGCAGGGGCCGGCCCGCCGGCAACGGACAAAGGCGCTGGCTCACGGCGGCAGTGGCAGTGGCACAGGCCTGACCTTGATGATGCTGATGTTCCAGGCCTGCCTGCTGGTGGGCTTGATCGCGCTGACGGGATGGCTGCTACCGGCCGAGGTCTGGAGCAGTCTTGATGTCGCAACCTGGCTGGAAGTCGGACACGTCGCACCCCAGCTCTGGACACTGATGGCCATAGGCTACGCGGTGACCATTGTCCTGGTTGAACCGTTTTATGTCGGCAGCGGCTTCGCGATATATCTGAACCTGCGCTGTCGGCTGGAGTGCTGGGATCTCGAGCCGGAGCTGCAGCGACTCGGCAGGCGCCAGGCGAGCGGAGTCAATGCGTGAGTGCGCTCGATTGGATCTGGGCATCTGGCCTGGTCTTGCTGGTGTTGGCGCTCACCACGGCGTCAGCGACAGCAGACAGTCCCGAGCCGGATTTCCGAATCACCCCCTACCAGTGCGAAGACTGGCAGAGTCGGATTGACGATTTGGTTCAATCGGACGACAGCCTGGATAACGAAATAGGGCGTCTGTATGCCGAGCCGGGAATGCGTTTCTGTGAAGCACGGCAAGTCCGCGCGACTTCCGATTTCAACATGAACTGGGATTTCTTCAACCTGCCGGATTGGTCAATTCTGGCCTGGGTGCTGCGGGCACTGGCCATTGCCGCGCTGCTGGGATTGTGTGCCTGGCTGGCTTGGCGCTGGCGAGATTTTGCAATCCGCATGGCGAAGACCAACCATGTGCCCCGAAGCGCTTCGGTCGCTTCGGAACGGGCACAACTGGATGACGCGGCCGGCTTGCCGGACGATATTCCGGCAGCGGCCCTGGCAGCCTGGCAAAAAAATCGTCCCCGCCTGGCAATGAGCCTGCTTTACCGGGGCGCCACCATGGCCCTATTGCCCGATGCGCACCAGTCCCGAACAGAACGGGAGGTCATGCAGGCCCTTAAAGACAACAAGGCCAGTCTGGCGGTTCTTGGCTACATGACCCGGCTGATCGATCACTGGCTGCGGGTGGCCTGGGCTGACCAACCGCCGACGCAAACAGAGTTCGACCTCCTTTGCCAGCAGTGGTCACACCACTGCCGTGACACCCGGGAGGCGCAACAATGACTATTCCCAAGGTTGGCCAAAGAAAGGAACGATTTTTGATCGGTCTGAGCCTGATGCTGGTGGTGGGCGCGGCATTCTGGTGGTACTGGTCTGGCGAGCACGAAGAGCAACTGATCTATCGGCCGGACAACCCGAAGCTGAGGACTGAACCGTTCCATGTCGCACAGCGCTTGCTGAATCAGAACGGCTTCGAAACCACTGCCCTGGCCAGCCTGCAGGATCTCGACTCGCTGCCTGCCGAGCGATCCACACTGATCATCAGTGCGGCCCCAGGCCATCACAACGACCTGGAAGCACGCCAGCTCGCCGGCTGGCTGGCGCGCGGAGGCCACCTGATCGCGTCGGCGCCACGCGGCAGCGGCGAGCGTCGGTCGTCCGCCGAATTGAATCCGCATGGCGTGACGACAAGTCGCTGCCAGGTTGCCGAAGACGAATCCGAGACTGAATTCGAGACTGAATCCGATACGACTTCGATTTGCGGCCCCAACCTCATCAGCTTGCAGACGCCGGGAGGACAGGCACTCGAACTATGGGCCCAATCCTACCTTGCACTGCCAGGCGAGCAGTCCGCGCTTTCGATCTGGCGCGATGCACAGGATCACGCCACGGTAGCCGAGTATCACGTCGGGCCGGGCCTGGTGACGCTGCTTCCGACATCACGATGGCTGGATAACGAACACCTGGTATACACCGACCACGTTCGCCTCCTGCTGGCCCTGGTCGGGAACCGGGACGGTCGGATCTTTCTGCAACAACGCAGTACCCCTGGCGGACTACTGAGCTGGCTCTGGAGCCAGGCACCCTTGTTGTGGCTGGCGCTGGCATTGCTTACCCTGCTCTGGGTCTGGTCGCGTATGCCGCGCCTGGGCCCGATTACCGATAGCATCGCCGCCACCAATCTGCAGACACGCGAACGCGTGCTGGCCACGGCCCGGTTCGATTGGCGCCATAACCAGGGCGGACGGCTGCTGGCGGCAATGCGCGAAGAGCGTGACCAGTATTGCGCCCGGCGCTACCCCGACTGGCGCAGGCTCAATCGCCACCAGCAATTGAAGCGCCTGGAGCCATTGGTTCCTGACAGCGGGCGCGACGCTCTGGCCTGGCTCCTGGATCTGGAGGAGGCCGGCAACCCTGAGCAATTCACTCAATACGTCAGACTGCACAAGCAACTGATGCAGGCACTGCAAGGAGGAAGAGCATGACCAACGACTATGGCAACGAACATGACGACGAGCATCGCGTCCACGTCAATCATGAGGACAACACCGAAGCTTCGTTGCAGCCCGCATCGGTATCCACGACCGAGCCCGTCCACCCGTCGCTGGCGCAGGTCGAAGAGCTGATCCGGGCACTCAATAGCGTGGTCCTCGGCCAGTCGAATGTCATCGACCAGGTGGTTGCCGCTGTGCTGGCAGGCGGCCACGTGATGATCGAAGGTGTTCCCGGCCTGGCCAAGACCCTGTTGGCCCAATGCCTGGCCACCACCATGGGCGGCAAGTTTTCCCGCATCCAGTTCACTCCCGACCTGATGCCGGCCGACATCACCGGCCATGCCATGTACGACATGAAAAGCGAAAGGTTTCGGCTACGTCGGGGACCGGTCTTTTGCAACGTGCTGCTGGCCGACGAGATCAACCGCGCCCCGGCAAAGACCCAGGCCGCGCTGCTGGAGGTGATGCAGGAGCGCCGGGTGACCATCGAGGGCAAGCCTTTGGAAGTGCCCGATCCCTTCGTGGTGCTTGCAACCCAGAACCCGATTGAGCATGAAGGTACCTACTCCCTTCCCGAAGCGCAATTGGACCGATTTCTGATGAAGGTTCTGATCGACTATCCCGATGCCGCCGATGAGCAAGTGATCGCTCTCAACATGGCTGGCATGCGCGACGATCTGGTGACCCTGGCCCAGACCCTGACGCCGGTGCTTGATCCGCAAGCGACACTTGCTCTTCGGCAGCAGGCTCGTGCCATTCGGGTCGACACCGCCATTGCCGAATACTCGGTAGCCATCGTGCGGGCAACCCGGCAATGGCCGGGTATTACCGTCGGCGCCGGGCCGCGGGCCAGCATCGCGCTGCTGCGCGTTGGCCAGGCCAGTGCATTGATGGCTGGCCGGGACTTCGTGATTCCTGATGACGTCAAGCGTTTCGCGATTGCCGGTCTGCGCCATCGCATCATGCTCAGCGCCGATGTGCAGATGGAAGGGCAAACCGCCGACGAGGTTCTGAGCCACGTTATCGAAGCCCAGACAGCACCGCGCCAGTGACTGGCTCAGCCACATCAGCTGACATCGTTGGGAAGTCGGGAACCACCGAAAGACACGGCACGCTCGGCCTTGTCAAACCGGCGACATCGTTGATGGCCTGGCTGGCCACCTGGTTGGGTGCTGCGGTGCTGATCAGATTGATCCCGGAGATTCATGAACTTTGGCAGCCCTGGCTCTGGCTGGGTGCCGCACTGCTTGTCGCTGTTATCTACGATCTATGGACCTTGCTTCGTGAGCAACCCGGCCTTGAGCTCCGACGACAGATGCCATCCAACTGGCCGGTCACCAGTTCCGTCAGGCTTGCGCTCGATATTGCGCACCGCGGTCAGCGCCGACTCAAGCTGGTTGTGTGCGAGCTCTTTCCGACGTCGATCCAGGCCGAAGACATGCCACAAAGCGTTGTCATCGCCCCCGGCGAGCAGCTTCGTTTGCACTGGCGAGCCAAACCACTCAAGCGAGGTGAGGTGACTCTATCTGGTTGTCACCTTGCCTGGCTCAGTCCGCTTGGCTTGTGGTGGCGACGTCGCACGGTTGAAATGGTAGACAGGGCCCGGGTTTATCCGAACTTCAACCTGGTGATTCAGTATGGGATGCTGGCTGGTGATCGCCGGCTGGAAGAAATGGGCATCCACCTGGCCCAGAGGCGAGGCACCGGCTCCGATTTCCACCAGTTGCGTGATTATCGCGACGGCGACACGCTCCGGCAGGTCGACTGGCACGCCACCGCACGCCTGCACAAGCTGATCGCCAGGGACTACCAGGATGAGCGGGACCAGCGCGTGGTTTTCCTACTCGATTGCAGTCGCCGCATGCGCGCCATGGATGGCACGACGAGCCACTTCGACCAGTGTTTGAACGCAATGTTGCTGCTGAGCCACGTGGCGCTCAAGCAGGGCGACGAAATCGCCCTGCACACCATGGCCGCTGCCGACGGCCGCGAACGCATCCTGCCGCCCGGTCGCGGGCAGCATCAGTTCGGCGAATTGCTGGAAAACGTTTTTGATCTCGAAGCCGGCCTCACCTACCCCGACTTTCTGAATGCCGCCTGCAAACTGATGAGTCATCAACGACGCCGCAGTCTGGTCATCCTGCTCACCAACCTGCGCGACGAGGATCATGAAGAACTCGACCCCGCCCTGACCCTGCTGCGTCGACGCCACCTGGTCGTACTGGCCGACCTGCGCGAACAGATCAGCCAGACGTTTCAATCCCAGAACGGAACCCACCAGGTTTCAGAATTTGACCAGGCCCTGCTCGAGGCTGGACAATCCATGTACCGTGAACAGCGCAACGCCGCTACCCACCACCTGCGTCAACTCGGCATTGTCCATCTGGACGTCACCCCACGGGCCCTGCCGAGTGCACTGGTCAGCCAGTACCGTACCCTCAAGGCCAACGGGGTGTTTTAGGGCCGCGTCCCTGCGCTACCACGGGCCAGGCCTGGTCAACAAATGACCAGCCTTTGATTTATTCCGTCACTTCAACCACGCTTTTGGCGGCGAGAAGAGCACGTTCTTTTTCCACCAGGTAGTCGACCACATCCAGCATGGCCCGGCGCCCGTCGGCCCGAACCGGATCGACCCGGTACTTACCGTTCACCACAAACTGTGGCACGCCGCTAAGCGAGTACTGTGCCACCCGCCGGGCAGCTTCTTCTACCGCTTCTTGGGTTTCCGGAGAACGAAAGTGTTGCATGAACTCCTGCTCATCAAAACCTGCGCCAACCATGAATTCCACTACGGCACGGGGACGAACAAGCGGTTGTTGTTTGACATGAATTGTGTTGAAGATCGGAATATGAACTGAATCCATGATGCCCATATTGATGACGGAATAATACATTTGCGCGTAAAAACGCATTGTGTCGTTCCATACGGCGTGCATGCGCTGCAAGTCGACATCGCCTTTTTGCTGCGACTCCCAGGCCATGACGTGGGGCTCCAGGTCAAAACAATAGGGACAGCCGTAGGAAAACGCCGCGATGACTTCGATTCTGTCCGGCGCAGCGGTCGGCACGGGCGAATCAAGCGTCACGTAATGGTAACCTTCCACGAAACCTTCGATATCGTCCTTGCCCTCGTTGGCCATCACTGGAGTCAGTGTAAAGATCCGGGAGGCCGCGAACACCATCACGGCCACGATCATGTACTTCCCGAAGGTGTTTCTAAAATATCTCATTATCTTTTGTCCTTGAGGTTCCTACACACCTTGACCAAGGCGCGTCACGAAAAATCAGCGCGTATCAACTTGCACGGCGATCAACTGCTCTTCGCCAGACTCGAATACGAGTACCATATCCACCACATCACCGGAACGCATGACCCGCTTGGGTTGCCTAAGCATCAGATGCTTGCCACCGGGTTGCAGAATCACCACACCATGAGATTGAATCTCGACACCGTCCAGCTTGCGCATTTTTCGCATGCCATCTTCCTCGACCATTTCATGGATTTCCACGGAGGCATAATCGTCCGTTCTGATCTCGGCAAGCTTCAACGGATCCGCGCCATAATTCACGATGGTCATGTAGGCAGCGTTGACTGGCGCTGAAACATGGGGCTCACGGATCCAGGCATTCATTACCGCCACAACGTTAAGATCGCGCTCATCCTTGACTTGATCACGCGCAGCTTCAGGGATTGCGCCATTGTCCGCTTGCATGTGGGCGGAGGACCCCACTTCGACAGCGACATGAATTTCACTGCTTGCAGCTTCGGCGACCGCTCCGCCTCTTCTTGGCATCCCGGCCTTTTCACGAGTTACATCCTCAAGATAATCCAGTATTGCAAACGTCTCGAACCGATTCAGGCGCATGTTCGGCATCGGCACCCGGTTGTATTGCTCATACAGCGCCATGGCGAGCGGATCCCTGTTCGCTAACATTTCGTTTGGCGCACGTATCCAGTTGATCAGCCATTCGCGATCACGTAGAAATGTCACACCAAGCAGATCCGGGCCAATCGCATTTTCAGGATCCTTGCCATCGAGAGAGTGACAGGTTGCGCAACGGGTACGATACAAACTTTCACCTTCGGACATCTGGCGCAGCGCCGGTGCATCGGCATAGTTCTCGTCGCGATCACTGACTCTGGTCCAGCCATCCAGCCAATTGCCAATCTGGTCCGCCAGCACATAGGGATTCTCGAATGGCGAACGCGTCATCCAGCGTCCAGTTGTCTGGTTGCCCATGATCAGATTGATATTGTGATTGAAAGCCCCGCCAGGCTGGTCCTCAAGGTATAGCCCGAGCTTGCGTCGAATGTCGATAATTTCCGCCTCGTTGCCGGTCAGGTGTGTCCATCTGGCGCCGAAGCGTTTTTTATAATCCGCCAGCACTTCCGGTGTATCAACGTCCGGGTCGATCGTGATGGAGTAAAAGTGCACATCACCATCCAGACCATCACCAGCCATTCGATCACCGAGCAGGTTCTGCACTTTGACCATCTGCGCAGTTTCAAGCGGACAGACATCCGGACAGCTGGTATAGATAAACAGAATCACGACGATCTTGTCCTTGAGCAGATCGTCGAAGAATCGGACAGTCTCGCCACGATCATTGATCAGTTTGGTGTTGGGAAAAAAGCTCTCATCCCACACGGATGCCGACGCGCCGACGGAACAGGCACTGAAAAAAACAATGGCCAGGAATTTCGATACAAATTTAGAGCGCATGATGCACACCATGAAGACGGTTTGGAAAAAATGATCCGCGGAGAGCGATGCAATGCTCTCCGCGGACCAAACTACTCGATTTAACTTTCCTTACACAAGCGTGCAAGTCGGGTCATCAACAATCGTTAGTCTCCTTCAGCCAGAAGAATCGCTTGCTTGATCTTCTTGTTGACGTTGTGGACCACCGAATCAATGGTTGCCGGTACCGGGCAGTTCACCACGTGCGGCGCCTGGCCACTATTGAACACGTAGTTGTTCAAGCCCTGGTTGGGCGGCGGCGGGAACTCATTGATCAGAACTTTGCCAATCGAGCGCAGGTACTCGACTTGCTCGAAGCTCTTGACAACAACGACCTCGGAAGGATCATCCACCACCCACTCGATAAACCCGATATGCCACATCGGATTGGCTGCTTTCGCGGGCTTGAAGTAAGACGGCATACCGATCTGGCCACCCAACGGACCACCACCCCACAAACCTGGAGTTGGCCCGGTCGGCGGATACGACGGCCTCAGCGGCCCGGGCGGATAGAACTGGAGCAACGGTACCGCAGCCTGGCTGAGGAACTCATGCTTCGGCACGTAGATCACACCCATATCGAAGGCAGGGCCTGCCGGGAAGGTGTCGGTCACGATGTAGTACGGCAGGTAGTCGCCGCCATCGGTGTAGGCCTTTTGCGCCTTGAACTTCGCGTAAGGCAGATCGGCTTCGGTATTCAACTCGATGATGTGACCCGTATCGCCACCCCAAACCTCACCGTTGTACATGCACGAGGTATTGGGCGGCTCATCCGGGAAGCTGTTCGGATCGTTCGGGTCGCAGTTCACGTCCATACGCAATTGCTCCCAAGGCTCGTCGCCCCACTTGACGAAGAAGGCGTTGATTACGACTTCCTGGCCATCGATCTCTACATGCCGCAGCGGCGAATACCCATTGGTACTACTGACCGGGGGACCAAGCGTGAGCGAGTCCGGGTAGGTCTGAAAGTCCGGATGTGCCCGAAGAACCGGGTTCGGCAGATCGCCCATGAACGTGAAGGTGCCGTCTTCCGGGTTGAATATTGCGTCCGAAGTTGCGGCTCTCGGCGCATCCTTCAATCCGCCAGCCCAGAAGCGCCCGTATTTCTCGGCCAACTTCTCGTCGGAAACATCATGCCAGAAGTAGTACACCTCGCGCATATTGCCATCGTCGTCGACGTTGTAGCCCTTGGCCAGATCCATCTTGAACCAGGCGCGTTCGTCGTCGGTCAGGTTCAGTTCGTCTCCGAGCTCAACATCAACCAGATCAACACCACCAATTTCGACGCCATCGACCCAGGTCAGAACCGCCTGATCATCCAGGGTCGGACCGAATTGACCAATACTATCACCCGTACGGGCGGTCGGCAGACCGACTGAATCGACATAGGTCACGCCATCCCAGGTCGGGATCGGGGTCGGCATCATCTTGACCTGCCCCGGATGCTCGATATCCCAGCGCAGCAACATGGCATGGTCTTCATGCTGCGTGTTGTGGCAGTGCTCCATATAGGTACCGGCAAACTCGCGGAAGCGGTAGGCGATTTCCACAATATTGGTGCTGTCCGGGTCGGGACCGACGCGGAAAACATCCTTGCGCGCCCACTTTTCCCATTCCGGCGGCTCTACGCCACCACGGCGAATGATCTGGCCTTCTTCAAAGTGGATATGGATCGGATGACTCCAGGTACCACTGTTGATCAGACGCCAGACTTCAACCTGAGACGAATTCGAAGAGGAAGCTACCGAAATACGACGGGGGTCCATTGCAAAACCCTTGCCGCCATCGGTTTCGATGACCCAGGGCTTTTCATCGGTCGGCTGACGCTCGAACTCGAAAGTCCGGTGAAGGGCGTTCGCCAGTTCTTCTTCGGTCGGACGGTTCAGCGGGATCATCTTCTTCTTGCCAGCGACATACTGGTCAAGTTTGATGCTGCGATCCTGGCCGGAGTACTCATGCACACGGAACTCAAGGAACTTGCCGACCACCGGGTCGCCATTGATCCAGCGATCGGCAACCCCGTCGCCGGTCTCATCCAGCAGTTCCGCCTTGTAGGCACCCGAGACAACGTCTTCCAGGGGAATCAGTCGGTCAGTGCCACGGCCGTTGAATTGCTCCTGCAGGTTGACCATGTAGATCCTGTCGCCGGGCTCAAAATCGCTGAAATCAACAACGATGTCGTAGCGCTCGGCAATGCCTTGCATCGGCAGCTGGCAACCCTCGAAGAATACGGCGTGCTCCATGATATTGCCATCGTTGGCTACCATGTAACAGTCGACGGGTGTTCCGTCTTCATGCACCATCGCCAACTTGAAGTAACGGGATACCGAGGCATTCAGGATGCGGAAGCGGTAGTTGCGCGCGCGGACATCGAAATACGGGTTATAGACCCAGTTCACCGTCATCACGTCGCCGATAAACCCATCAATGTTGAACGGGTTGAACCACAACTGACCCTCCTGATCCCAGGCCTTTTCGGCCAGCATCAGGTTGACGTCATAGTCGCGGTTACCCCATGGCAGGGCTGAACCGCTAGGCAGTGGAATATTGACGCCATCGCGGGCCACCTCATTGCCACGATCCACGGCGCTGTAGAGGTTCTTCATCGCGGCATTGCCCTTGTAGACATTCTGCGCGGTGAAATCCAGCATATGATCATGGAACCAATGGGTACTCATGATCTCACGCCAGTCACCGGGGATGTTCACCGTTTGCACGCCCAGCCACCGCAACAGAAACGATGACAGGCACCCTGTGTGTCTCAAGGGACCACCGACCGGCCGGCAGATTGTGTCGTTGGGACCCAAGGGATAGCCGGCACGACGATCCGAGGCGTCGGTGTTGATCGAGTCATGCCCGGCCAGGACCATCGGCCAGCGATAGTCATAGTATTGACCAGGGAAGAAGAAGGCGGTGGTATAGCCATCACTTTCCGCAGGGTTATGACCATTATGTTCGTGGGTGGTGATGGTGTGCAATCCGAAGCCACGGTTAGCCGAGACGTCAATAGGCAACGCATTGTGGTGGCGCATCAGAATCGGTTCACCATAGCGAGCCATCAGCAGCTTGGGAGGAAAGGTACCGTCAAAGGTCCACAATGCCAGAGGATCCTGAACCGGCAAGTCCTGATGCAAACGGACCTCGATTCCGTCCGTCGTACCAAAAACGTTCCCGTCGGGGCTGTAATACAGGCCGCCAGGGCCGAACTCTCCGGCCTGGTAGGCATGCAACTGCTTGCTGTCACGGAATCCAGAATTGGCACGGGCGCCGGTCTGCGCAGTCTGGAAATAGACTGCTGGCGGGAACTCTTCCCAACGCTGATGGGACCAGCCCAGTCCTGGCGGACGACCTTCGGCCGGAGGATTGTTCAGCGATCGACCGAGAAAGTCCTCAATGGCTACCTGCCACGGATTCAAGTCGAATTCGTTGGCGAACTTGGTGGGCGTGGGCCAGATGTCCTGAGCCAGAAAATTGTCAAGGGCCGCACTGTCCGGAAAACTTCTCGGATCTAGGGGCGTCGGCAGGGCCTGCCAGTTGATTGGCTGCGTGTAGTTGGACATATCCACCGGTTCGCGGCCAAACTCCTCGAACCGCAACATTTTTGCGGTGAACGGCTGGGCTCCGAACATCGGGCTTGGACGCCCATTGGTAGGGACATTATAAATCCCGAACAGGTCTACGCCTCCATCGCGCTGTTCTTCCTTCTGCAGCACGTTTTCGATCCAGG
Source organism: Wenzhouxiangella sp. (assembly GCA_041747995.1). GTDB lineage: Bacteria > Pseudomonadota > Gammaproteobacteria > Xanthomonadales > Wenzhouxiangellaceae > Wenzhouxiangella. The sequence continues at coordinate 11,788 of JBGTEC010000023.1, forward strand.
CGTCGTATTCCTCGCCCGTGGGGCCGCCCTCGAATGATCCCGCGTTAGGATGCGGAAGGCCTTCCGGCAGATCACTGAAGTCTGGTCCAGTAAAGGCAGAGGGGTCACCTTCCGGCGGTTCGTTTGGGCTTTCGGCTGAAGCAGTCAGCCCCGTTAAGCACAGCGCCATAACGAGCACGGCTAGCGCCTTTTTCCTGATACGAGGTCGTTGCGATTGCAACATGATGGTTCTCCTTGAAACGGGTCATTCAGACCAAGAACGGAAGCATGGAGCGCAAGTGGAACAGTAACCGGTATTGCATATAGCCAGGTGCGTCATCAGCATTCCCTCCAAGGCTTATCAATCGACTCCGCCCCCGAAGTAATCCGGAGCAGACCGACGAAAGCAATCTATTCTTCATACCAGGCCCCGACAAGTGATATCTCGTGATCATTTGTCACTGCTGAAGTAAACCGGCATAGCACAGTGATTCGGACACGAACACAAAGCATCAAGAGTTCGATTACGTTTCCTTTAACAGTCGCTTTACCTCCAAGGACGCATCAACATATAAATGCCGGAAGAGTCACTCTTGTTGGTTGAGCATAAATCCGCAGCGTCTTTCGAGTATGTGAATTTTTCTGAGCATTTTCATTCTGTCATTTCATGACTTTTGACGGTCACGTCTTACATCAAAACCGGCTAAGAAGAAGAAAAAACAATTGCATAGTTATTGTGTATTATCCAAATCCGCGCCAAGAAGCAGGCAGGTCACAAATTTGTGCACCTAATGTGCAAGAATGGCAAAAATTCATTAGCTATTGCGATACGGATTCCTTATCATTTCGTGGTAAACGCTTTATCGCGCATGAATCTGTAACACAAGAAACCGAGATACTCTGGCGTGAGGAGTCCTGAGCTGGAGTTAGGGACAGCATGGACGTGAGAACCGACATACTTGATGGTGCCCCGCCAAGGCGGCCGGAGGCGTCTGGATCAGGGAAGGAAAGCTTGTACTGGCAATTTTCAAATTTTAAACTGGACAGCATCGGTCGCAAATTGTTCGACCATGAAGGGAATATTGTTCCCATCCAACCCAAGGCATTCAGAGTACTCGAAGTTCTGGTTCGTGATGCGCCACGGGTTGTTTCCAGGGAAGAACTCCTTTTGAAGGTGTGGGGTCACTCGGAGTTTTCCATAAGCTGTCTATCCCAGGCCATTCGCGAGATTCGCCGGGCCCTTGGTGACCATGCCCATCAACCCTCGATCATTGGCACAGAACACGGCACCGGGTATTTTCTTCTCGTACAACCACAAGCTGAGCAGTCTATGGCCTCAGATCAAGCCCCTGGCCATCGTCTCAGCCCTGCACTTTCGTATTCCCTGCTGGCGATGACGGGCCTGTTCCTGGCAATGATTGCGAGCTTGATTGTTTTCTCTCACAACGACCGTAAGTCGCAAATCGAGCAACGATTGGTCTACCAGGAAGATTCGGTCAGTGACCCCGAACTTTGCCCGGTGACCCTCGAGAGTTATAGCTTGGGGGTAGAGTATCTGGCGTTCTCCCAATGGGCTGAGGCAATCGCCCATCTGGAGTTCGCACATAACCGCCACCCGGAATCATTGGCCATCAGTTTTCAATTGACCAGGGCGTACTTCCATGCCGGATACCAAAGGAAGGCTGCCGTGCTGGTGGAGCAAAACAAGAAACTGTATCCGCCGCGAAACGCGATGGAAGCCATCAAGATTCACGCCGCTGCGTCACTGGTGAAGGGTGACCTGCTTGAGTATAGTCGGGCCCTTGTGACTCTTGCGGACTACTATCCCGACAGGCTGGATTATCTTTACGAACTGTTTGATTCACAATTACAGTCTGGTTCACCATCGATAGCCCGAACGACGTTGCAAGAAATAGCCACCCGGCATCCAGCGCATGAACAGGATGCGAGATTCTGGCTGGCAAAAGCACGACTCAACCTTCGCGAAGGCAATCTGGATCAAATCCTGCTTGATTCAATTGCTGTGGAAGAGTTGGCACGGGAAAGCAGCCTCAGGGAGATACAAGCCAGGACCCTGCTGGTCCACGCTGACGCATTGACCAGGTTGGGAAAAACCGATAATGCACGCATAGTTCTGAGTCAAGCACGATCGGTCCTTGTTATGACGCATGATCCAGCTACCCAGATCAACCTGCTGATGCTGGAAATCAACCGTGATGTGGCTCAAGGACGACTGACATGGATTCCCATGTTGATCAATGATGGCTGTCAACTCAGCGAGAGTATCGGTCATTTTGCAGGCAGCGCATACTGCAGTAGATTGATGGCCAAGGCCGATCAGAGTGTCTCCAATCCGGAATCCATTTTGAAACACTTCGATCAGGCCATTCAGTTGTTTCTGCAATCCGGAGATATTCTGGAGGCGGCAATGACGTTGCTGCATCGAGCAGACACCGAGCTTGAACTGCACGGGATAGATAGCCCTGCACAGAGCCTTGTGCAAGCGGAAGAATGGTTTTCCCGGCTTCACGATAAACGCGGCTTGGCGCTGGTCCACGCCGCCTATGGTGAAAGAGATTCACATCGACGTGATTTCGGAAGCTCAATCAAACACCTTGAAGCTGCATTGGAAATGTTCGGGGAGTCACCGGATGTACACGGCGAGAGTCAGGCCAGAGAGATTTTGGCCAGGGTTATGCTTTTCGACGGAAAGCCGGCCCGTTCAGCCAACCTGTTAGATCAGGCTCTTGCAAATTACGAAATGCTTGGCGATCACAAGGGAATGGCCCGCACACTTGTCGCGCTGGGCAATCTTGCAGTTCGAACCGGCAAACTGGAGGAAGGCGAGGATTTGCTGAGGCGCGCACTGGGATACAGCCAACGTGCTGGCCAGGACGATGTAATGACAATCGCCCTAACCTCCCTGGCCAGAGCAGCCATTACACGCGCAGACCCCGAGTCGGCACACCAGGCGCTGGATCACGCAAACAGCCTGGCCATCAAAGACCAGAGAGTCCTGGCCAGTCTCCGTTCTGCCGAGGGAACTCTGGCTTTGATTGAACTTGACCTGAAGCGTTCTGAACAGGCTTTTCTGGATGCGCGTAGCATCAGGGAACGGACGGGCGACCCCGGTTGGTTGCTGGAAAGTGACAGTGAACTTGCAATGATGCTGATGGAGCGGGGCCAGGTGGAGGAGTCTATTGCTTTGTCACGGGATATCCTCGAAAAACTCCCGCCGTTTGCCACTGCCATGGATCGGTTCAAGGTCAAGCTTGTACTGGCGGAAGGGTTGATGCAGGACAGAAACCTGGAAGAGGCCAGGGACGTGTTCGACTCGATGGAGGTTGTCAATCTTGAAGACACGAACATAGCGCTTTACTTCTGGTACAACTCTATGAAGGCTGCACTTGGGCAGGATCCGAATTCAGTCCAAGCTCTGAATGCGCTGCGCGACAGAGCGCAGGAAATGGGCTACAGGCTCTCTGCGATGGAGGTCGACGTGATGCTGGCAAACGTGATGTTACGCTCAGGATTCGATACCAGCAGATCATTTGTCATTGAACTGATCGACAGCGCGCGCGATAAAGGCGTCCACTGCATCGCTTTCCGGCTTTCAAGATTAATGGATTAATCCCGCAGTCCAACATTGCGGCCCCTCAATCCTCCGCCAGCAAACTTGCCAGCGTTTCGGCATCGAGGGGTATTCCCTTCCCTTCACCCTCCTCCTTCCCGTACATGCTCTCGGCCAGGCGGCGTTTCTTTTCCTGCAAGGCGAGAATCTTTTCTTCGACCGTGCCCTCGGTGATCAGCTTGTAGACGAATACTGGCTTGTCCTGGCCGATGCGGTGGGCGCGGTCGGTGGCCTGGGTTTCGACCGCCGGGTTCCACCACGGGTCGTAGTGGATGACGGTGTCGGCTTCGGTCAGGTTGAGGCCGACACCGCCGGCCTTGAGGCTGATCAGGAACAGATTGACCTCGCCGGAGCGAAAGCGCTCGATCGCCTCGTCACGTTTGCGCGTCTGTCCGGTCAGCTTGGTATAGGGAATGCCAAGCCGACTGACTTCCTTTTCGATCAGCCCCAGCATGGTGGTGAATTGGGAAAACAGCAGGATGCGGCGGCCTTCATCAATCTGCTCGGGCAGGATATCCATCAGCATTTCAAGCTTGGCCGAACCGGCATTTCCGCCAGCGCCTGCAGGCAGCAAACGCGGGTCGCAGCACACCTGGCGCAGCTTCAGCAGCGCGTCGAGAATGGTAATGTGGCTGCGCGCCAGACCCTTTTTGGCGATGGCATCACGGACTTTCTTGTCCATGGCCAGGCGAATGCTTTCATACAGGGTCGCCTGTTTGCCCTCGATCGGCATGGTGCGCAGGAATTCGCTCTTGGGCGGCAGCTCGGTGGCCACCCGATCCTTTGTACGGCGCAGCATGAACGGCGCCGTGCGCTTTGCCAGTCGCTCGAGTTTTGCAGTGTCGCCGTGCTGCTCGATCGGTGTTCGATAGTGGCGGGCAAAGCTTTTCTGATCGCCGAGAAAACCGGGCATCAGAAAGTCGAACTGGGCCCACAACTCGCCGAGGTGGTTCTCCATTGGGGTGCCGGTCAGGCACAGGCGGTGGTTGGCTTTGATGCCACGGACCAACTGGGCGGCCTGGGCGCGCGGATTCTTGATCTGCTGGGCTTCGTCCAGGATCAGGTAGTGCCAGCGCCGGGCCAGCAGCACTTCGTGATCGCGCGGCAGCAGCGGATAGGTGGTCAGGACCAGATCGTATTGGTCGATCATATCGAAATGATCAAAGCGACCGGGTCCGTGCAACACCAGCACCGATAGCCCCGGGGTGAAAGCTTCGGCTTCTCGGCGCCAGTTGCCCATCAGGCTGGTCGGCGCCACAATCAGGCTGGGCGATTGCATGCGCCCGGCGCGCTTTTCGACCGCCAGGTGGGCCAGCGTCTGCACGGTTTTTCCCAGGCCCATGTCATCGGCCAGGATGCCGGACAGCTCATACTGGCGCAGGAACTGGAGCCAGTTCAGACCCTGGTGCTGGTAATCGCGCAGGCTGCCTTTGAAAGTAGTCGGCAGCTTGACGGTCTTGATGCCGTCGAAGTCGCGCAGGCGCTCGGCCAGGCGCTTGAGCCGGAGCGCGCCTTTGATTTGGGTCTCGCCCAGTTCCAGCAGGCGCGGCGCATCGAGGCGGGAAAGCTGTAGCGAGTCATCGGCCCCGAGGTGGTCAAACAGATCAACGATAGTCTGAAGGATCGGCTCGATCTGGGCCGACTGGACGGCAATGAAGTTGCCATCACCGGAATCCAGGTACATCGTTTCCGGCAATGTTCCCGGCCGGTAATCGGCCAGCAGTTCGGTGACCAGGGGCACCAGCGGCACTTGCCAGCCATCGACCCGCAGGTCGAATCGCAACCCAAACCAGTCATTGCCGACTTCTTCGACCTCGCCTTCGATCGTATCGGCTCGGCTGAGGTTGAAGCCCTGGTCCACCGCCTGCTCGACCACCCATCCCTGTCCCTCCACGACCGGGACCACCGTCTCCACGAACTCGAACCAAGCGCTGAGCACCGCGTTCCGATCGGTTGCATTACTCGCAACAGCAAAAGTAAATGGCTGGTCTGGCCGTGGTGTCACAGCGTGAACCAGCAAGATCTCCCGCGCGGCCCGTTCGGCCTCAACATCCCTATGGATACGGACCAATCGTTCATTCATCTCGCGAACATGGATCTCAGCGGTGCTGTCGGTCGGACTCACAACAACCGGACCATAGCGAAACGACAGCTTGAGCTCCGACCTGGCCGGATCGGCGGCCTGAAAGGCCAGTTTCAGGTACGGTACCGGTTGCTCGTGCAGATCATCCATCTCCACCGGAGACGGCGTCGGCATGTCAGGATGATTGAGCGCCAGCAGCCGACTGACCCGCCGGGCCTCCTCCTCGCCAACCGGCGGCGCATTGGCCAGCAGACCAAGGCGCTGCTCATCGAGCCCCACGGGTAGTTTCAATGAGCCGGCTTCGAGCTTTTCAGGATCGATATACCAGGCCGGGCTCGTCGGAACCAGGGTCACATCTTCCAGGTCAAGACCAAGACGATGACCGGCCCCGTCGTTCTTCCATGTCAGGCAGGCCACGCGTTCGCGGCCGCGTTGCAGCGGGGTGGTTCGATCGCCATGCCAGAACGTCCGGCCGGTATCGACCATCAGTTTCATTGCGGCGTGACCCGAAGAACGGGCAATACTGACCTTCCTATCCCATGGGTTGCCACTGCCTGCCAACAGCAAAGGAACGATCTCCCTGTCGATCGGGCGGAAATATTGCGGGACGTCCCATCGGTCCCGAAGTGCAGAATCGCTGGCACGATGACCGCGGGTCCAGTTGCCGTCCTTTGTAAATCTGGAGACAATAAAGTCCACGAGAACGTCCTGCAACCCGGACCCCGGCTTGACGATGTAAAGCAAGGAATCGGCGGAACGCCGGGGGGGCTCTTCGTCGCTGGCGGCAAAACGCCGCAGCCAGTGCTCGAACTCACTGCTGTCAGCCGTCGTTCCACCGGCCTGCGCCTTCCAGGCCAGGCAGGTGGCTACCACATGCTTGCAGTTGAACCCGACCGGGCATTCACACTCGCCCATCACCCCCAAAGTCTTCCCGTCGCCGGTGATCTGGATGTGTTGCCGATATTGCTGGTTGGCACTGCCGTGATTCAAACCCAACAGCGTAACGCCGCCACGCTTGAGAACAACTTGCTGCACCACGGCGCGGCCTTGCCGGTAGTACCCAAGGCCGCGCGTATAGGCGCCGTCTCCGCAATCCTCGCGAAGAATCTCAGCGGTGAGCTTATTCGGTTCGATCTTGAACCTGCCTCGAAAGTGCACGGCGACGGCGGATCTCGCCACTGCCGGACATAATTGATTTACGCATGGGAAGCTTGAGTTCGGACTTGTCAGGGCAACCCCTGAGTTTAGCATGCAGGCCCGAACCAGGCTCGGTAGAAGCAGTGATGTTCGGGTGTTGGATAGCCTGCCATTGCCCAGCAAACCAATGTCAGAAACCTGGAATATCCCCGATGCCGGGGCACATTGTGCGACACTCCGCCTTGCCCCATCGATACCCCTGATCCGTGAACAACGACAACCAAACCAGCCTGACCCCGCAACCCTACGAAGCCAGTCACTACGGCAGCCTGGTCCTCAATCTGGGTCGCGCGCTGCTGCATGTTGGCTCCCCTGCTCATCGTCTTGAAGCGGCGATGCAGATCATGGCCGACCGCCTCGGCCTGCGGGCGGAATTTTTTTCCACACCGACGGCGTTAATGGTTTCTCTGGGGGATGAGTCGAAGCAGCAAACTTTCCTGGCCCGCTCGGAACCGGGCTCGGCCGACCTGGCCAAACTGGCCGACTTGACCGATGTGATGGATCAGTTGGCCAACGGCCAGATCGACCCGGCCCAGGCTGACCAGCGGGTTCGCGCAATCGACGCCGCGCCACCAAAGTACGGTCCGTCCCTGCAATTGCTCGCCTTCGTCGCCATTGCCATTGGCGTAGCGCCGCTGATTGGCGGCGGCCTGCGGGAAACCCTGCTCGCCACCGTGCTCGGCACCATCTGCGGCCTCACAGTTCTTTGGTTGCGGCGCGGCCTGGATCGCTCGCGCCTGATCTCCCCGCTGGCGGCGGCCCTGATCTCATTCCTCGGCACGCTTTGGTGTGGCTTTGACCCACAAACCGCACTGATGCCAGCCGTCATCGCCAGCATGATTGCCTTGCTGCCTGGGATGGACATGACCACCGCCTGCCGCGAACTGGCCACCGGCCACCTGGTGTCGGGCTCTTCCCGGCTGGCGTTCGCAGTCATGGTGTTCGCCCTACTGACATTCGGGCTGGTCATGGGCGGCCTGGCAGGCCAGTATTTTGTCGGCCCGGTCGATCTCGTCACGCCGTCATTGCGGCCCATCTGGCTGGCCCCGGTCGGCGTGTTGATTGCAGCGGCCGGGCTGATGTTGCTGTTCCAGGCCCATCGCCGCGACTGGATCTGGATGTTGATGGCCTGTATGGTCGCCTGGGGCGGCGCCAGTATCGGCGCGATCATCGAAGCCCCGGTCATTGGCGCCTTTATCGGCGCGCTGGCCGTGGGGCTGGCCGGCAACCTGTTCGTGCACTTCACCGGCCGGCCAGGCTCGATCGTCCATTTCCCTGGCCTGATATTGCTTGTTCCCGGCAGTATTGGCCTTCGAAGCCTGGCCGCCCTGCTGGGCGACGACGTCATCTCGGGTATCGAGACAGCCATGCTGGCGGGTATCATTGCCGTAGCGCTGACCACCGGCATGATCCTGGCCAGCGTCTTGCTGCCGCCCCGGAACGCACTTTGAGGAACAAGAGAAGCTCACCACAGAGGCACAGAGGCCACAGAGGTTAAAAAGGAAAACATAGCGAAGCACCTTTGGTTTTCATGAATAATTCAATTATTTCCTCAGGTTTTCCTCTGTGACTCTGTGTCTCCGTGGTAAATCTGGTCTTTGTTCCATGAGAGGACGAACAGAATGGCGATCGACATCAAGAAAAAACACGGCAAGAGCCTCGAAGAGGCCCAGCAGATCGCCGATGAACTGGCGCAGGATCTCGCCGACAAATTCGACATCACCTACGGCTGGGACGAAGACACCATCGTGTTCGAACGCTTCGGCGTCCACGGCGAAATCGATGTCGACGAAGACATCGTCCACGTCCGCGCTCAACTCAATTTTCTCTTCAGCTACCTCGAACCCAAGGTGGAAAAGGAAATTCACCGCTATTTGGATGAGCACTTCGAAACCGGAAAAGGGTAACGGGGAAAGCGAAAAGGAAAGGGAAAAGGGGACGGCCGCCATTCCCTTTTCCGGTTTCCCTCCCTTCAACCTGCGATAATACTGGGCTAACCAGAACACAACGCGAGGCCCCGCCCCATGTCCGACCCGATTGTCATTGTTTCCGCTCGTCGTACCGCCATTGGCTCCTTTCAGGGCCAGATGGCGCCGCTCAAAGCACCGCAACTGGGCAGCGCGGCGATTGCCGCCGCAGTTGCCGATGCCGGCATCAGCGGCGACGAGGTTTCTGAAGTCATCATGGGCTGCGTGCTGCCGGCCGGTACCGGTCAGGCGCCGGCCCGCCAGGCCGCTTTGGGCGCCGGGCTTCCAACCAATGCCGGCTGCACCACCATCAACAAGGTCTGCGGTTCGGGCATGAAGGCGGTTATGCAGGGCCACGACGCCATTCTGGCCGGGTCGGCCGAGATTGTTGTTGCTGGCGGCATGGAATCCATGACCAACGCGCCCTACATGATCAACCGCGGGCTGCGCATGGGGCACGTGGAAAGCCTGGACCACATGTTCTACGACGGCCTGCAGAACCCCTACGACGGCCAGTTGATGGGCCCCTTTGGCGAGCAGTGCGTGGTCAAGTACGGCTTCACCCGCGAACAACAGGATGATTTCGCCAAAGCGTCGGTTGAGCGCGCCATGGCGGCGATTGACAACGGATCCTTCGACGCCGAGATAGCGCCGGTCACGGTCAAGACCCGCAAGGGCCAGGTCGAGATCAAGAATGATGAGGAAGCGCCGCGCTGCAATATCGAAAAGATGCCGAGTCTGCGCCCGGCATTCGCCAAGGAAGGCACCATCACAGCCGCCAGTTCATCCAAGATTTCCGACGGCGCTGCCGCCCTGGTCCTGATGCGCGCCAGCCAGGCTGAACAACGCAACATTCAGCCGCTGGCCCGGATCGTTGCGCACGCCACCCACTCGCAGGAACCGGAATGGTTCACCACGGCGCCGATTCCAGCCATCCGAAAAGTGCTGGAGAAAGCAGGCTGGAGCGTGGCCGATGTCGATCTGTTCGAGATCAACGAAGCCTTCGCCACCGTCACCATGGCGGCAATGAGGGAGCTCGACCTGGACCATGCCAAGGTCAATGTCAACGGTGGCGCCTGCGCCATGGGCCATCCGATAGGCGCCAGTGGCGCCCGCATTCTGGTCACCCTGATTCACGCACTCAAGAATCGCGACCTGAAGCGCGGTGTCGCCTCGCTGTGCATCGGCGGCGGCGAGGCAACAGCGATTGCAGTTGAATTGCCCTGAAATTTGTCTTAATCAGTCATGAGCAAAAGCAACCGGGTCAGGATCGTTGAAGTGGGACCGCGTGACGGGCTGCAGAACGAGCCCTACACCGTTCCGACCTCCGTCAAGCTGGAGTTGATTCACCGCTTGGCCGAAACCGGCCTGAGTGTGGTCGAATCAACCAGCTTCGTCAGCGACCGCGCCATTCCCCAACTGGCCGACGCTGAAGCCGTGATCGAGGGCTTGCAGCGCAAGGACGGGGTGCGATACCCCGCCCTGGTGCCCAACGAGCGCGGTTACGACCGCGCCCGTGCGGTGAACATCGACGAAATCGCCGTTTTCACCGCCGCCTCCGAAGCCTTCAACCAGCGCAACATCAACTGCAGTATCGAAGAATCCCTGCGCCGCTTCGCCCCCGTGGTCCGGCGGGCACGAGAAGACGGTGTGCGCGTGCGCGGTTATGTATCCACCGTGCTCGGCTGCCCGTACCAGGGCAAGGTGCCCGTGGCTGATGTCGTACGCGTGGCCGAAGCCCTGTTTGAAGCCGGCTGCGCCGAAATCTCCCTGGGAGACACCATCGGCGTCGGCACCCCCCACCAGGCCCGCCAGGTGCTGCAAGCCGTTGCCGGCTCCGTGCCCCTGGACCAACTCGCCGTTCATTTCCACGACACCTACGGCCAGGCCCTGGCCAACATCTTCGCCTGCCTCGAAGCCGGCGTGCGCGTCGTCGACAGCTCCGTTGCCGGCCTCGGCGGCTGCCCCTACGCCCGCGGCGCCACCGGCAACGTCGCCACCGAAGACGTCATCTACATGCTCCACGGCATGGGCATGGCAACCGGCGTCGACCTGCACAAACTGGCCGAAACCGGCGACTGGATAGCCGGAGAACTAGGCCGCCCCCGCTCCCGCACCGGCCAGGCCCTGCTGAAAAGAAACTGAGCAGGATCTGCTAACCGCGAAGACTTGCAGAGCGACAAAATCAAAATCAAAGGCAGACTAACCGCGAAGACGTATATGGTCTCCCCCTGTATTGCAAGGGTTTTATGCATTGCAAGGACAGGGACAGGTATGCGCTCGTATATCCGGCCTCATGATGAGGGTCTTTCATGCCCTCGGGCCTCAATGAGTAGTTGCGCACATCGTCCTCTATCGCAAAGTCGGCCTTGATTTGGCAGCCTGCGTCTTCGTCGGGTTTTCGATGTGCCGGTTTGACCTGTTGTGTCATCGCGTTGCGTTTGCCCTTCGCAATTCTATGGGTGGGTAGTCAGTCGTT
>JBGTEC010000024.1:0-26036 GCA_041747995.1 Wenzhouxiangella sp.
ACGTTGTTACAGATTGTTTCAATTACTGTATTCGAGAAATTCGAGTTAAAACATGCGGTTACAATTGGGCTGGCCGCAGAGGCCCAGACCGAAGATGATAACCAATTGAATTTCTTGGGGTTTTAAACCGGACACTTGTGATCGTACTTCAATATTACAGCGACATAATTAGCGGATTTTCGAATCGAGAGCATTTGGCTCCTCTCATAAAGCGCATGGAAACTCGAGTTCCTAGCATCAAGAAACTTGTAGTAACTTCCGAGGACGCGATTTCGGACAAACCTCTCATGGTTGTTTCCCTGCGCGACGTAAATCTTGCTATGCGCAAGGTGATACCAATGCTGCTATGCAAGTATCTATATGACCGCAAGAAAGAGATCGATGTTGGCAATGAGAGCTACCTAAACATTATCATTGATGAAGCGCACAACATACTATCTTTAGAGTCGACTCGCGAAAGCGAGGCGTGGCGGGACTATCGGCTTGAAACCTTTGAGGAAATTATAAAAGAAGGAAGGAAATTTGGTGTTTTTTTGACTATTGCGAGCCAACGGCCACACGACATTTCGCCAACCATAATTTCTCAGTTGCACAATTACTTCCTGCATCGCCTAGTCAACGACTTGGATATCCGCGCGGTTGAAAAAGCAGTTGCTTATCTCGACCGCGTCTCATTTGAAGCTCTCCCTATCCTGCCGACTGGTGTATGCATTCTCGCAGGTGTATCTGCTCAGGTTCCAGTGATGGTGAAGGTGTCAGAAATGGAGGAGAAATTCACTCCAAATAGCCGCACGATATCTATTACCAGTGCTTGGTTAGACCCCGTTGCCCAAGCAGACCCAGGGTAATTGCTATGAGGGAGTTTTCTGATTTCGAGCGATATAGTGCCAGGGACGCGTACAGCGGTGACTGAATACACCGAAGTCGAACGTCCGTTTCTGCAGCATTTGCAGGCCTTGGGCTGGGAGGTCATCGATCAGGGCAGAGAGATTCCATCCGACCCGACGCGCAGCCGGCGGTCCAGCTTTCGCCAATGGCTGCTGCCGGAGTTGTTCAACGAGGCCGTATCGGCACTCAACCCCGGCCAGAACGGGTACACCTGGCTGACTGCTAAACAGTTGGTCTATCTACAGGAACAAATTCTGCGCCAGCCCAATCGCACCCTGCTGGAAGCCAACGAGGCGGTGCAGAAGCTGCTGTTCAAGGCCCAGGTGGATGTCAACGAAGAAACCGGCGAGCGGGACCCGGTGGTCCGTCTGATCGACTTCGAGACACCTGAAAACAATCATTTTCTAGCCATCAATCAGTTTCGCATCGACACGCCCGGCGGCGTGAAGCAGTTCATGATCGCCGATATCGTGCTGTTCGTGAACGGCATCCCGCTGGTGGTGGTCGAGTGCAAGAAGGGTGGGCCGACTTGCGCCAACCCCATGGCCGAGGCCTTCAGCCAGCTTCAGCGCTATATGAACCGGCGCGAGGATACGGCTCGGCACGGCTACAAGGAAGGTGAGCCGCGGCTGTTCCACAGTAATCTGCTGCTGATCCGCTCGACCGGCGTGGAGGCCGACTACGGCACGATTACTTCCGGCGAGGAGCACTTCTACCCCTGGAAAACCCTCTGGCCCCGCGACGATAGCGAGGCCGATGGGCTGAACCCGCAGCAGCGCCTGATTGAGGGCATGCTGAACCGGACCAATCTGTTGCGTATCTTGCGCACCTGCTCAGTGTTCATGGACACCGACGACGGGTCGCGGATCAAGGTGGTATGCCGCTACCAGCAGTTTCGGGCAGCCAACCGGATTCTGGAACGCCTGCGGCATGGTCAGAATGCCGAGGAAAAGAGCGGGGTGGTCTGGCACACCCAGGGCTCCGGCAAGAGCCTGACCATGGTGTTCGTGGCTCGAATGCTGCGCGCTTCCCGGGATCTGAACGACTACAAGCTCGTGCTGATCAATGACAGGGTGGACCTGGAGGAACAACTAGCCCGGACCGCCACCCTGATCGGCGGGCGGGTGAACTTGATCGACAGCCGCCAGGCCCTGCGCCGTGACCTAGCGACGGACCAGTCCGATATCAACATGGTGATGGCACACAAGTTCCAGATCGCCGACCAGAGCCTGCCGGTGTCGGTAGCCGAGGCGCTGGGCACCTACCAGGCCATTCCGGGCAAGGAAACCTTTGGTGTGGTCAATGATTCCGACCGCATCGTGCTGATGATTGACGAGGCCCACCGCACGCAAAGCTCTGAGTTGGGCGAGAACATCTTCGAAGCCTTCCCCAACGCGGCCCGGATTGCCTTTACCGGCACGCCGCTGATTACCGAGCGCCACGGCGAGAAGCGCACGATCAAGCGCTTTGGCGACTACATCGATCAGTACAAGCTGATGGATGCGGTCGAGGACGGCACCACGCTGCAGATTCTCTACGAAGGCCGCACGGCCGATGCCGCCCTGAACGACAAGCACGGCTTTGATACCCGCTTCGAGAACCTGTTTCGCGAGCGTAGCGAAGAGGAGTTGCTGGCGATCCGCAAGAAATACGGGGCGACCGGCGACATTCTGGAGGCCGAGCGACGCATTGAGGCGATTGCGAAAGATCTGGTGGCCCACTACCTGGCGCATATCTTTCCCAACGGCTTCAAGGCCCAGGTCGTATGCCATTCCAAGCTGGCCGCGGTGCGCTACCAGACCGCCATTCACCAGGCGCTGTCCGACACGGTGGCCCGCTTGCGCGCCGAACCCGAGCCGGATGAAGACAAAATTCGTCGTATCGAGACTCTGAAGGCAGCGGTGGTGATCTCCAGCGATGGCACCAACGAGGCGGCCTACATTACCGAGGCGCGCAAGCAGGCGCGGGCCTGGAACGCGGTGGAGAACTTCTGCAAGCCGTTTGCCTTCGACGACCCGGACCAGCCCTATAGCGGCATCGCCTTTTTGGTGGTCTGCGACATGCTGCTGACCGGTTTCGATGCCCCAATCGAACAGGTCATGTACCTCGACAAGAAGATTCGCGAACATACCCTGCTGCAGGCTATCGCTCGAACTAACCGGGTGCTGAAGGGCAAGCAGCGCGGATACGTAGTTGATTACGTCGGCCTGACCCACCGCCTGACCGATGCACTGAAGCTCTATGCAGCCACCGACGAACAGCAGGAACTGGCCAGCGGTCTGAAGAACATCACATCCGAGGTGCCGGTGCTGGAGGAGCGCTACCAGCGCCTGCTGCAGCTGTTCAAGGAACACAAGGTGACCGGCATCCAGGATTTCATTGAGGGCAAGCTGGATTCGGTCGAGGCCGATGCCGCCGTGGTTCACGAATCCGTTAATCTGCTCAAGGACGAAAAGCGGCGGGCAGATTTCGATGTCTACCTGAAGAAGTTCCTGAGCAGCCTGGACATCATTCTGCCGCATCGGGCGGGCCAGCCCTACCGGGTGCCGGCCAAGCGCCTGGGCTATATCCAGCGGGTGGCCAAAGAACGCTACAAGGACGACACACTGAACCTGGGCGACGCTGGCCAGAAGGTGCGCGACCTGATCAACGAACACCTGGTGAGCGTGGGGATCAATCCCAAGGTGCCGCCGGTGGAATTGCTGTCGGAGGACTTCCTCGAACAGCTCGAAGCCCATGCCGGCGGCAATGCCGAGGCCAAGGCCAGCGAGATGGAGCATGCCATCCGCAAGCACTGCACCGTGCATCACGACGAAGACCCGGCCTTCTACAAGAGCCTGTCGGAGAAAGTCGAACAGCTGATCCAGCGCCACCAGGGCGAGTGGGAGAAGCTGGCCGAGGAGCTGGAGGCCCTGCGCAAGGTCGCGGCCGAGGGGCGCCAGCAGGGCGAGTCGGGAATGAGCCGGGAGGCGACCAGTTTCTATGAGCACATTTCCAACGAGGCCTTTGGCGGCGAGGTGCCGGCCAGCTCGAGGCCGAAGATGCGGGCACTGATGGAAGCAATCGTCGAAACCCTTCAGCACAGCATCGGCAGCATCGATTTCTGGCACAACGCCGACAAGCAGAAGCGTACCCGCAGCCAAATCAAGACCGCCCTGACCCTGACCGGCATTCCCGAACTGAAAACGAACCGCGAGCGGATCGCCGTGGAAATCATGAAATTGGCCAAGAACCGCCACGAGGCCCTGCTCCAGGGCGCTGACTCGGGAGGGGCCGCGAAATGACTCCTAGACGCGTCAGAGACATCGAGTACCAGCTGCTTCCAGGCAGCCAGCGCAAGACTACCGATATCGTGATCGAGCGCAATGGCCAGGTGGTCGTGCGCCCACCGGCGGGGCTGACGCCTGAGCAGGTGGATGCTCTGGTGGACAGCAGGCGCCTGTGGATCTACTGCAACCTGGCCGAGTGGAAAGACCTGAATGCCGCCGCCGTGGCGCGCGAGTGGGTGAACGGCGAGACCTTCCTGTACCTCGGCAAGACCTACCGCCTCAGCCTGGTGTCAGGCCAGGAAGGTGCCTTGAAGCTCAAGGACGGGAAGTTCTGTCTGAGTCGTGAGCTGATCGAGCAGGGTGGCACCCAGGCGGCCCGGGCAGCCTTCGAGGCGTTCTACGGCGATAAGGGCCAGCAACGCTTCGGGAATCGTGTCGCACATTACGCGCCCAAGGTCGGCGTCAAGGTAAGCAAGATTCGAGTCAAGGACATGGGCTACCGCTGGGCCAGTTGCGGCAGCACCGGCACCCTGAGTTTCCACTGGAAGTGCATGATGGCCCCACCCCGGATCATCGACTACATCGCCGTCCACGAACTCTGCCACTTCCACCACCGCAATCACTCCGACGCCTTCTGGAACGAAGTCGACAAGATCCTGCCCGACTGGCGCGAGCGCAAGGAGTGGCTGCGCTCGCGGGGTGCGAGCCTTGATTTTTAGAGACTCTTTCCTGCCAATGCATGCCATCAGCCGCGCGAGGCACAAGCGTCGGCTACATGGCTTTGTTGGGCATATAGCCGCTACAGGTCCGGAATACTCTCATATGCATCCCGCAACTCATCACCATCCGGTAGATTCTCCGCAACTCCTGCCTTAATCGATTCGATATGGGGCTGTAGCTTTTCCAAAAGCCAACGGTATTTGACGGCAACGGACGGATCCTCTGTTGTGAGGCCGCCTGCTACGATATTTTGCAGGCAGGTCAGGTAATTGGGGTAATCAAATTCCGGGTCGTCAAGCTCGGACTGAGCGCCGGTTATATAGTTTATGTAGTGCATGCCGTCGGCGTCCTTCTCAAGCAGGCTCATAATGCTTTCTTCTTCATGCTGGGGAAGATGGTGTCGTGCGTGCGCCATGATTCCTAAATTGATGATCGACTCATCTAATATCACCCTTGGGTATAGGGCAGCCTTGGATTCAAGTTCATAGGCATGAACCATTCCGGGGCCAAATAAAACTTTAGGGGTATGAACGAGGTTTCCCCGGGCAACAGCTCCCCGGCAGAGGATGCCCCTGAGAACAAGGTTAACCTGAACCCACATAATATCGAGCAGAGCATCGAACACGCCGCTTTCTTTGTCTGCTCCAAAAGATATGACCACAGAGTCCGAGAACTGAGTGACTTCCTTCCCTACCCGGTCTTCCGGGCTATCGATATCGAGGATATTCCTTATGCTTTCAAAAGCTGAGATTAGGAGGTCAGTGCGCGCCTTTGCCTCGGTGCCATCTGGATTGATCGTGCCCGCCACATGGCTCCGAAATCCCAGAATATCTAGAAAACAAACAACTCTATCTTGATAATTCATCGTGAAAGCACTCAACGTCTGACATCAGCTGCGGCGCTTAGCGCCGTCAGTTGGGTTCCCTTTTTTGGGCTGGATATGGCTTGCATCTTGAGGGCGTCGCCACATGTTGCAGCGAAAGCTGATCAACCAAAACGAATACCGAAAATCCCCCCGTCTTCAGTCGAGTCGGACAGCCGGGCATCGAGGGTGTGATCTTCGACATTGAAACCGTCGGGCGCCTCGGTGGGGACGTCATCCGTATTAAGGGTCACGATATACTGGAAGCCGTGCTCCTGCGCAAGCCTCGCACCAAGGGCCAGCGCGGTTCCTACCTGCCTTTCATCCACGCCATCGAACAGGTGGCTGTCGTGAATTAGGAATCCAGGACTCTGCCCCCTTTCGATGCTCAACAACGTGAGCATCATGTCGAAGCAGAAAATCTGCATATTACTGACACCCCGGCTCTTCGCCCCCTGTATTTCGATCTCGAACTCTGGCCCGTTCTCGGTGGGCGTCAGTGTCAGGCTTCCCGCCGCCGTGTCCTCGTACAGGGCCGACGAGATCCTCTGGAAGGTCAGGATGGCCTTCCTCACGACATCCCGCTGCTCGGTGTAGTCCTCACGTAGCCGTTCTTGGAGTCGAGCACGCTCCATTTTGAGCCTAGCAGTGCCAGACTCCAGCGCATCAGCCGTCTCAAACTTCTGTCGCAGCGTTTCGAGTTCGACTTCCGCCCTGGTGATTTCGGCTTGGAGTGCGGTGAAGTGGTCCAGTGCGCCACTGGCGTTCAGGATCTGCATGATCTCCCCACGGCGTGCATCGAGCCGATGCTGCTGCTCGGCCCGTTCTGCGATCCGCTCCTTCGCCGCCGCCACCTCGGTCTGAAGGTACGACCTTCTGTTCTGGACAACGGATTCGTGGAAGCTCTTCACGTCGTCGAAGCGACGTTGCACCAGATCGGGAAGGACGATACCCGCCTCCCGATACAACCCTTGGAGGTCGGGCGGGGATGACGGTGTTTCCTCCTCCATCGCTCGCTTCAAGCCGCTGATGTAGCGGTGGTCCAGCGTATTCTCGTCGGCGAGGGCGGCGAGGTCCGTCGTTATCCTCGACGCTTCCTGTTCGAGAGCGTGGTACTCCTCGACGACAGTGAAGACAGCCACCTGCTCCTTGAGGCGGTTGACCCTATCTTCAGCGACAAGTAGCTGCGTCTTCAGGGTGGAAGCCTTGTCGATGACTTGACCGAACGAACCGTCCTTGAGACTCTTCTTCAACTCGTTGAGGCTCTTCTCCCTTTCTCGAACCTGTTGCCATTTCAACGGGATCGTCCAGTCGAGCCCCAGCAGGTACGAGAGGTTGACCTGCTGGTCTGCAGTAGCCTGCTTCTCGCTCTGCTTGACCGGGACGTGCATCCCTCCGCTACGCTCCCGACGGGCGAAGTAGGAGATCATCGACCGGAACGACGGAGTCCAACTCTCTTGGTAGTCTTCGAGGCCGAACATTAGGGCCCCGAGAACAAGCCGCCAGTTCGTGTTGCTGATCCAGTAGCGGTGCTCTCGGCGTCTTGGCTGCATCGGCCAAGGCGAGAAATCACCCTCGACGGCCAGCGGGCTCGCCTTTACGCCCCGTCGCTGCACGGTGGTGCGCTTTGCGGCGAGGTCGAACTCCATGCCAAACTCGTAGTTGGCGATTGCGGGGGTCCGGAAGAGCGTGTCCTTGCCAGCGTTGGATCCGAGGAGGAAGTGAACCATCTCCACCATGCTCGACTTGCCAGCACGATTACGGGTGTGACGCTCCGTGGCCCCCTCGCTCTTCTCTGCGAGCAATATGTTGAGCCCTTCGGTGAACCGAAGTTCCTTGAACGAGGGCAGGTCGCTGTAGAGTCGATGAATCACGCTTCCCCCTTCGTTTCGAGCGGACCGACCCGGACGACACGTCCGCCGAGGTAGTCCAACGTGCCCATCAGATAGAGCAGGTCGAGTGCGAGGACGAACCAGTCGAACGTCAGTTCCGGGGGGCCTTCTTCGACTCGGCGCAGGTCAGCCCACAGCCGGGAGACGGTCTTCGGCTCGTCGAGGTCTCGAAGGATGAGGGCTCCGATGGACAAGAGCGCCTTGTCGGAGCCGATCCCCTTGGTCGGGAGAATCATGCCTCCCCTCCATCAGCGACTTCCCTCTCGAAGATGTCGCACTCCTCGAAGAAGAATGCCAAAATAGCGAGTGCCGAACTTTGGCGTGCCGGCGACGAAACGCCATCGCCTGTGGCGTGGCGCTGGAGGTGGGCGAAGGTCTCGTCGGGGGTGAGACCATCGCTACGAACGTCGTCGTAGCGATGGCGGAAGCTCTCGGCGATCTCGTCCTTCCGCTCCGGCTGCACCCTGAAGTACTTTCTGACCAGATCGACACGGGACATGCCCGCCCTCAACAAGATTGCAACACTTTCCGAGAGCATATTGCGGTCGATCTTGTCGGCCGGAGGCGGTCGTAGGTCGGGGTCCGGGTTTGGTTCCATCGACGCAATTTGGTCGAGCACGGGCGATAGGCTATCTAGCCCAAGATCGACCATATCCCGCCTGCGAGGTGCGGGGCCGAAGAGCGACGCCAACTCCTCCGGAGCGAGTTCGAATACGACTCGCCGCAGTTCCTCGAAGCCCCACGGGGCAACGGCAGGAGGTCCAGCTTCATTAAGTTCCAGGAGCTTGGCGGTCACATCGGGGCCGAGGCCCTGCTTCGAATTGTGCACGAAGATCCATGTATCGAAGTACTGCTCCCAGTAAGGGAGTGCCCCGTTGTAGTCCGCATCGATCTTGGCCAAAGCCCTATCGGCTGACATGTCGTTGGGTGCGTAGACCTGAAAAAGCGAGCGCGTTGATCTCACGTAACCGTCGTTTTTACGGTCACCCACCTTGCCCCATGACCGGACACGGATGAAGTCGCCCGGGAACCGTTTCTCCATGATCGTGGCGAACCAGTCTTGGAACTCGTTCCCCTTTTTCTCCAAGTAGGTGGCTTTGAATTGGAGTTCACGGAAGGCCCGCTCCATGTCATCCATCGGACTGATCCTCCACGAGGTGCCCAAGCGCAGATGCCCCCTGGCTAGCCACGCCACACCAGCCCGCTGTCCACTCGATTTGCGCACTGCATCGTTGACGAACCACAGAAAGGTGTCCACTTATGAACGCTCCAAAGCAGATGGCGAAACCAAAGCCACCACCCCGAGCCAAGTGTGCTGAAGCCTGTACCTACTAAATTTACGCTCAGTGTGCTCACAAACGACTTGCTCATTACTGCCGCCCAGTTGGTATTTGGTTTGAAAAGCATTGTTTAGCGGTCAAGAGGGCAAACCGGCCGTTCAGTCTGAGCGCTCGCGATCCGATTCGCGCAAGTCTCTGATTCAGGACGTGATGTCTCCCTCCGACTTCGTTGCTATGGGTACGAATCGCACACATAGTACTGCGGGGCGCCACCGTTCCACTGTTTCGTGCCTTCCCAACCGTTACTATGCCACGGGCTTCCCCTTCAGGGCAATCATGGACAAGAAAGCGTCGCACGGGATACGGCGGGAGGCATGGGCAAATCCAGTCTGTCCTTCCTGAAACTTCAGGCCGACTAGGCTCAAGTTATGGGCCGGGACCTAAAAATACACCTGTCCCAGAACCGGACAGGTGCTGAATGTCGGGCTGACCGTGGGGCAGAGTGGCCACTTTATGCTTCCCTGGTGACCATAATCTGGCCAAACCGGCCACTTTATGCTTCCCAAACCACCAGGGCAGAATGAAGGGTTGAAGATGGTGGGCCCTGTTGGACTTGAACCAACGACCTACCGATTATGAGTCGGCTGCTCTAACCAACTGAGCTAAGGGCCCGGGTAACTTCAGGGTGTGCTCGGTCCAGGCTGGGCCTCGGCGACGGGTTTGGGTTCCAGGCCCTGGGCTTCAAGCTCGGTCTTCTTTCGTTCCTGGATGTAGGTCAGGTTTTTCTTGTAGAGCTCGGCCACGCGCTCGACGCCGTTGGGAGCCAGAAAGCCCTGGTTGCCGGCGGCCATGAAGGTGGCGTAGACGCCGGAGGCGGCCATGAGGGCGGCCGAAATCATCTTGATATCCTGGCCTTCGTCGTTGGCCATTCGATTGGCCAGTTGAATGAACTGCTCGGTGGCCTTGTTGTGGGCCTCGATCTGCTTCTGTTTTTCGGACATGAACCAACCTGGTGGATTCGTGAATAGGATCTGCGGCCCGCGGGGCAACACTCAAGCGCTTTAGAATACCATGGTCAGGCTGACGGGCAAGAAGTGTAATTTGACATTTTTTGCTCTCAGGTGCATGGTTGTTGGTGGAGTCTCGGAGGGGAGTTCTTCAAGCGTATGGTCAGATCCTGACGTGTTGACAAGGCAAGCTGGGATGCGTCCCTGGCACATTTTGTTTTTTTTGGCCCTGTTGCCGGCCTTCGGGAACAGCCTTGGTCGCGTGGCATTCGCCGATGCGAAGCAGGGGGCTGTCTTTGAACGCCCACCGGCTCTCGAAGCCAATGTGGCCCGTATCGCAAGCCCCTACATCATCAGCCAGCGTTACGTAGACCTGGTCGAGCCGGATCCAAATCAGCCACGCAGGCTGCTCAACACCCTGGTGTCCCAGTCTGAGTCATTGTTCGTGGCTGTCACGGATCGGCCATGGTGGAAAAACGGCTGGGCCTACGGCATTCTCGTTCTCCTGGTTCTTGCACTTGCAGCCATCATGCACGGGCTGAACCTCCATCGCCGCAAATCGCTCGAGGCCGAAGTTCGACTGCGAACTGCCGAGTTGGTCGAGCAGCAGGCGATTGTGCGTCGGCAGGCCATCGAGTTGAAACAGGCACTGGAAACCCGCACGCTTTTCTATGCCAATGTCTCTCATGAATTCCGCACGCCACTGACCCTGATTGAAGCCAGCCTTTCCAGGTTGGCAGAAGAAGGGGGTGATGCCGAGTCGATCGAGCGCAGTCGGCGCTATCTGCGCCGCCTGCTGCGCCTGGTCGACCAATTGCTCGACCTGTCCCAACTGAATGGCAGTGTGGGCTTCGACCAGGAGGTATGGGCTCTTGCCCCGGTTGTCAGCAGCACAGTGGATGGATTTCAGGCAGTGGCGGATCAACACCAGGTGGCGCTCAAGGTCGACATCGAGCCGGGGTGGTTTACTCGTTGCAGCCAGGAAAACGTGGAAAACGTTCTGCTTAACCTCATTACCAATGCGCTGAAATTCTCTCCGCCCGACAGCGTAGTCAGTGTTTCCATGGTGGGCAACGAAGATGAAGTCATACTCGAGGTGAGCGACAACGGCCCCGGAATTTCGCTTGATGACCAGGCACTGATCTTTCACCGCTTTTTCCGCGCCCAGGAGTCCAGGGCCGCCGGAATCAGCGGAGCGGGAATCGTCCTTGCCCTGGTGCACGAAGCGGTAGTCGGCATGGGCGGGCGCATCGACATCGACAGCGAACCGGGCCGCGGAAGCCGGTTCAGAGTTTGCCTGCCAGCCTGGCAAGGAGGCCCTGAAGCTGAGCCGGTTGAAAAGCGGTCGGCAACGGCTTATCCGCCACGGCTTGAAGAGCTTTCTGCAGACTACGAAATCGCGGTGGCGAGTTCAGGTGGCCGGCGGGGCGTTGTGCTGGTGGTGGAAAACCAGGCAGACATGCGACAGCACATGCGCGAAGTGCTGGCCGGAGAATGGCGCGTGCTCGAGGCCGAAGACGGGAAGGTCGCACTGGATGTCGCACGCGCCTATGTGCCCGACGTGATTGTCAGCGACATCATGATGCCGGAGATGGATGGCTTCGAACTGCTGGCAGCACTGCGCCAGGATGTCGAAACCAGTCATATCCCCGTTCTGCTGCTGACAGCCCGACAGGACCGGGGAACGAGGTTGAAGAGTTTGAGCCTGAGTGCCGATGACTTCCTCTCCAAGCCCTTTGATCCGCGGGAGCTACGGCTGCGCTTGCGTCGGATGAGGGACAACCGGCTGAGATTGAGCGAGCGCCTTTCAGATGTTTCGGGCATGCAAGAAAGCATCAGGCAGGGTTCTGGACCGGATCTTTCGGCTCGCGACCGCAAGCTGCTCGGCGCGGTCAATGAATCACTCATCGAGCATGCGAGTGATCCGGAGTTCACGGTCGAAGCGCTGGCCGATTCGGTTCTGCTGGAACGTCGAACGCTGCAACGCAAGCTCAAGGCTCTGACCGGCTTGACGCCTGCTGACTATATCCGCCAGCACAGATTCTACCAAGCCAGACAGATGATGCTGGAGACCGGTATGTCTGTCAACGAGATCGCCTTTTCCTGCGGTTTTGGCAGTGCACAGCATTTCAGCCGCGCATTTCGCAGGCACTACGGCATGCCGCCGGACAAGTGGCGTCAAAATCAGAAAGCGTCTTCAACCTATTGAAAAAGCGGCATTTGTCGCAAAATATCAATACATTGTCGCAATTGGCTAATGCGAAGCAGGTCATATCTTTGCTAATGTGAACCACAAGCTACTGGCAGTAGCCGGGACCAGGTTGCTACAAGTTGTTTGGTCATTCAGGCCAGCAAGAAATAGTGACAGGGGCCGGGGTCGGCTTCGGGGACGGGGCCGGCCCTTTTTGTTGCCTCGCGGATTCCCTATTCAGGAATTACAGCCCGGACTGGCAGTCCGTATTTCGCTCACTCGGCAATGCGTTAGAATTGCCATTCAGGATGAATTGACCGGCCTTTACAACCGACGTCACGCCATGAGCGAGTTGGCGAGCGAAATCACCCGCTGCAGCGCCGATACATCGCTATCCTTCTCCTTTGCCATCATCGATATCGATCGATTCAAGGACATCAACGACCGTATTGGCCATTTGGCTGGCGATGCTGTGCTCAAGCAGATGGCTGGCGTCCTCAGGGACCAGATTCGGGCTGACGATATACTCGCCCGGATCGGCGGTGAAGAGTTCGCCATGATGATGCCGAACACGTCCCTGGGCGCTGCACGCGAAATTTGTGAACGCCTGCGCCAGGCCGTCGAGGCCAAAGTCTACATTCTCGAGGACGGTGAAGAGCTGGCCGTTACCGTGAGTATCGGATTGGCGATCTGGACTCAGGAAATGACCAGCATCAGTGACCTGATGCAGGCTGCCGACGAGCACCTGTACAAGGCAAAAACCAGCGGTCGCAACCGGGTCTGTCCCTGAATCCGCTCGCACTAGAGATTGAACCACAGAGGACACAGAGTAAACGATTGCTTTGCTCTGTGATCTCTGTGGTTAAGGCTTGTTCTATTGACGCGAGGAAATGGAATCTGCCAGTTCGTGGGCATCGGCGGGTGATGGTTGAAAGCGACACGTTACCAGAGGCGCCCCCAGCGCCAAGCTGATTGCGTCGATGATGTCGTCTGCATCTGGGATGTCGGCCTGGGTGTGGTTGGCGATCCAGCCGACCAGCCTCATGTTATCGGCAATAATTGCCCGTGCAGTGAGCAGCGCATGGTTGATGCAGCCGAGCCGGATTCCGACAACCAGGATGATTTCCGCGCCGCAGGCGCGGGCCAGGTCAACCGTCATTGACTCTCCGCCCAGTGGCACCATCCAGCCACCGGCGCCTTCGACCAGGCGGTAATCGGCATCGACCGCGCAGATGGCAGTGCCCATAGCGAGCGGGTCAATGACTACCCCGGCGCGTGCGGCTGCCAGGTGCGGTGCAATGGGGGGTGCCAGGGCGATGGGGTTGACCGTGTCGTAGGGCAGCGCCACGTTGGCGGCATCGATCAGTTTCAGCGCATCTTCATTGCGTAGCCCGGCTGCAGTCGCCAGACAACCTGAAGCCACAGGTTTGAAGCAGGCGACCCGATGATTGCGACCGAGGCCACGGGCCAGGGTGGCCGTGACCACGGTCTTGCCGACCCCGGTATCGGTACCGGTGATCAGCAGGGTGCGGCTCACCGGCGCCGGACTTTCAGGCTGGCAACCGAGACGCTGGCTTCTTCGCCGCGTTCGGTGCGGATGGGTTGGCCTTCGTCGGGGGCCCAGGCTGAAGCGTAGACCACTTCCCAGGTGGCGGGATAGCGGCCGTCAGCCTGGACAAATTGCTCGTAGTTGTCGATGACCTGGCGCAGACGACGCGGGCCGGTGAGTCCGCGTTGCCGTTCGGCTTCGGCGTTGGTGGCGCCGATGTCCTTCAATTCACGCATCAGGTGTTTCGGGCTGGAATAAGTGGTCGTGATCCAGTCGGTATCGAGCACCGGCTCGCTGAAGCCTGCCCGGGTCAGGGCCGAGCCCATGCGTTGAACGTCGGTAAATCTGCCCACGTGCGGACTGTCGTTAACCCCCGCCCAGGCCTGGCGCAACTCGGCCAGGGTGTCGCGGCCGAAGGTCGATACCAGCAGCAATCCCCCGGGCTTGAGAACCCGACGCAGGCTGGCCAGTGTGCCTGCAAGGTCATCGCACCATTGCAGCATCAAATTGGAGTAGATCAGGTCGAAACTGGCTTCGGCCAGCGGCAGGGCCGTGGCATTGCCAGCGACACAATCAAAACGCTTTTTCCACCAGCCACGGCGCGAGCTGGCCGCATCGAGCATGGGTAGGGCCAGGTCCATGGCGACGACCCGCGCATCGCCAAAACGCTGATTCAGTGCTTGAGCCTGGACGCCGGTGCCGCAGCCCAGGTCAAGGATCAGGCCCGGATTGAAGATCAGCCCATCAAGCCGGCCCAGCAGCCGCTCCCCCACCTCGCGCTGGAGCACGGCGTGGCGATCGTAACTGGTTGCTGCGCGGCTGAAGGCTCGGGCGACGGCGATGGTGTCCAGGGTCATGGTGTGTCCGTGTTGGTCCATTGTCTAATCGCATTTGCGACCGTCCCCGGGTCGGTCAGAAACGGCGCGTGGGCAGCACCCGGAATGCGCACCAGGCGAACCTCCGGCAAAGCCTGTGCGCTGGCCTCCAGGGCAGCATATGGGACCAGCCGATCACGGCGTCCGCCAATCAGCAATACTGGCAACTCGAGCTGGTCGAGCTTGCTAGTCAAGTCACTCGTCCGCAATACCTCCAGGCCGGTCCGGAGCGCGGCGGTAGCTGGCAGGCCGTGGCGAAAGGCTTCCTTTCTGAGCAGGCGAAGATCGGCGGCTGCGTGCTCGCTGCCGTGGACCTCCAGCGCCAGGAAACGGTTCAGGACCTGTTCCGGCTCGGACTCCAGGTCGATTGCCATTTGTTCCACCAGCGCTTCGGCCACGCCGTGCGGCCAATGCTCACGCCGGGAAAAACATGGGGTCGCCGCTATCAGGATCAAGCCGCGAATGGGGGCTTGGTTCGAGCGACCCTGATGGGCGGACTCAATCAGCGCGGCCTGCATCGCCAGCAAACCGCCAAGCGACCAGCCTACCAGCCAGCCGTCGGTGGCAGCGTCCAGCAGTGACGTGCTGAGGGTCTGTGAATCCGACGGCCACTCAATCTTGCGATTGAGTCCGTGGCCTGGCAGGTCAACCCGACGCAACTCGAAACCGGCCAATTCCCGCATCAGGCCCTGAAACAGTCCGCCGTGCATTGCCCAGCCATGGACCAGGGCGAGGACAGGTCCGCTGCCGGTTTTCTCGACCACGAGATTCATTGCTGCTCCGCATTCAGCCTGGACAGGCATTCGACCAGGCCTTCGATTTCCCGATCCGTGTGGGATGTACTCAATGCGATTCGCAAGCGAGCACTGCCCATCGGGACGGTGGGCGGGCGGATGGCGCTGACCAGAAAGCCGGCTTCGGCCAGTTGCTCATTCCATGCCAGCGCACGGTCGTTATCGCCGACCTTCATGATCTGAATGGGCGTTTTCGAGTTGGCAATGGCCAGGCCGGCGCGGTTGGCCAGGCTTTGGAACAGGTCGATCGTCGCGTGCAGCTTCTCCCGGCGCCACGATTCGGTTCGAACCAGTTCCAGCGCTTTCAGCGTGGCCGCGACCAGCGCTGGTGACAGCGCAGTTGAGTAGATCAACGGCCGGGCGGTGTTTTCCAGGTGCTCGATCAAGGCGCGGTCTCCGGCAATGAAAGCGCCGCTGGTGCCGAGCGCCTTGCCGAAGGTGGCAACGAAGACATCAATGCTGTCATGGCCCACTCCCAACATATCCAGGCTGCCGCGGCCATCGTCACCAAGCACGCCGAAACCGTGGGCATCATCAAGCCACAGGGCGGTGTCAGTCTCGGCCGCAAGTAACGCCAGCTCGCCCACGGGCGCGACATCACCGTCCATGGAGAACACACCGTCGGTCACGATCAGCTCGGTCTTCGGCAAAATCCGCTCGGCCGCATGATCGGCGTCAGCGTGACGATAACGTGTCAGCCGGGCGCCGCTCAGACGCAGGCCGTCATTGAGGCTGGCATGATTGAGGCGATTGGCCAGGACATGGGCCCCGCGCCCGGC
Organism: Wenzhouxiangella sp.; assembly: GCA_041747995.1. Classification (GTDB taxonomy): domain Bacteria; phylum Pseudomonadota; class Gammaproteobacteria; order Xanthomonadales; family Wenzhouxiangellaceae; genus Wenzhouxiangella. Next base: position 16,107 of record JBGTEC010000024.1, read on the forward strand.
CAATGCCTGGCCGACAGCCAGGTTCGCCTGGTAGCCAGACGACAACAGCGCGACTGCCTCAAAGCCGGTGAAATCGGCCAGTGCGCTCTCCAGATCGGCATGGATCGGACTGTGGCCGGTGATCAAAGGAGAGGCTGCGGCGCCGGTGCCAAAACGGTGCGCACCATCGGCCATGGCCGTCGCCAGCCTTGGGTCGCGAGCCAGGCCGAGGTAATCGTTGGCCGAGAAGTTGATCAGCGCTTTTCCATCACGACTGACCCCGGCTCCGGTATCTGTAACGACGGTGGCCCGGCGATGACGCACCAGGGACCGGCTGGCGCGCTCGCTGGCTGCGGCAGCCAGGCGCATCCTAAGGCTGGAGGTCATGCGGAGACGGTCATTGAGAAAGTGAAATCCGAAGCTGGCGTCTGGTGTCTCAGGCAGCGCCGACGGCGGATTGGCAGGCCGGGCTGGCCTGTCGCTCCCGGTTGATGCCCAGTTTTTCCAGTAGTCGATCATCGGCCGCGGTGTCCGGGTTGCCGGTTGTCAGCAACTTGTCGCCATAGAAGATGGAATTGGCGCCAGCCAGGAAGCACAGGGCCTGCAACTCGTCGCTCATGCTTTCGCGCCCGGCCGAGAGGCGCACACGTGAGGCCGGCAACATGATTCTGGCCACGGCAATGGTGCGGACGAACTCGAACGGATCGAGCGCCGGGGTGCCGTCCAGCGGCGTGCCCGGGACTTGAACCAGACGATTGATCGGGACCGACTGGGGGTGTTCCGGCAGATTGGCCAGCTCCACCAACAGGGCGCCGCGATCGGCGCGCGATTCGCCCATGCCGATGATGCCGCCGCAGCAGACCTTCATGCCCGACTCGCGCACGGCCCGGAGGGTTTCCAGGCGGTCATCGTAGGTTCGGGTCGAAATGATTTCCTTGTAGTACTCGGGCGAGGTATCGAGGTTGTGGTTGTAGTAATCCAGCCCGGCTTCCTTCAGCCGCGCGGCCTGGGCATCGGTCAGCATGCCCAGGGTCAGACAGGTTTCCAGGCCTTCCTCGCGGACCACCTTCAACATCTCGATCACCTGGTCCAGTTGGCGGTCTTTCGGCCGACGCCAGGCTGCGCCCATGCAGAAGCGCCCGGCCCCGGACTCGCGTGCCCGACGGGCCGCGGCCCGGACCTGGTCGACCGGCAGCAGGGCCTCGTCCTCCAGGCCGGTGTTCCAGCGCACCGATTGCGGGCAGTACTTGCAGTCTTCCGGACAGCGCCCGGTCTTGATCGACAGCAGGGTGGAAATCTGGACTTCGTTGGCGTCGAAATGCTGCCGATGCACCTGCTGGGCTTGATGAATAAGGTCATTGAAAGGCAGTTCGAACAGCGCTTCGGCCCCGGCTCGGGTCCAGTCGTGGCGCGGGGCGGTGCTAAGCTTGGTATTGGGCATGATCAAAAGGGCGTGAACAAGTGGTGCGTAGTATCCGGACTGCCGCCTGTTCCTGTCAACCAGAGAGGGTGCGTGAAAGTTGACCAATGGCTGTATCCGGCCGTCTGCCTGATTTGCGGACTGGCCGGGCGTGAGCAGATGGATTGCTGTGGCGGTTGCGAAGGTGATCTTCCGCGGGTGGAAGCCGGTTGCCGCCGTTGCGGTCTGGAACTGGTGCGCCCGGTGGCATTGTGTGGACGCTGCACCACCCGGTTGCCCAGCTTCGATTCGGCCTGGCCCGGATTTGCCTACCGCGGCGACATCGAACGCCTGGTCCAGCGCTTCAAGTTCCAACGCGACCTGGCCGCCGGACGCCTGCTCGCCAGGCTGCTGGCAGGCTCATTGCAGGACCAGGCCGCACCACGTCCGGATCTCATGGTGCCTGTGCCTTTGCATTACCGTCGTCGCCTGACGCGCGGTTTCAACCAGGCCGATTTCCTCTGTCGCGACCTGAGCCGGCATTTCGCCGGCCTGCCGTGGACCGGCGCACTGACCCGTCCCCGCGCCACCCTGGCCCAGTCGGAACTGCCGGCGGATCGGCGACGAGGCAATGTACGTGGCGCTTTCAAACTCAGTCATTTGCCGCTCGGGACAAAGCACGTCAGCCTGGTCGACGATGTCATGACAACCGGATCAACATTGAATGAGTGTGCCCGACTGTTGAAGCGCGCGGGGGTGGAAAGGGTGGATGTTTGGGTGGTGGCGAGGGCTTAAAGGTGGTTGAAAGGTGAAAGGTGAAAGGTGAAAGGTGAAAGGTGAAAGGTGAAAGGTGAAAGGTGAAAGGTGAAAGGTGAAAGGTGAAAGGTGAAAGGTGAAAGGTGAAAGGGGGAGACGGGGAGACGGGGAGACGGGGAGACGGGGAGACGGGGAGACGGGGAGACGGGGAGACGGGGAGACGGGGAGACGGGGAGACGGGGAGACGGGGAGACGGGGAGACGGTGTGTAGGGCTACACGTTGGGGTTGCTGTGTAGTAATATTTGGGGCATGGCATTGAATATACGCAATCCGGAAACCGAAGCCCTGGCATCGGAGTTGGCCCGGCGCACTGGTGAGACAAAGACTGAAGCGGTCACCCGCGCTCTGCGAGATCGTCTGGCCCGTGTGCGGCAGGCCGAGACCGGTCAAGATCTGAGCGTCGAGCTGACTGCAATTGCCCAACAATGCGCCAGCCTTCAAGTTCGCGATGACCGGCCGGCTGACGAAATTCTCGGTTACGATGAAAACGGGCTACCTGGCTGAAATGGTAGTTGACTCATCAGCAATTCTGGCCATCCTCCAGGGCGAACCAGAGCGCGCGAATTTCATCGCTGCCCTGGAGCGCGCCGATCGGCCGAAAATGTCAACTGCAAACTGGGTCGAAGCCAGCATCGTGGTGGGTCAACGCTATGGTCCGGAGGGATTGCTGCTTCTTGATCGATTCATCGCCGCTGCTCAAATCCAGAAGGTTCCTGTTGATGAAGCCCAGGCCTCCGCTGCACGCAACGCATTTCGTGATTACGGCAAAGGCAATCACCCAGCGGGTCTGAATTACGGCGACTGCTTTGCCTATGCCTGCGCCAAGATTTTGGGGGAACCAATCCTTTTCAAAGGCAACGACTTCGCTCAAACCGACCTGACCCCCGTCAACCTGAACCCGCAATTCTGAGCCGCGCTGTAACACCGCTCCCCGACTCCCGTCGCACCGACGCACCGACCACCTACTCCTGGCCCTTCATCGTCCCCCTAACAGCCCCCCTGCAGTCCCCAAAAACACCGTCAACCCCACCCAATGATTGCTGATGAAGGCGTGGAAGCAGGCTTCGGGGTTTCGTTCGCGGATGCGCCAGAGTTGCAATTGGAATTGCAGGAAGACCAGGGCCACGGCGGTGAACCAGGCGGGTTCGGGCAGGTATTGCAGGCCGATGATCAGGAGCAGGGCGGTCATCAGGCCCATCAGGGCGGCGATGATCGGGATGTCCATTCGGCCGAAGGCAATGGCGGTGGACTTGACCCCAGCCTTCAAATCATCGACGCGGTCGGCCATGGCGTACTGGGTGTCGTAGATCACGGTCCAGACCAGGGTGGTTGCGAACAGCCACCATGCAAGCGGAGGCGCGGTGCCTGTTTCGGCGGCGAAGGCCATCAGGACGGCCCAGCCGAAGGCGGCCCCGAGTACGACCTGGGGGAAATGGGTGAATCGTTTGAAAAACGGGTAACTCCCGGCCAGCAGGGCGCCACCAAAGGCCATCAGCACGGTCAGCCGGTTGGTCATCAGGACCAGCGCCAGTGCGATGCCAAGCAATACAAAAAACAGGATCAGGGCATGGCGCGGGCGAATCTCGCCGGCCGCGATCGGGCGGCTACGGGTTCGCTCGACCAGCGGGTCGATATCACGGTCGGCATAGTCATTGATGACGCAACCTGCCGCGCGCATGACGATCACGCCAAGGGTAAAGATGACCAGGTTTTTCAGGCTGGGCAGACCACCGGCAGCGAACCACAAACCCCACCAGGTTGGCCACAGCAACAGCGCGATTCCAATCGGCCGGTCAAAGCGCATCAGCCGCAGCCACGGCCCCAGGGAGCCGCCAAAAATCGCCGCCCTGAGCCTAAATTCCATCCCCAGCCTCCCCGCCCGAATGCGACCGGGTCAGCCCTTCCCTTGACGCTGAACCCTGAACCCTGAAATCTTTGGATTCATTCATCGAAACACGGAATCTCGCGGTGCTGCGAGCCTGGCGATGCGCGCACGATGAAGCGCCATGGCGAACGATCTTCGGAGCCAATGCGGTAGTCCACCCAGAACTGAGGGACCGTTTCGCGCCGCACCTCGATCTTCGCGTCGTAGCCCAGGGCCACAAGACGGGCCTGTCGGGCACGAGCGTTCTCGACGTTTTCATACAGACCCACCGAGACGGTATTTTCCAGACTGCCGCTGGTGACGACGTAGAAATCCTCGACGCCGCGCTCGGCCAGGTCGCGGCTCAGGGTTATGGCGGCGGTGCGATTACCCGCAGGCAGGTAGACCCACCAGCCGCGATCGTTATCGGCGCTGGTTTCCCGGGTTCTTGTTGCTGCCGCGAACGGCCGCAGGCGCTCAAGCGCACGTTGCTGGGTCAACAGAGTGGACAGCGGACCGATGGTGAAGCACACCTCGGCGTTCTGTCCCTGATTGGCGTGATTCAACTCACCAACCATTTCCAGTTGGGGCAAGGCAGGATCCATTGGCGCGATCGCATGGCGAGAGGGCTCGACTGGTGCGCCCGCAAACAGGTACAGCAGGCCAAGGGCCAGATTGATTGCCAACAGGCCGACCGCAAGCCAGCGCCAGTTCACGTGCTTTGTGCAGCCAATGCCAGGCCACGCAGAACCAGGTGGGGGTCATGGCGGCAAGGATTGGCCATCTCGTTCACCAGGGGCGGTGCATCCCCCCCGGTCAGCCAGATCTCGGGCGGCTCGCCCAAGACTTCGGTTGCAGCCGAGATGGCCCGCTCGACCGCACCCAGTAATTGAAGACGAGTACCCCGCGCGATGGCACCGGCCGAACTGGTTGCCGGCTTGCTTGTCTCGCCTGGTTCAGAATCGGGACCGGCCAGGCTGTCCAGCCGGGGTAAGCCGCGTGCCCTTTCCAGCAGGCCGGCGCGCAGAATGCCCAGGCCGGCCAGTATCCAGCCGCCAAGGTGCTTGCCGTTCTCGTCGACCACATCCACGGTGACCGCCGTACCGCAATCGATGATGCAGACCGGCCTGGTCGACTGCATCCGTGGCCATTGCAGTGCCAGCCAGCGGTCACTGCCCAGGGCGGGATAGGCTGGTTTAACGGGCAAGTTGATGGCTCCGGTACGCACAACTTGCAAGGATAACCCGTGCCTGTTGATCATCGTCGTGACCGCGATCACGAACTCGCTGTTTGACTGGCCCGAAAGCCATAATCGCTGGCCAGTCTGACCCTGGAGAATCTGCTCGAATGCACCAAGCATGTCGACCCGACCGCTGCCAGCCGAACCCTCGATCACGAGCCCGTCGCGAGACTGCGCCCACTTGATGCGGCTGTGCCCCAGATCGACCAGCCAGTCAGACGGCCCGGACACTGACTTCTCCACTGCTGATCCATTGCCTGCCCGCCTCGCCGACCAGTTGCAGCCGACCCTGGGCATCAATGCCGTCGGCCAGGCCCTCGAACTTCCGGCTGTCGGCCTGCTGAACTCTGATGCGCCTTCCTGCCAGCGCGTCGAGTTCGCGCCAGCGGGGTAGGAATTCGGCAAATCCATGACGGTCGAAACGGCTTGCATGTGCGCTCAGGCTATTGATCAGCGCGGCTGCCAGCTCGTTGCGGTCAATCTTGAAGCCCAGTCGGTAGAGATCGGTCCAAGGCTGATCGATGGTCTCAATGTCTCCCAGGTCGATGTTGATGCCCAGTCCGATGATCGCCTCGCACGGTCCTTCGGCCGAGCCACTGATTTCCACCAGGCAGCCACCCAGCTTGCGGCCTTCGGCCAGTAAATCATTCGGCCATTTCAAACGGGTCGCCGTCAATCCGATTGCACGCAGGGCCTCGGCGGCGGCGATGCCGGTGACCAGGCTAAGCGCCGCCAGACCCGTCAGACCGGATTGAAATCGCCAGGCCATCGAAAGATAGATGCCGCGTCCGGGTGGCGAGAGCCAGCCTCGCCCCCGCCGTCCGCGGCCAGCGCACTGACCTTCAGCCAGAACCACGGCGGGAAACGGCGAACCGGCCGGGCGAGCGGCGAGGTGGGCGTTGGTGGAGTCAACCAGGAACAGGACATCCAGGGCCATATCCGATCCGGTCAGAAATTGCCGTATGCGCGCCTCCTCAAGCCAGTCAAAAGAGCGGGTCAAGCGGTAGCCGCCGGCCGAGCCTTCGATTTCCAGACCCAACGCACGCAGCGCCTCGATCCGTTTCCAGGTTGCGGCGCGGGTGATGCCCAGGTGCTCGGACAGCTTGGCACCGCTGTGCCGATCACCATCGGTCAGGTGCCGAAGCAGAGTTTCCAGAGCGTCGGTCATGGCTGGATCATTTTCCGCGTTTGAGCAGGCGGACTTTCTCGAACCGGTTTTCGGTTCCTTGTCGCAAGCGCGCCAGGTTGGATCGATGCGTGAATATAAGCAGGGTGGCCAGGCTGATTGCCAGCGCCCCCAGTGCCGGCGGCAGCGGGTCGGGACCCAGCAGCCACATGGCCGGCACCAGGCTCAGGCCGGCCAGGACCGTCGCCAGGCCGACATAGCCGGTGCCAACAAGAACAATGAGCCAGACGAGGAGCATGGGTGCCACGCACCACGGCGCCAGCACGGCGATGGCGCCGACGGCCGTACCTGCGCCTTTACCGCCGCGGAAGCGAAAGTAAATGGGCCAGACATGGCCGAGCACACAGGAAAAACCGGCCAGTGCGCCGAGGGTAACTGATGGGGCCGGCGTGGCGCTTAGCCAGGGTCCGAAGAAAGGCAACAGGCCGGCCGCAACAGCGCCTTTGCCAAGATCGATCAGGACCACCGCCAGGGCAAACTTCCAGCCGACCGAGCGCAATGCATTGGTGCCGCCAGCATTGCCCGAACCCATCGCGCGGATATCGAAGCCACGAAAACGGCCGATCACCAGGCTGCCGGAAATCGAGCCGAGCAGGTAGCCAGCCAGAGGAATCAGGATCAGATCAAGCACGACGGTCTTCCGGCGGCTCCCACGGCTGCAATCCGACGATCAGGCTGCCGGGGCCGGCGTGGACACCGACGGCCGGACTCGCGTCGACGACCCAGCAGGCGTCAACCCGCGGGTGGCCACTGAGTAATTGATCACGAAGCACGCGTGCGTCCTTCACCGAGTCTGTATGGCTGATCATGATTCGAAACACCTGATCTGTCTCCATTCGCTTGAGCAGGTAGCGGCCAAATCGCACCACCGCGCGGTGCCTTCCGGCGATGACGCCGCGGGCACCGAGGCGACCATCGGCGGTATTGCTCAGCACCGGATTGAGCGCGAGCCGGCGAGAGACGGTCTCCATCCAGGGCTTGACCCGCCCGCCGCGCACCCCCCATGATAGGTCACGCGCCAGTGCGTAAGTCTTGAACTGCCCACGCATTTGCTCGAGTCGAGCCGAAATTGCCTCGCGCTTCCAGCCCCGCGCCGCTGCCTCGGCCGCCCACAGGACCATCAGGCCCTGACCGCCGGCGGCGTTGAGAGTATCGAAAACTTCAATGCGCGAAGGATCAACCTTTTTCGCCGCGGTTTCGGCCGCCTGCCGGGTGCCGCTGAGCGCGCCGGATATCTGCAATGCCAGCACATCCAGGCCATGGGAGCTCAGTAGTTCGAACTGGCGTCGAAAATCCGCCGGCGGTGGCTGCGAGGTTTTTGGTTTGCTGTCCGATTTGGCCAGCTTTCGGTAAAAGTCTGCCGGCGAAATCGTCAGCTTGTCGAGAAACTCTTCGTCGTCGAAGGTCAACCGCACCGGCACCACGTGGATGGCGAGCCGGTCGACTTCGTCAGCCGGCAGGTCGGCCGCCGAGTCAGTCACGATCGCTACCTGTCCGAGCTGGTTCATCAGACCGTGCTGCCGGGTCATGTCGTCGGCCTTTTGCTGACGGATATCGCCGAACTCGTTGCATACCCGGAACACTTCGCCCGGCAGATCGGTATGGATATGCACACGGGCTCGCCGTGTCCCACCGGCCACGACCAGGGAGCTGGCGGCCAGTGCTTCCAGGCGATTTCGCAACCCGTCAATGTCGAGTTCTGTCCCTTCGATCAGGCACTCGGTGCAGAAGCGATGTTGCCCGGGGGCGGTGCCCAGACGGGCCGCTGCCCCGGCCAAGGGTGCCGGGCCGGGTGGCGCGCTGGGCGCCTCGACGATCTTGCCGCTTCGAACATAGCGCCAGATTCCTTCGAGCAGGTCGACGAAGCCCTGCGCTCCGGCATCGACCACGCCGGCCTCGCGCAGTACGGGCAGCTGGTTGGGCGTACCTGCCAGCGAAGTTCGGGCGCGCTGCAAGGCCTGTTTGAAAAGCTGGTGGATGTCTTCCGTGCCATCAGCTACCTGGCGGGTCAGTTCGTCAGCGAAGTCCTCCAGCACGGTCGGCAACGTGCCGGCGACCGGGCTCGACATCGCGCCCCAGGCCGCCTTGGCTCCGGCGTCAGAAACGCTGGCCAGGCGCGCGGCATCCAGCACCTGGTACTCGCGGGCGCTTTCGCTCAGGCCCTGGAAGTATTGGGCCATGATGGCGCCGGAGTTGCCTCGCGCACCGTCGATTGCCGCATCGGCGATCTGCTCGAGCAATTCCGGCAGGGTGCGGTCAGGCTGTGGCTCGATCACGGCGCGCACGCTGGCCAGGGTAAACGCCAGGTTGGTGCCGGTGTCGCTGTCGGCCACCGGAAATACATTGATGCTGTTGATATAGTCACGCCGGCTGAGCACATTGGCAATGCCTGCCATCATCGCCTGTTCCAGGCTTTGTACGTCGATCTGCGTGACCGCCGTGGTCGATTTGCTAGCCATCGATCAGGTCGCGCACCTGTGAGGCGGTGAACGGCCAACTGATCTTCTCGCCGGTTTCACTGTTGAGCAATACCGGGATCTGATCGCGGTAGCGCTGCAGCAATTCGACGTCGGAATCGATATCGACCTTTTCATAAGCCGACCCGAGGCCCCCTTCCGCCAGTAGCGCTTCGGCCTTGTCGCACAGGCCGCATTCGGCCCTTGAATACAGAATCAGACTCATCACCTAATCGACCATCTTTGCGGAGGGCAAGTATTCCATTGTCAGCCCCACGCGTCCAGTCGCCATGCTGAGCCAGATCAGTCGTCGTGACTTTCGGCACATACCAGATCACCCACCTACTGTTATAGTGCAGCAACACACCTAATAACGTTTCTGGAGTCGGTTTATGAACAAGAGCCTCGGGTGGCTGATGATTTTGGTGGCGGCGGGCCTTGTCGGCTGCGGGTCAGGCAATTCTCAGACCACGGACAGTGAGGAGGCCCCCGTCGTGCGGATTCCGGTCGAGGTCGTGGCCGCGAAGCTGGGGACGATTTCGGCGTTGTATTCAGCCACAGCCACTTTGGAAGCCGATGGTGAAGCCCGGGTCGTGCCACGTCTGGCCGGACGCATCACCTCGATCGCGGTCGAGGAGGGTGATGCGGTCAAGGCCGGCGACGTGCTGGCGCGGATCGATGACGATCGCCTGCGCCTGGAACTGGCTCGCGCCGAGGCCGACATGAGCCGGCTGCGCCAGGACTTCAATCGCCAGCAGGAGATGCACCAGCGCAACCTCATCAGCACCGAAGTGTTCGAGCGCCTGAAGTTCGAGCTCGAAGCGCAGCAGGCCATGGTGGAACTGGTCCGGCTGGAAATGTCGTATACCGGCATTACCGCGCCGATCAACGGCGTGGTCTCCCAGCGCATGATCAAGGTCGGCAACATGGTCAACACCACCGAACCTGCGTTCGTGGTGACCGCCATGGACCCGATTCTCGCCACCCTG
>JBGTEC010000025.1:0-5393 GCA_041747995.1 Wenzhouxiangella sp.
CAGGCTGGAGTTGAATGCGATTTCATTGATCCGGTTCTGAATCTCGCTGGCGGTTTTCGGCACGCCCTTGCGCTCGATCGGGTTGATCTGCACGATCACCACGTCGGAACATTCGCTGCCATAGAAGAATGGAAACAACGATGGGTTGCCCATGTAGCCGCCGTCCCAGTAAGGCACGCCGTCGATTTCCACGGCCTGGAACAAATTCGGCAGGCAGGCCGAGGCCATCACCATATCGGCAGTCAATTCGTGGCCGTGGACCACCTTCGCCCGCCCGGTCTCGACATTGGTCGCGGAGATAAACAATCGGATCGCCTCGCATGAACGTACGCATTCAAAATCCACGGATTCGGCGATCAAATCGCGCAGCGGGTTCATGTTCAGCGGGTTGATCTTGTAGGGTGAGACGACCCGGGACAGCGCGTTGAAGACGTGGTACCCGGGCGAGCGATCCAGCGACCAACTCCCCAGCAGGCGATCGACCAGTGAGCGCTGCACCGGCGAGAAGCGGGCCGATTTGCTGACCGACTTCCAGAATGAGGCCAACTGCTCGCGCGCGCCCTCCGGGCCGCCGCGCACAAATCCGTCTGCCAACGCCACCGCATTCATCGCGCCGGCCGAAGTGCCGGAAATCGCATCGATCTTCAGGCGATCATCGGCCAACAGCCGATCCAGCACGCCCCAGGTAAACGCGCCGTGCGAGCCACCGCCCTGCAGTGCCAGATTGATCGATTTTGGTGCCGGCCGGCGCGCCATTATTGCGCCACCCAGCCACCGTCCACCGGCAGCGCTGCGCCAGTGATCGAAATCGCACCGGCGCTGCACAGAAACACCGCCAGCGCACCGATCTCGGAAGTCTCGGCAAAGCGCTTGGTCGGTTGCGCCTTGAGCATCACATCGCGCTTGACCTCCTCTTCGCTAATCCCGCGCGCCTTGGCCGTTTCGGGAATCTGTTTTTCGACCAGCGGCGTCCAGACATAACCCGGGCAGATCGCGTTGACGGTAATCCCCTGTTCGGCCACTTCCAGCGCCACGGTCTTGGTCAGGCCCAACAGGCCATGTTTGGCAGCGACGTAGGCCGACTTGAACGGCGAGGCGACCAGGCCATGAGCCGAGGAGATATTGATGATCCGGCCCCAGCCGCGCTCGCGCATGCCTGGCAGCACCTGCTTGATGGTGTAGAACGAGGCCGAAAGATTGAGATTGATGATCGCCTGCCACTTGTCGTCCGGGAACTCATCTACCGGCGCGACAAACTGGATGCCAGCGTTGTTGACCAGCACGTCTACTTTGCCGAAGTGCTCGATCGCAGCGTCGATCAGCGCGCGCGCGCCGTCCGGGTCCATCAGGTTGGCCCGGTCGTAGATCACTTCCACGCCAGACTTGTCGGCCAGTCCGGCGCGAAGTTCTTCCAACTCGCTTGCCGGCTCGATGCCGTTCATGACAATGTTCATCCCTTCGGCGGCCAGTGCTTCGGCGATCCCTAAACCAATGCCGCTGGTCGAGCCGGTTACTACCGCGATCTTTTGTTCGTTCATTGCTGAGTTTTCCTTGTTCCAAATCATGAATTATCCGGGTTCAGGTAATTGTGCAGTACCCGACCATAGGGAAGAGTCAGATCGGCCTTGAAGTGCCAGCCCTCGATCACTTCGAGCGCCGGCAGATCGGCCACTGGTGCGTTGATATGTGGAATCAGGTGCAGTCGCGCCGGGCCCCGAGGTTAGCGACACACTTTGGCCTGGCTACACAAAGCTTGAGCTTGTTCATAGCCAAGCCCATCTTAATGCAAATTGTCAGTCGGCTTGTACGCTGCATTCAAAGAGACTGAGGAGATGAGCGCGAAACCCTCATGCTAGAACACGTCCAGACACTCGCTCAGCGCCCGGACAAAATCGCCATCAGACGGACACACATCATGCTTGAATGGTTGCGCTTTTGGCCATCCTCGTTGCCTGAAACTACCAGTCGTCTCCTTGACTACGGTCCGCCGGAGTACATCAGGATCGTCGGTCAGGAGGATTTCCAGCTTGCACCTTATGTGCAATTGGATGATGGACTTCCGCGAATGGATTGGGCGGCCGCCCTGGACAGAATGGAGGAGATTGAGGGAACAGCAGAACGCGACAGGTTCTGGACGGATTGCGAACGGGCGTGGCTATTGCATCTGGGGCGGGCGTTAGGCTCCGAATACAAACTGTACGAGGACGGCGAAGCACTGATGCTTTCCCTTGCCGTTGTGGCTGAATGAAGGGATTGCCGTCAGTTCCGAAAGCAGATTGTGCCTGGGTCATCTCGATGAACCACCTCACGAGAGTCATAGCCAACTCGTCGACTACTGGGATGTGGACAGGATCCAGCTGTTCTGGTCAGGCGAATCGTTCCAGCTTGCCGATGAAGGTAGCAAATTGTCGTACGACCTGGCCCAGATCCTGGTCGGGCAGTTATCTCATGACTGGCCATCGTTCCTGCAATTCGTCAACAATGCCGATCACCAGGACGGTGGCGCCGCAGCCGCAGAAGTAGTTCTCGATCTGGATCTGGGCGAAGTGGTGTGTATCATTCTTGAGAAAGAGCCTGATCCAGGCTGGTCCCCAGCTTTGGAAAAAGATGCATCCACGGTACGAGAATGATGGTTCAGCTAAGGGATGCCATTACTGGCGAGCCCCGGCGCTGCTTCGAGTCCGGCCTATCGGGACTGGCTGGTTTGCCCAGCGCGCTGTGATGTGCTCGGCACTTTCCGGACGTCCGAACAGGTAGCCTTGGGCATGGTCGCAACCCAGTCCTTTGAGTAGTTTCAGATGGGATTCGGTTTCAACGCCTTCGGCCACTACGGTCAGTCCGATTCGCTTGGCCATGTGCACGACTTCTTCGACCACGGCCAGCATGTTCGAATCCTCGCCAGCCCCGACCACGAAGGAGCGGTCCAGCTTGAGTGCATCCAGCGGCAGTCGGGTGAGGTAGCTCAAAGCCGAATAGCCGGTTCCGAAATCATCAAGGTCAATCTTGCAGCCCAGCGCCTTGATCCGTCGACAGCTCGAGGCAGTCGCATCCGGGTCGGCCATGATCTGGCTTTCCGTGATCTCTACAACCAGCGTCCAGTCGGGGCTGGATTTGTGCTTTTTCAGTTGTTCAGCCAATTCGTCGACGAAGGTTGGCGACTGCAACTGCAGCAGCGAGACGTTGACGTGGATGTCGAGAGCCAGCCCCTGGGCGACCCAGGCTTCGCCCTGCAGGATGGATTGTTCCAGCACCCAACGACCGATCTCGATGATCTGACCTGACATTTCAGCCAGCGGGATAAAAACGTCCGGTGGAATAATGCCCAACTTCGGATGCGACCAGCGCAACAGGGCTTCGGCTCCAAACAAATCGCCTGAGCGCACGTCCACGATCGGCTGCCAGGCTAGATGCAGATCACGCGTGATCTGGACGTCGTGCAGAGCCAGTTCGAGTTCACGCTGCCCACGGGCGCGGTCATTAAGTTCGGGCTCGTAGTAGGTGATTTGTCCACGAGCATCCGAGGCGGCATTGTGTAGCGCCAGTTCGGCACAGGCGAACAATTCATCTGCATCTTTGGCATCGACGGGAAACAGTCCCACGCCCATGCTGACCGAGACGTTGACTTCGTGGTCGTCGATCGAGAGGCGCTGCGGAAACCCGCGACCGATGTAGTCGATGCTGGCACCCATGGCCTCGTTGGCGGGCAGGTCGACCAGCAATACCGCGAATTCATCGCTGCCGAGACGCCCGACGCAATCGCCGGGACGAAGACTGCCTGAAATCATCGTCGCGACCGTCTTGAGCACCTGGTCACCGGTGGTCCTACCCAGAACATCGTTGATATGACGGAAGCCATCCACATCGAGCACGATCAGCGCCACCTGCTCCTGGCACCGATTCGCGCGCGCCAAGGCGTTGGCAACCTGGCGCTCGAAAGCGCGCCGGGTCGGCAGACCAGTAATCTCATCATGTTCCGCGCCATAGCCGCGGCTTTTCTCGGCGTCGGGCTTTGTTTCGGCAACTCTCCTGAACTTGTCGATGGCGAAATTCAGCGACTCCCCGATCTCGAGAAGGAGGCGCGCCTCATCCCGATCGAAAGCGCCTGGCTGGCTGGCATAGACGGCGAAGCAGCCGACTACCTGATCGTGGCGGCAGAGGGGGATAGCGGCCATCGAAGCATAGCCAAGCTCGCTTCCCCGGCCACCGCCAAGGAAGGCATCCCGACGACAGTCGTTGATAAAGGTTGGCTTGCCGGTTTCCAGAGTCCGGCTGATCGGTGAGCCGACAGGCAATTGCGTTCGATCGACGACGCGGTCGCGTATCAAGGCATGACCCGGTCCACTGTGGGCGATGGCGCGCACATGTCGACCGTCGGGATCAAGCATGACCACCCAGGCCATCAGGTATTGGCCTTCGGCAACGGCTACACGACAGGCTTCGTCGAGTAAGGGATCCAGGTCGTGCTCACGCAACAGACTGCTCTTGACGGTTCGCAGCATCCGGTAAAGACGGTTAATGGAATGGAGTTCATTGCGGCTCTTGTCAAGCGCCTTGAGGGACCGGTCCAGGTGCCTTAGCGTGTAGCGCAGCAACAGGTAGAGCAGTATCGACGTTGCAAGGACATAGGCCCAGCCCTTGAATTGCTGCACTTGTATCAGTTGTTTTTCGTCAAGGTCAAGGCGGGCAACGAACTGGTCGGATAGCCCTATCCACAACGTACCGATAAAACCATAGCTTGCTGCGACAGCCAGCGCGATCCAGCGCGTGGAAGCCGCCGCAGCGGGTGGCTTGTTCTTATTCGCTTTCACCTGCCTTTCCCTCTTTTTTCTTTCCTTTGTGATCGTTCGCTCAGCAAGTCGCCGGAGATGTGATGCTCCAAGCACGTTAGGTGCCATGAAGACACTCGAGAGGCGCTCGCTTGGCAGCAGCTCAACGACACCGACTCAGTTTGCGCCCGCCATTTACAAAGGTCAACAGCACCCGGAACGGGTTAGGGAAGTTGCTGGAGGGCGGACACCTGAGGGCAATCGCATTGGTATACTCGAAAACGCTGCCATTGCACTATGATCCATCGTCGGCTAAAGTGGCTGCAAATCAGAGTTTAGGGGCCAAGGGGGCAGGCGACCCTGGGCCGAACGCCTCGGTCGGGACGCAGTTTGGCTCTACCGTTGTATAACCAACCATCAATGCGGCTAACTACTAGCGGCGATTATCAGCAGAGACAAATATGAAGATCAAGTTTATACCAATGGTCACAAGTGTCCGGTTTAAAACCCCAAGAAATTCAATTGGTTATCATCTTCGGTCTGGGCCTCTGCGGCCAGCCCAATTGTAACCGCATGTTTTAACTCGAATTTCTCGAATACAGTAATTGAAACAATCTGTAACAACGT
>JBGTEC010000026.1:0-1528 GCA_041747995.1 Wenzhouxiangella sp.
TAATGGTCAATCAACAAAAAGGCAAAAAGCGCCATCAGGTAGATAATCGAATAGCTGAACATCTGCATGGCCAACTGCTCGCTGCGTGGCTTCATCATGGCGATGGCGTAGCCCAGGAAGCCGGCATTGAGGACCAGCGCACCGGCCAGATAGACCAGCCCACTCATGCCGGTCAGCCACGGCAGCAGCGTGACCAGCAACAGGATGATGGTGTAGAACAGGATCTGCCAGCGGGTGAACTCGACGCCATGGGTCACCGGCATCATCGGCACATCGGCAGCCGCATAGTCGTGGCGACGATAAATGGCCAGGGCCCAGAAATGCGGCGGAGTCCAGACGAAAACGATCAGGAACAGAATGAGGGCGTAGGCATGAATTTCGCCGGTGACGGCGGTCCAGCCGAGCACGGGAGGGGCTGCGCCGGCGGCGCCGCCAATGACGATGTTCTGGGAGGTGGCGCGCTTGAGCCAGGCGGTGTAGATCACGGCGTAGCCAATCAGGCTGGCGAATGTGAGTATCGCCGTCAGCACGTTGATAAACACGACCAGGATCAGCATGGATATCAGCGCCAGGGTCAGCGCGAAGCCCAGTACTTGTCTGCGAGAGAGTTGGCCGGTCGGCAGCGGGCGGTTGCGGGTGCGCACCATCATGCCATCGGCCGGCGCATCGAGCAGATGATTGATGGCGGCAGCACTGGCCGCGGCAAGGCCGATGCCCAGGCTGCCGAGGATCAAGGCATCCAGCGGCACCATGCCGGGGACGGACAATGCCATCCCGACAATGGCGGTGAACACGATCAGGGCGACCACACGCAGCTTGCACAGGCCGAGAAAGCTTCGTGTCAGGCTGATCAGGCTGGCCGTCATCAGGATGCCCCGGGCTTTGGTGAGGCCAGCCAGAGCAGGTAGATCATCATCCCCAGCAGCACGGCCGCGACGCCATTGTGCGCGACAGCGACCATCAGTGGCAGCCCAAGAATTACGTTCAGCGCGCCCAGTGTGATCTGCGCCGCAAGCAGCGCGGCAAGTATCCGCCCGGGGCCGATCATGCCCGGCGTGCGCAGCAACAGCCACAGCAACCAGCCGAAGACCCCGATGACAACCAGTGCGCCGATGCGGTGAGCCAGGTGGATGGCGATTCTGGCGTCGTGATCGAGGATGCCGCCTTCATAGTCGACGCCCACGCCGCGCCACAGGGTAAAACCTTCTGCAAAGTCAGTATCAGGCCAGATCTGGCCCATGCAGGTCGGAAAATCAGGGCAGGCCAGGGCGGCATAATTGGTGCTGACCCAACCCCCCAGCAAGATCTGACCGACCAGCACCACAGTGGCGACGGTCAATGGCCATTTCAGGCGTCGTTGAGGCAGGTTGGCGACGGGTTGACTCGGTCGTGTTGCCAGGTAGAGCCAGACCAGCAGGCTGAACGTGAGCATCCCCCCGATGAGGTGAGCAAGAACAATCGCCGGCTTCAGAAGCAGCGTTACTGTCCACATCCCCAGCAGCCCCTGTAAGATCACCACGGCGAGCAG
>JBGTEC010000027.1:0-24491 GCA_041747995.1 Wenzhouxiangella sp.
AGTCTGGCATTCGTGATTTTCGCCATCCACCTGATGGGGATTTCGTCCATCATGGGCGCGATCAACATCATCGCCACCATTCTGAACATGCGCGCTCCAGGCATGACCCTGCTGCGCATGCCCTTGTTTGTCTGGACCTGGCTGATCACGGCTTTCCTGCTGATTGCCGTCATGCCGGTGCTGGCCGGAGCGGTGACCATGCTGCTGACCGACCGCTTCTTCGGTACCAGTTTCTTCAACGCCGCCGGTGGTGGCGACCCGGTGCTCTACCAGCATATTTTCTGGTTCTTCGGGCACCCCGAGGTCTACATCATGATTCTGCCGGCGTTCGGCATCGTCTCCGAGATCATTCCGACCTTTTCACGCAAGCGCCTGTTCGGGTACACCTCGA
Source organism: Wenzhouxiangella sp. (assembly GCA_041747995.1). Lineage (GTDB taxonomy): Bacteria > Pseudomonadota > Gammaproteobacteria > Xanthomonadales > Wenzhouxiangellaceae > Wenzhouxiangella. The sequence continues at coordinate 392 of JBGTEC010000027.1, forward strand.
TGGTCTACGCGACCGCATCAATCGCGTTCCTGTCGTTCATTGTCTGGGCCCACCATATGTTCACCGTGGGCATGCCGCTCGGCGCCATGCTGTTTTTCATGTATGCCACCATGATCATCGCCGTGCCAACCGGGGTGAAGGTCTTTAACTGGATTTCGACCATGTGGCGCGGCTCGATGACGTTCGAAACACCAATGCTGTTTGCGATCGGATTCGTGGTGCTGTTTACCATCGGGGGTTTCTCCGGCCTGATGCTCGCGATCGTGCCGGCTGACTTCCAGTATCACGACAGCTATTTTGTCGTTGCCCACTTCCATTACGTGCTAGTCACCGGCGCAGTGTTCGCCATCATGGGCGGCGTATATTACTGGCTGCCGAAGTGGACCGGTTACATGTACAACGAGACCCTCGGCAAGATCCATTTCTGGTGGTCGGCGATCTGGGTCAACGTGCTGTTTTTCCCACAGCATTACCTGGGCCTGGCAGGGATGCCGCGCCGTATTCCCGACTATGCCGTCCAGTTCACGGAATTCAACATGATTTCTTCGATCGGCGGTTTCATGTTCGGATTCGGTCAATTGCTGTTCGCCTTCATTATCTGGCAATGTGCCCGGGGCGGCGTCAAGGCCACGGCCCAGGTCTGGGAAGGCGCCCGCGGCCTGGAGTGGACCGTGCCTTCGCCAGCGCCGCTGCACACCTTCGATACGCCGCCGCTGGTTGACGACAGCGTGTCCGTCCACAAGGACACCCTGACCTGAACCGGATGAATGCCGTGACAGACCAGAACCGGGAGAACAATGGCAGCAACCGCGACCCGCGTCGCGGCGTGACCCGCACCGCGCTGATTCTTGGCGCGGTGGTGGCCATCATCTATCTGGCTTTTCTGGGGCAGGCGGCACTAACTTACTTCGGCACATGAAACCAATGGCTGAACACAGAACCTGGATGACGATGACGGTGGGCGGATTGACGCTGATGGCCGTCGTGAGTTTCGGATTCGGTTATCTGCTGGTTCCGCTGTACGACAAGTTCTGCGAAATCACCGGCCTCGGCGGCCGTACTGGCGATGCAGTGGTTGAGTTAACACTCACCGGGCAGGTGGATGAGTCGCGCCTGGTGACAGTTCACTTCGACGCCAACGTCAACTCTGCCCTGCCCTGGCGTTTCGAACCAACTGAAGCCATGATGCAGGTCCACCCGGGCAAGCTCTATGAAACCACTTACGTGGCGTTCAACCGCTCCGATCAGTCGGTTGTCGCGCAAGCCGTGCCCAGCGTTTCTCCAGGTCAGGCTGCACTGTATTTCAACAAGACCGAATGCTTCTGTTTCACCGAGCAGCTTCTTGGACCGGGAGAGTCCAGAGACATGCCGGTCAGGTTTGTGGTTGATCCCAACCTGCCGAACCGCATCGATCTGGTGACCCTGTCTTACATTATTTACCAAAACGATGAGGCCACAGCGGTGTTCGCCGCTGCCGATTGATCACCAGGGAGTTCCAATGTCTCAAGGCACCTATTACGTTCCAGCAACCGCCAAATGGCCCATAGTCGGGTCGGTCGGCCTGTTCATCATGATGGTCGGAGCCGCCAACTGGCTCAACGGTCACCCAACCGGTCCGTGGCTGTTCGCCGCCGGCGGCGCGATCGTGATCGTCATGCTGTTTGGCTGGTTTGGGGATGTGATCCGCGAATCCCGGGGCGGTCTCTACAACAGCGATGTCGATATCTCATTTCGCCAGGGCATGATCTGGTTCATCTTTTCCGAGGTGATGTTCTTTGCCGCCTTCTTCGGCACCCTGTTCTACGCCCGCATGTTTTCGATTCCATGGCTGGGCGGAGAAGGCACGGGCGCCATGACCAACGAGCTGCTGTGGGCAGGCTGGGAAGCGGCCTGGCCGACCCACGGCCCCGGCGAGCTCGGTGGCGACTTCCAGACCATTCCCGGTTTCGGTCTGCCGCTTCTGAACACCATGATCCTGCTGACCTCCGGTCTGACCATCACCATGGCTCACTGGGCGTTGAAAAAGGCCCAGCGCGGCGCCTTGATCGCCTGGATGGTCGCCACGATCGTGCTGGGCATCGTTTTCCTGTTTATCCAGGGCTACGAGTACGTTCATGCCTACCAGGATCTGGGGCTGACCCTGGGCTCTGGCATATACGGCTCGACGTTCTTCATGCTGACCGGCTTCCATGGCCTGCACGTGACGCTGGGCGTGATCATGCTGATCGTGATCACCGCGCGTTGCGCCTTCAGTCATTTCAGCAAGAAGAATCACTTCGGCTGGGAGGCGGTGGCCTGGTACTGGCATTTCGTTGACGTCGTCTGGCTGGCACTTTTCATCTTTGTCTACGTGATCTGATCGGCCCCGCTCGGGGCAAGTAAGAGAGAGGGAAGAGGGAGATGGAGATGAACGTGCAAGCCGCGAGCCCGCGCCTGTTGACATCGGCCCTGTGGCTGGTGGTGTTGTTCGTTGCCTTCTACGTGCTGGTGATTGCGCGGGATCTTCTGATCCCGCTGGTGCTGGCCGTATTCATCTGGTACCTGATCAATCTGCTGGTCCGCCAGCTCGACCGGATCCACATCGGTGACTGGCACCTGCCCCGCATGCTGCAATTCGTGCTTGCTGGCACGGTGATGGTCGTTGCCGTCTGGCTGTTTACGCGCATGCTGACCGCCAACATCAGCCAGGTCATCGAGGCAGCTCCTGCCTACCAGGCCAATATCAACCGCCTGATCAGTGAAGCATTCGGCCGTTTCGGCGTGGAAGAACCGCCGGCCCTGATGGCGCTGATCAGCGAGATCAACGTGGGCGCCCTGCTGCGCGGCATGGCTTCTGCTCTGGGCGGCCTGCTGGGCAATACCGGCCTTGTTTTGGTCTACCTGCTGTTCCTGTTCCTCGAGCAGCGCTTTTTCCGGACCAAGCTCGAAGCGATATTCCCCCGTACCGAAGAGCGCGACAAGATGCTCGATATGCTCGCCGACATCGATCGCGACGTGGCGACCTACATTGGCATCAAGACCCTGGTCAGCGCCATGACGGCCACGGTCTCATGGATCATCATGACGGCGATCGGCCTGGATTTTGCCGGCTTCTGGGCCGTGCTGATCTTTGTCCTCAACTTCGTCCCCAACGTCGGCTCTTTGATCGCAACCGTGCTGCCGGCGCTGCTGGCGTTGCTTCAGTTCGAAACCCTGACGCCATTTCTGGTGGTGGTCATTGGCGTGGGCGCCACCCAGGTGGTGGTCGGCAACATTCTGGAGCCGAACCTGATGAGCCGCTCGCTCAACATCTCCCCGCTCGTGGTGCTGCTTTCACTGGTGCTGTGGGGATCCATCTGGGGCATTCCCGGCATGTTCCTGTGCGTACCAATCACGGTGGTGATGATGATCGTTCTTTACCATTTTGATTCAGCGCGCTGGATGGCCCTGGCATTGTCGAAGAACGGTCAAGTGACCCCGGACCGGTCTAGTTCCGAGCCCTCCGGCTCATGAGCTGGTTTCAAGTCGTTTAGTACCTTCGGCCGGCTTGCGCTCGAACCATTCGATACCGGTTTCAAGCTGGCGGCTGTTGATTTGCCCCTCCACCCTGAGGTGTTCAAGCGCGGCTTCGATTGCACCGAACTCGAGACCCATCTCCCCGGTCAGCCTGGCTGCGCTCAATGCGCCAAGATGGCGAATTCGCCCCAGCACCAGCCGACATAGTGCTTCTTCCGAGTCGTCCAGTGCAGCAGGCATCGATCCGGACGGAAGGAAGGGCTTGATCTTCGCTGTTGGCCAAAGCGCGCGTAGTTCGGCCAGGCGTTCGATATGGACCCAGAACCGGCGCTGCGGGGCCGTCTGGACGCTGAAGGCCTGTCGACCATGTACCAGCGCCATGAAACTGCGTGAAGCCCCACCAACCTCACCCTCGCGCGCCATCAGGTAGCCGGCTGCCAGCAGTTCGCGTTCGAAGGCCGCGCGCCCGGTCGGCAGATTGCGCGGGGAACGGGTTTGTCCGGTTGGGGGAGGCGCCGGCGTCAGCTTGCCTGGTGGCTGGCCTTCGAAGGTGCGTGTTCGTCTCTCCTCGGCTGCGGCCGGGTCGAGAAAGCTGTGCCGGGGGGCATGGATCAAGGCCCGGGCCAGTGGTGAAGGCTGGGCCGTGTCGACACCGTGAACGTTGACCCGACCTGCCTCCATCGCCCGGTAAAGCCGCTCCAATCCGGGCAGATCCATGAAATCCTCAAGGCAGTCGCGCAGCGCCTGCTGAACCAGCGGGTGATCCGGGATTCGTCGCTCGCCACTGAGGTTTTCCAGGCAGGCCAATTGGTCCGGAAAAATCCGGGCGATGAGGTTTTCGGTCTGATTGCGTTGAATCTGTGCCGGCACCCGTCCGCGCAAGTTCCGCCGTTCTATGGCCAGGGCGGTAGTAGCGCACCAGCGCAGGCGGGTCTGGAATATTGGCGTGTCGAGCATCGCCTGGGTCAGAACCTGAGCCACGTTCGAGCTCTTGAGCCAGCCAATCACCTCAGGCAGATCAAAACTGTGAACCGCCCCCAGAGAGATCAGCAGGCCATTGTCGATGGCAGCTGCCTGCAACTCGAAGTTGAAGGTCCGGCAAAACCGCTTGCGCAACGCCAGACCCCAGGCGCGGTTGATGCGCGCGCCATGCAGGCTGTGAATGACCATGTGCTGATCGCCTCCGGGGTCGTAAAACCGCTCAAGCACGATCCGGTTGCGGTCCGGCAAGCGCCCCAGCTCACTCAGGCTCGTCTCCAGGTAATCCTGAAGCTGACGATCGGCGACCCGACCGCCCTCGCCCACCGTCGCGCACACGGCCTGCACGGCGCCCGACAAGGCCGCGCTGCGACCCGGGCCTTCGCCAAACCAGAACGGAAGATTCGGGGTTTGATCATCAGCAGCTTCAACGTCGACCCGGCCGGTCGAAACACGAAGAATGCGCCAGTTCTGCCCACCGAGCTGCATGATCTGGCCGGGTGAGGATTCAAAGGCAAACTCTTCGTCCAGTCGACCGAGAATCCGGCCTTCGTCGGCGGCAACGACCTCATACTCGAACCATTCCGGAATGGTGCCGGCATTGAGCAGGCTGCGTTTGTCAGCATTCGTCGCGGCTTCCAGCCGTCCCTGGCCGCTTCGAAAGACCGGTCCGCAACCGGTCTCGCGACCCGGCACATAGCCTTGATGCAGCATGTCCAGGGTTGCCTCGAACTCACCTCGATCCAGCCGCCGCCAGGGCAGCGCACGCCGGGCCAGGTCAAAGATCGAATCTGTCCCTCCCTGCCCCGCAGCCACCATCGCGACGATGTGCTGAGCCAATACATCCATGGGCTGACGGCAGAGCCGGGCGCGGTCCAGGCTGGCCGATTGCAATGCAGCGATCAACGCCCGGGCTTCGAGAAGATCGGCCAGGTTCAGCGGGAAGGCATGAATCCGCGGCACCGCGCCCGGCCGATGCCGGGCGCGCCCGGCGCGCTGACGGAAAGTATTGATCGCACCGGTCGAGCCCAACTGGCAGACACGGTCGAGTACGCCGATATCGATACCCAACTCCAGCGAGGAACTGCAGACGACCACTTTGATATGACCGTGCTTGAGGCCCTCTTCCACCTGCTGGCGGCGCTTGCGGCCGATGCTGCCGTGATGCGCTGCAATCTGGCTCTCCTCCAGTGCTTCGGCCAGCAGACCGGCCACCCGCTCGACCAGGCCACGTGTATTGCAGAACACCAGCATGTTGCCGGGCAGCAGGGCCAGGTCCTGCAATCGTTCGGCCACAAAACGCCAGTGCCCGGCGTGCGCAAATGGGCCCAACGGCACGGCTGGCATTTCCACAATGACTTCGGGAGGGCGATGAGCCTCGGGACTGACGATACGGCAGTCTCTGCCCGCACCGACCAGAAAGCCGGCCACCAGGCGCACCGGTCGCGCCGTGGCCGACAGACCAATGCGCTGAAGCGGGCGCCCCGCATGCGCTTCCAGGCGCTCCAGGGACAGGGAAAGATGCGCGCCACGTTTGTTGCCGATCAGGGCGTGGATTTCATCGATAATGACGGTCTCGACAGTGGCCAGCATGGCACGCCCGCCGCCGCTGCCGAGCATGACAAACAGGGATTCCGGAGTGGTCAGCAGAATTTCCGGCGGATTGCGTCGTTGCCGGTCGCGCTCGGCGGCAGATGTATCGCCGGTACGCAGGCCGATCTCCGGCGCCGTGCGCGCGTTCCCGAGTCCATCGGCACTGTCCAGTCCGTCCAGGCAATCGAGGATGCCCGCGGCCATGTCCCGGGACAAGGCCCGCAGCGGGGAAACGTAAAGTACCCGGACGCCCCTGCCGGCCGGTCGCCGACAAAGCCTGTCGACCAGCGGCAGCCAGGCCGACAGCGATTTCCCCTCGCCGGTGGGCGCGCAAACCAGCACGTTGTGCCCGGCGGAAATCAGCGGCCAGGCACCTACCTGAGCCGAGGTCGGCTGGGAAAACCGCGCCTCGAACCACTCTCGAACCAGCGGTGAAAAATCGTTAAGGGCCATCCGGCCATTATGCGGCCGCAGGGCTTGTGACAGGGAAAAGTGAGAGGGAAGACGGGAGAGGAAGGAAAAGACGCCTTTTACCTTTTACCTTTCCTGATTAGCGTCGTGTCTCAGTGCCCGGGGCTCAATGGCTTCGAGGCCGGCCTCAAGCGGGAGGATCCGCTTCAGTTCGACGCGTGGCGAGGCATTCCGCGAATCCCCCCGCTTGAGGCCGGCGTGCAGCGGTGATGTCAGGGGATTGTTGGCTTTCGACTGAGACACGACGCTAATCAGGTTACCTTTTACCTTTCACCTTGGTTTTAACGAGCGATGGCGTCTTCCCAGGACAGGGAGATCAGCATCCAGTCGGCGCCATCGCGGCGCCAGCCTGTTCTGGCCCGGTACCAGCGGCCCTGCTCAGGCAGCAGACCACTGCCGCCGGTCAGGACGACATGGAACTGTGCGCTGGCCCGGTCGTGGCCGTGCATCTCAACGGAAAGATCAAAGATGCGCGCGCGCAGCCGTTGATGGGCACGCAGCTCGCGCTGCAGGATAAGGCGGATGCCCCGTTGGTCCAGGTCCCAGGTGTCGGCGCTGAAATCGTCGGCCAGCGGCGCCATGACCGCGCGTGCATTGCGCTCCGCCAAAGCCGTGGCCATGTCGTCCAGACGCTGGCGGATCTGCTCTTCATCGGGCGCCGGCGAGGCACAGGCGGTCAAAAGAACCAGCATGACGCCGGCCAGAATCCACCTGACGGGCATCATGACGGGCAGATCACTCACTGCAACTCACTGAGAGTCTTCACCCAGGTAGCTCTCCAGCAGGCGGCCGGCGACAACGATCAGGTCGTACTCGGTGACCAGGCCAACCAGCTTGCTGTCTTCGACCACTGGCAGGCAACTGAGCTTGTTTTCGCGCATCAGGCGAATCGCCTCGACAGTGGTCGTGTCCCTGGTGACTGAAAGCGGGTCAGGTCGCATAATGTCGCGCACCATGATGGTTTTGTCGTCGCTGTTGCCACGGGCGATCAGCCTGAGAAGCTGACGGTGGGAAATCAGCCCGAGCAACTGCCCGGAATCATCCTCCACGGGAACGTGGCGGACGTACCGCCACTCCATCAGGCTGGCGGCAAAATCCACGATGTCGTCGGGCCGAACCGTGAACAGGTCGGTCGCCATGAACTGGCCGACGGTTCGATAACTGTCGCGCCAGTCCTGCGTCGGGCAGAATTCGGCCAGATCCCATTCGGCTACCGGATGACCGACTTCCTGCTGCGCGATCATGCTGCTGGTCAGTGCCCGCAGGCACTCGTGCTGGCTGGCCTTGCCCGACATGTGTTCCAGCGACTCGAGCTGCCAGCGCGCGCCGGTACAGCGGGTTTCGACCCGTTTCTGAATCGTGCCCATGTAGCGCTCGATATCTTCATCATGAATGCCGGAACCTTTGAGGCCTTCGCGCGCCATGGGCAAGAGGACTTCGAGTATGAGATCCTGGGCAGTCATCTGGCGCTCGTCAAACCAAACCTGCTGGGCGCGAAGCCCTTCGCGGGCCGCGGCGAGGAAATTGCCCTTGACGTCAGAGAAATTGAAGCGCGTTCGAATATCGGCTTCGGTGCGGGACAGGTGCGACATCATGCCGAAAAAGAAAGCCGCGTTAGCCACTTCGTCAAGCACTGTTGGCCCGGCCGGAATCACGCGATTTTCGATTCTCAGGTGTGGTTTGCCGTTGTCTGAAATGCCGTAGCAGGCCCGGTTCCAGCGATAGACGGTCCCGTTGTGAAGACGCAACGCATTGAGCCTGGGCACTTCTCCCCTGGCCACCATGCCGATCGGATCCTTTTCGAAATCCGTGGTCAAAAGGACTCGAAATCGGGCAATGTCTTCCTTGAAGATCTCGATCACCGATTCGTCGACCCATTGATCACCAAAGTGCACCCGGGGTTTGTGGCCTCGCGCTGCCAATGCCTCGGAACGGGCGTCGACGGAGTGTTCAAATACGGCGATTCGGCTCTCATGCCACAAGCGCTTGCCGAGGAGAATGGGCGAATTCACGCACGCGGCCAGCAACGGCCCGGTGATCGCCTGGGCGATGTTGTACAAGTGGGCGAATTCGTCGGCGCCCACCTGAAAGTGAACCTGGTAACTGGTATTGCAGGCTTCCAGCATCAGGTTGTCATGATTGAAGTTGAGCTGATCGGTCCCCTTGATGTTGATCTGGAAGTTGCTTCCGCGCAGGCGCAGCAAGGCTTCGTTCAGAGCGAAATAGCGCGCCGCCGGCACCATGGCATCCAGGCTGAGATGCTCCCGGGTCAGGGTTGGCAGGATCCCGACCAGCGCGATGCGACTGCCGACTTCAGCAGCCTGCTCGCGCGCAATCTGGCAGACCTCGTTGGTTTCGGCTTCCAGCTTTTGCAGGCAATCACCGCCGAGTTCGAGCGGCGACAGGTTGGCTTCGAGATTGAACAGACCCAATTCGTTGGTAAAGCGCGGATCGTCCATGCGCTCGAGAATCTGCATGGCGGTCAGGGCCGGACGGGCGGCACGGTCGACCAGGAACATTTCCTGTTCGGCACCGATGCGGCGAATACCCCCTTCAAACATGCCATTGGCATGCATGTCCTCCAACGCCCGAACCTCGTTCAGAAGGGCCTTCATGAAGGCCTTGCGGGTTTCCTCGTTGGTTGTCTGATGAATGTTGTGTTCGCCCATGGCCTCGTAGCAACGCCTTGCCTGCAGTTTCGGCGATGATATACGCCAGCCGGCGCTCGGGCAAATTGCTAGAGCTTGTCTTGAGGGCATTGCTTATGCCAAGCTTGGCGCTGTAGAGTGTCGGATCACACAAAAGGGCAGGAAGATGTCAGATAAACCTTGGCTTGACGAGTACCCGGCGGCTGTTCCAGCCGAAATCGACATGACCGAATTCAACTCGGTTGTCGATGTCATCGACAAGAGTTGCACGGAATACGCCGACAAAGTGGCATTCGTGAACTTCGGTGCTGAGCTGACTTATCGTCAGATCGACGAATACAGTCGGGCCTTCGGCGCACGAATGCAGGCCCTGGGACTGAAGCCAGGTGACCGGATCGCAATCATGATGCCGAATATTCTGCAATACCCTATCGCTGTTTTTGGCGCATTGAGGGCTGGCCTGGTGGTGGTCAACACCAACCCGCTCTATACCGCTCGCGAACTCAAGCACCAACTCAAGGATTCAGGCGCGCGCGCCATCGTCATCGTGGAAAACTTTGCCAATGTCCTTGAGGCAGTGGTCGAAGATACCCAGATAGAACATATCGTATTGACCTCTATCGGCGATATGGTTGGTTTCCCCAAGGGTCCGATCATGAATTTCGTCCTGCGCCACGTCAAGAAAATGGTGCCGAAGTACAAGCTGCCGGGCGCCATTCCGTTCCGGCAGGCGCTTAACCAGGGGGCCGGTGAAACACTGCCCGCGGCGGCAATGACTCATGACGATCTGGCTTTCCTGCAATACACCGGTGGCACGACCGGGGTGTCCAAGGGTGCGATGCTGACCCACGGCAACATGGTCGCCAATATGCAGCAGTCCTCGGCTTGGCTCGGTGAGCGTGTGATCTATGGCGAAGAGACCATCATCACGGCTTTGCCGCTCTATCATATCTTTGCCTTGACCGCCAACTGCCTGGTATTCCTCAAGTTCGGTGGGCGCAATGTATTGATTACCAATCCACGTGACATGCCAGGCTTTGTCAAAGAGTTGTCCAAGGTGAAATTCACGTCGATCACTGGCGTCAATACGCTTTTCAACGGTCTGCTCAATACCCCGGGTTTCAGCGATCTGGATTTTTCCGAGTTGCGCATGACGCTGGGCGGCGGCATGGCTGTACAACGTGCCGTGGCGGAAAAATGGAAGAAGGTAACCGGCGTTCCGTTGATCGAGGCCTATGGGCTGACCGAAACCTCGCCGGCGGCCTGTATCAACCCGATGACTCTTTCCGACTACAACGGTGCGATCGGCCTGCCGATTTCCTCGACTGAATGCCGCGTGATCGATACCGAAGGCAACCCCTTGCCCACTGGTGAAACGGGCGAGCTTTGCATCCGCGGCCCGCAGGTCATGAGGGGCTATTGGGAGCGGCCCGAAGAGACTGCCAGGGTGCTTGATGACGAAGGCTGGCTGAAGACCGGCGACATGGCCAAAATGGATGAGCGCGGTTACTTCTACATCGTCGATCGCAAGAAGGACATGATCCTGGTCTCCGGCTTCAATGTCTATCCCAACGAAATCGAGGGTATCGTCGCCGAGCACCCGAAGGTGCTAGAGGTTGGCGCGATCGGCACACCGGACGAAAAATCCGGGGAAGCAGTCAAGGTCGTCGTGGTTCGAAAGGACGACAGCCTCACCGTCAAGGAGCTGCGCGATCACTGCCGCAAGGAGCTGACTGGTTACAAGGTGCCGAAGTACGTGGAGTTCGTCGACGAACTGCCCAAGACCAATGTCGGAAAAATCCTGCGCCGTGAGCTGCGCGACCAGTTCGGCGAGCCCAAAAGCTCGGCTGACTGATTGAACTGAAGTGAAAGGTAAAAGGTGAAAAGGGAGGCGGATTTAGGCGGATTCTTAGATCCTCCCCCTCTTCCCTCTCACTTCTTCCCGATATTTCCTAAAGCAGATCGGCTTGTTCGGGGTGGGTAATAAGCCCGGAAACACCGACGCCGATCAGGCGGACGGCGAAGGCATTGCGCCAGCCGGCCCAGTTGGATAGCAGACCGCTGGCCACCTCGGCGATCACTTTCGGGTCGCGCGTATAACCCGGCAGTGATTCGCTGCGGGTGATGGTCGAAAAACCGGCCGAGCGCAGCTTCAGGGTGACGGTTCTGGCATGAAGCTGCTTGGCGACCAAAGTGGCCGCCACCTGCTGCGCCTGTTCCGTGATGACGGCCGTCAACGATTCGACCTCGTGCAGATCGCGATCAAATGTCGTTTCCTGACTGATCGATCGGCGAACCCGACTGGATTTGACGGGTCGCTCGTCGATCCCGGCGGCGCGCAGTCGCAAATCCGGCCCTGACGGACCAAACAGACTGGTCAAGACGTCAGAACTGCTCTTGCGCAGCTGTCCGACGGTAAAAATTCCCGCATCGTGCAGGCGTTCGGCGCTCTTTGGACCAATACCCCACAAACGGCGCACCGGCAGCGGATCCAGAAATCGCCGGACCTCGTCAGGTGCGACATGAACAAAGCCATCCGGTTTGTCATAGTCCGACGCCAGCTTGGCCAATAATTTGTTATGCGACATTCCGACCGATGCGGTCAATCCGGTCAGGTGGCCGATCTTTCGTTTGAGTTCACGTCCAATATCCAGGATCGTCGTCCCCTCTTGCACCTGCATACTGACATCCAGAAAAGCCTCATCCAGGCTCAGCCCCTCGACATGGTCGGTCAGCTCGTGAAAAACAGCGAAGATCTGATCAGACACCTCACGATAGCGGGCAAACCGCGATGGGACGAAGATGCCCTGCGGGCAAAGGCGCCGGGCCACGCTGCCGGGCATGGCGGACCGAACGCCGAACTGGCGCGCTTCGTAACTTGCCGCTGCCACAACACCCCGTCGCGCGCCGCCGCCCACCATCACCGGGCGTCCCCGCAAAGAGGGGTTGTCGTGTTGCTCGACACTGGCGAAAAAAGCATCCATGTCGACGTGAATGATTGATTTCATTGACCAGACCCGCTTCTACGCGGCACCATCCATCCGACCGCGTCAGGCTCACAGGCATGACGGGTCACGTGGACACCTTGCGGACGATCAATTTCATGACATGCGTTGTTCGTTAAGATGGGGCAATGGACAGTCCCTTGCATCAGACCGCCGCAGAGGCGGAGCAGTTTCCGGTGATTCGGCGCCACACCTGGCTCAACCATGCCGCGATTTCGCCATGGCCGGAGGCCGTGATTCAGGCGATGAGAGGCTTCGTGGAAGACAATGCCAGCTGTGGACCGCTGGGCTACGGCAAGTGGCTCGAGACAGAAGCCCAGCTTCGCACACGGGCCACGCAACTGCTGGGCGCCGACGACGCCAATGATATGGCCCTGGTCACCAACACGTCCACTGGTTTGAACCGGGTCGCGCGCGGACTCGACTGGCGGCCTGGCGACAGCGTGGTTTTCCCGGCCTGCGACTTTCCGTCCAATCGCCTGGCCTGGCAAGCGCTGCAGGCTCAGGATGTCGATGCGCGAGCGGTCAGGCTGGATCGGTCGGACCCGGAACGCTCACTGATCGCAGCGCTGGGTCCATCGACGCGGCTGCTGGCCGTCTCCTCGGTCCAGTACGAATCAGGCTTGAGACTCGACCTCGAGCGCCTTGGCGCCGCCTGCAAGCGTCACGGTGTCCTGTTTTGCATTGATGCGATCCAGCATCTCGGCGCGCTGCCTTTCGATATCAACCAATCGGGCGCGGACTTTGTCGTTGCCGGATCCCACAAATGGCTCCTTGCTCCCGAAGGCTTGGCCCTGTTCTGGTCGAGGCCAACTGCACGCGAGCAACTCGAGGTGACAGAGCCAGGCTGGCGCATGTTTCACGATCCCTTCAACTTCGAACGGCCGGACTGGACTCCACCCGCCTCAGCCCGGCGTTTCGAACCGGGCACCCTGAACAGTGCCGGCATCCACGGTCTCAACGCCGCGGTGGGCTTGCTGCTTGAAAACAGGCTGGAGGCCGTGGGCGAGGTCTTGCTTGATCGCACTGGCTGGCTGATTGAACGACTGTCGGCCTTGCCGCGAGTCGAGATGATCACCCCGGTAGCCCGGTCGCGGCGAGCCGGCATTGTCAGCTTCCGGGTCGAAGGACTGGCCGCCGAAAAACTGGTTGCAGCCCTGTCCCTGCGAGGTATTCATGCAGCCGTGCGTGGATCGCTGGTGCGGCTTTCGCCCCACTTCTATACTCCGATGGAACAGCTGGAAGATGCCGGGAATGCGATCGAAACCGTGCTTGGCAAGTAGGGAGTAGCCCTTGAAAAGGCGCTAAATCGTGTGGGTCGGACGGTCGCTTTCGAGCATGCCGGCCAGCAGTGAGGCGATCGTGTTCTTGGCCTGGCTGCCTTCAGGGCTGTCGGCAAAGTGAACACCGACGCCGGCATTGATGTTGTGCTGAGAGCCTGCCGGCGTGATCCAGGCAACCGTTCCGGGGATGGCAATCCGCTCCTCACCGAGAAGACTGAGCAGAATCAGTACCTCATCACCCAGCCTGAAGTCCTTTTTAGTCGGCACGAACAGCCCGCCATGGATCAGAAACGGCATGTAGGCCGCGTACAGCTCCTGCTTGGTCTCGATATTGTAGGAAAGGATGCCTTTCTGTGTCATGGAATCATTTTTCCGCGTGGTTCGACGCAGTCCATTCTAGCAGCCATTTGGTCATCAGAAGATCCTGGCGCGCGCTGGTTCGAGTCAGTGCCTGTCCACGCAAGGCGCTTTCCCACAGGCTTCCAAGGGCGCGATTGTTCACTGTCGGCAAGGTCAAGCCCGAGGGCAAGCGCCCGGAATCCAGTCCGTGGCCATGATGCATCATCACGCCAGTCCAGACGGCCAGCCAGCGCCAGGTCACAGCCGCCGGCTGAAGCCAGCGATCTGTCATGACGCTGCTGACGGGCCGACCCCTGGTCAATCCCAGCAGTCCGTCAAGCACTTCGCGTCCAAAGGACAGTCCCTCGGAGGCCAGAAGATCGCGCGCGGCCAGCGGCGCGTCGGTGGTCAATGCCAGGGCGTCGGACAAATCTGACGCACCGGCTTCCGGACAGGCGTCGCCAAGCCACTGCAACGCGGCCTCGGTATCGGGAGGCCGGACCGGGATGGGCTGGCAGCGGCTGCGGATGGTCGCAGGCAAGCGTCCAGGGCGATGGCTGATCAGAACGACGAAGGCATTGGCCGAGGGCTCTTCGAGGGTCTTGAGCAAGGCGTTTGCAGCGTTGAGATTCATCGCTTCGGCCGGTTCGATCAGCCCGAGACGGCGCGGACCCAGGCGCGGCGTGAGCTGGATGCTGGCGCTGAGCTTACGCACGCTGTCGACGGGGATTTCCTTCTTGTCTTCGGGGATACCGACGCGAAAGAAGTCGGGATGAGAGCCGCTGTCGATCAGTTCGCAGGACCGACATTTCAGGCACGGGTCACGGCCGTTGGGCTGCAGGCACAGAATGCGTCGGGCCAGCCACTCGCCCAGCAACACTTTGCCGACACCGGCCGGACCCGTGAGCATCGGAGCATGGCCGAGCCGATTCTGGTCGAGGCTGGAACTCAAGCGTGCCTTGGTATCCTCGAGCCAGGGCAGATTCATGACAGATGCGCCTCGAGCGCACTCACAATGGCAGCCTGGACGGCGGCCAGTGGCTCGCTGGCATTGATCACCTCAAAACGATCGGGCTCGCGCCGTGCGGCATCCAGGTAGCCTTGCCGGACGCGCTCAAGAAAGCCCTTTTCTGTCTGCTCAAAACGATCCGGGCCACCCTCACGATCACCGATGCGCCCAAGGCCAATATCAACCGGCACATCCAGCAACAAGGTCAGATCAGGCTTGAGGTCCGGATGAACCAGGTTCTTCAAGGTTTCCACCGGGGCACGGCCCAGTTCACGACCTGCACCCTGGTAGGCCATGCTGGCATCGGAAAAGCGATCACAAATGACATCACCCCCCTGGTCGAGAGCAGGACGAATCACTGCGGCCAGGTTCTCGGAACGCGCCGCGAACATCAGCAGCAATTCTGTCATGGGCGCCAGTTCGCCGGTGTCCGGATCAAGGAGCATGCGGCGGATATTCTCGGCGGCCGGCGTCCCCCCGGGTTCCCGGGTGAGCAGGACCCGGCGCCCCTGCGCTTCCAGCCATTGTTGAACGGTCGCAATCGCGGTCGACTTGCCGGCGCCCTCCCCGCCTTCCAGGGTGATCAGCCTTCCGGAGCCCACCTTATTCACCACCCTGCCTACTGCGGAGCCGCCAGACCCTGCGTCCAAGGCGCTTCGCTCGGTCGCACGTGCGGCCGGCCGCCGCCGAAGCGCTTCTTGCCTGCGGCAAACCGCACTCCGGCTCTGGCCTGCACTTCCTCACCGTACAGGCAAGTACGCTTCCGGTGCGCTCGGTCGCGAAACGCCCCGGCCACAGGGCCTGTCGGCCCCTCACGCGCCACGGCTTCCACCAGAGCGCTTCTTGCTTCGCAAATCGCCCTCTGGTTACAGCCTGCGCTACGGCACAGTGGTGAACAAGGTGGGCTGAGGTCACCTTCGGCCCCGGATATAGCGGTTGACCGCCGCGTTGTGCTGTTCAAGGGTATCGGAGAACTGATGGCTGCCATCGCCCCGGGCAACGAAATACAGGGCCGTGCCGGGAGCGGGATTCGCTGCAGCTTCGATCGCGCGCCGACCGGGAAGAGCGATCGGAGTCGGCGGCAGGCCGTGGCGAGTATAGGTGTTCCAGGGATGGTCGGTGCGCAAGTGGACGCGCCGCAGGCGACCATCGAAATCGTCATCCAGACCATAGATCACGGTCGGATCGGTCTGAAGACGCATGCCGATTTGCAGACGGCGGATGAAGACGCCGGCCACCTTGGCTCGCTCGCCGGCATAGCCGGTTTCGCGTTCGATGATCGATGCCAGAACCAACATTTCTTGTGGGCTTTGCAGCGGCAAGTCCTGCGCGCGCGTTGACCAGGCTTCCTCCACGACCCGGTTCATCGCGTCGAAGGCGCGACGAAGCAGCAGCAGATCATCGCTCGAGCGGGTGAAAAAATAGGTTTCAGGCAGGAAACGACCTTCGGCGGGACACCCGGCACAATCGAGCAATGCCATCAACTCGTCGTTGTCCAGCCCGGCCGTGCGCTGACGCAATCGGGGGTCGATCGCCAGCACTTCGCGCAGGCGGGCCACGGTC
Organism: Wenzhouxiangella sp.; assembly: GCA_041747995.1. GTDB lineage: Bacteria > Pseudomonadota > Gammaproteobacteria > Xanthomonadales > Wenzhouxiangellaceae > Wenzhouxiangella. Next base: position 16,776 of record JBGTEC010000027.1, read on the forward strand.
CAACCCTCGACGATGGTCAATCGATGCTCGCGGACCCGACCGGACTCGAGCAACTCAACGAGCTGGCCCGTCGTCATTCCTGGGGAAACAAGGTACTCGCCGGCTTTGAGACCAGGATGGCTGAGGCGGCCATACAGCCGCCAATGCCAGGTCCGACGTACAAGGCCAAGGGTTTCGAGTTGGCGAACCAGCCCGGCCCATGTCGTGCCTGGCGCGACCCAGAGGTTCAATTGGCTATCGGGGTTGATCGGCTGAGCGACGAAGCGCTCCCAATCACGGTACAGCCAAAGACCGGCCAGGCTGGCAGCCAGGCCGACAACAAGCACAAAATACAGAAGCTTGCGCATGATCAGCTCAGTCGTTCATTCCACAGTTGCTGCCAGAGCCGGCAGCGGGCGCTCGGGTTTAATTGTCGACCATCAAGCGAACTTGCCGGTCGAATTCCAGCGACCGAGTTTATCACCATGAGCCCCGAAGCCGTCCGGATATCATCCATGTCCAGTTCTGCTTCCTCTATATCGACGGCATGTTGTGACCGTAGCCACGCCAGCCCTACCCCGTCCACGCCCCGGCCCGCCGGCGGCGTCAGGGCCGCGCCATTCAGCTCGACCACGATGCAGGAGGCAATGGCCTCGACCAGCCTGCCCTGGTGGTCAAACAAAAGCGCTTCGTCAGCATTCGCAGCCGCACAGGCACGGGCCGCCAGGACCTGCTCCAGGCGATTGCCATGCTTGAGCCCGGCCACCACCGAACCAGTTGCCAGGCGCACCGGGCTGGTGGTCATGACCAGGCCAGCGGTTCGCTGGACTTCCAAATCATCCGGCCAGGCGCGTTTCTGCACAATGCGACGCGCAACGGCTTGTTCTGGCGGGAAGTAAGCCCGCCCGCCACTACCCCGGGTCACGGTCAGCCGAATCACAGCCGAACCCTGAACGGGACAGAGACTGGCGCACTCGGAACGCACGGTGGATTCGTCCGGCTCACCATATCCGAGGATGGCACAGCTTTTTGCCAGGCGCTGCCAGTGCCACGACCATAGCGGCGCGCTACCGCGATGAAAGGCAATGGTTTCGAACAGATGATCGCCATACAGCAATCCCCGGTCGTCGGCTGGAATCAAGTGGCCCGGCTTGCCATCAATCAGGCAGTCAGTCATTGCGTAGTGCCCGCAGCAAACCCCGGGCCTTGGCTTCGGTTTCGGCCAGCTCGGCCGCGGGATCGGAATCGGCCACAATTCCGGCACCCGTGCGGAAACTCAGTTCATGGTCGCGGACGACCATGCTGCGGATCAGAATGTTGGTATCCATGCTGCCATCATGCCCCAGGTAACCCATGGCGCCAGTGTAAAAGCCGCGACCCTGCCCTTCCAGCGTGGCAATGATTTCCATGCAACGGACCTTGGGACAACCCGTGATCGTTCCGCCGGGAAATACCGCGGCAATGACATCGGTCGCGTGAGTTCCCGGCTGCAGCCGGCCCCGGACATTGGAAACGATGTGATGAACGTGAGTGTAGCTTTCGACCACCATCAACTCGTTGACCTCGATCGACCCTTTTTGGCAAACCCGGCCCAGGTCGTTGCGCTCGAGATCGATCAGCATGATGTGCTCGGCACGCTCTTTCGGATGCGCCATCAATTCAGCTGACAGCGATGCATCCTGCTCCGCCGACGTGCCCCGGGGGCGAGTGCCCGCGATGGGGCGGGTCTGAACATGATCGGCGCGAATCTCGACCAGCCGCTCCGGTGATGAACTCAACACCGTGCCACCAGGCAATCGCGCCAGGCCGGCAAACGGCGCCGGGTTGCTGATGCTCAGGGAATGATACAGATCCGCCGGATCCAGAGCCCTGGTGCTGGCGCCCTTCCAGCCGCGCGACAGGTTGACCTGAAAGACGTCGCCATCAAGTATCCATTCCTTGATTCGCTCGACCCCGGCCATGTATTGCTCGCCGGGGTCGGCATGCAGGTCGAGATCCACCCGGCTCCCGGCCTCGGGTGATTGGGTCGCCGGAGTCAGGCCTTCGATTTCGGCCAGCGCCTGGGCCATGGCGTCCTCGCTCTCTCCGACCACCCAGGTCTCACCGGCTTGGTGGTCATAAAGCAAAGCGGCCGGGCATTGGGCCGCCAGGGCTGTTGGCAGGCCGTCGGTAGCCGCAGGCAGATTCAGCCGGGGCTCGATTTCACCGACCAGTTCGTATCCCAGGTAGATAAACCATCCACCCGTAAACGGTAACGGCAACGTCGCAACGTCCGGCCTGCCGGACACGGTCCACTCCTTGAGGCGATCCAGGAAGGTCGCGGATGTTCCCGGTCCCACCAGGGCTCCATCGGCGCCCAGCACCAGGGTCTGGCCGCTTGCGCGAAGCAGCAACGACCAACGCCCGAGTTCGCCTTCGCCTGCCGAACTGGCCAGAAGGTATGGCCAGCGGTCTGGATATTGACGATGGACCGCCAACAGGGAAGGTGCTACTTCGGGATGGAGTCGGCGCGCACTCGCAGTCAATGGCATGGGAGACCCGGCACGCCGGGTAAAATCTCAGGAGAAACGTCGCAGAAGCAGCGAACCATTCGTTCCGCCAAAACCGAACGAATTGGTCAGGGCGTAATCCAGCCTGGCCTGACGCGCTTCATGGGGCACCATGTCCAGGTCCTTGATCGCAGGATCAGGCTGATCCAGATTGATCGTCGGCGGAACGACCCCATCGTGCAGCGCCAAGATGGTGAAGATGGCTTCGACACCACCGGCTGCGCCCAGCAGATGGCCGGTCATGGACTTGGTCGAACTGATCATGAGTTTGCTCGCATGATCACCAAACAGCGAACGAACGGCCTCACACTCAGCACGATCCCCGAGCATGGTGGACGTGCCGTGAGCGTTGATGTAGCTGACCTGCTCGGGAGTGACGCCGCCATCTCTCAGAGCATGGGCCATACACCGCGCCGCACCCCGACCATCTTCTGGAGGCGAGGTCATGTGGTGGGCATCTCCGCTCATCCCGTAACCGGAAATTTCGGCATAGATTCTTGCCCCACGCTTGCGGGCATGCTCGAGCTCCTCAAGCACGATCACGCCGGCGCCATTGCTTAGCACGAACCCGTCACGATCAATGTCCCACGGTCGGCTTGCCTTTTCTGGCTCGTCGTTGCGGGTCGACAGCGCCCGTGCCGCGGTGAAACCACCGTAAGCTGTTGGCGTCGTGCCGTACTCGGCACCACCTGCAACCATCACGTCGGCATCACCATAGGCAATCATGCGTGCAGCGTCCCCGATGTTGTGGGTTGCCGTGGTGCAGGCCGTGACAATGGAAATGTTGGGGCCTTGATATCCGAAGCGAATCGAGATATTCCCGGCTATCATGTTGATGATGCAGCCGGGAACAAAAAATGGAGAGATCCGCCGTGGGCCACTGTCGAGATAGGTCTGATACGTTTGCTCGATGGTCAGAATCCCGCCAATCCCCGCACCGATGGCCACACCGTAGCGATCGGCATGGTCCGGATGCGCTTCCAGCCCGGCATCGGCGATGGCTTGAATTGCCGCCGCCATGCCGTAGTGGATGAAGGGATCAGACTTTCGGGCCTCTTTCGGCGACAGATAGATATCCAGATCAAAGTCTTTGATCTGTCCCGCTATCTTTGCGCTGAACTTCTCCGGATCAAAAGCAGTCAGCGGACCGATGCCGCTCCGCCCTGCCTGGATCGCATCCCAGGCACTTGGCACATCGTTGCCTACCGGTGAGACACATCCCATGCCGGTCACGACGATACGACGATCACCAAGCATGCTTTGCTCCAGATAGCCGCCAAAATTTGAGCTCCGACATTTCCATCAACAGTGAACAGCCTACTTGTCAGCGTTGCTCTTGATGTAGTCGATCGCCTGCTGCACGCTGGTGATCTTCTCGGCCTCTTCATCGGGAATTTCGCACTCGAACTCTTCTTCAAGCGCCATCACCAGCTCGACAGTGTCCAGAGAGTCAGCTCCCAGGTCATCGACGAAAGATGCACCCGGTGTCACCTCTTCTTCCTTGACACCCAGTTGCTCGATGACGATTTTCTTGACGCGATCTTCAATACTGCTCATTGTTCGTTTTCCTCTACAAGGGTTTACCCGAAGCCGCAACATTGTAGTGAACTTATGCTCGCTTCGCCAGTTGCATGAACCACCGACCAGTTAGTCAGCCAGCAGACCAAAACAGTTAAAAACCATAACTTTCAATAATTTATGATCAGAACTTGATACCTTACGTCATGTACATGCCACCATTGACATGGATCGTCTGACCCGTGATATAGCTACCGCCCTGACCGGCGAGAAAGCCAACACATGCGGCAATGTCGTCAACCTCGCCCAGCCTGCCCAGGGGAATTGTACCCTGTAGACGCTCACGTTGTGCCTCGTCAAGCGCCCGGGTCATATCGGTATCGATAAACCCCGGTGCGACCACGTTAACGGTGATGCCGCGCGAGCCCAGTTCATGGGCGACAGCGCGCGAGAATCCGGCCAATCCAGCCTTGGCGGCGCAATAGTTTGCCTGGCCCGGATTACCGCTGTATCCAACCACTGATGAGATGTTGATGATCCGGCCATAGCGAGCCTTGAGCATGCCACGCAAGCATGCCCTGGTCATGCGCATGGCGCCTTTGAGATTGGTATCCATGACCGCGTCCCAGTCGTCATCTTTCAACCGCATCAGTAGTTGGTCACGCGTGATGGCCGCGTTGTTGACCAGCACGGTAACCGGCCCGGCTGTCTTGCCGATGTGATCGCTTGTCTCGGCAATTGCTTCGGCGTCGGTCACGTCAAGCACCAGGCCGCGTCCCTCACCAAGCGTTTCACTGATACGGTCAGCACCGGCCTGGCTGGTCGCGGTTCCGAAAACCTGTCCACCCATAGCTTTCAACCACAGCGAGGCGGCCTGCCCGATACCTCGGCTTGCACCTGTGACCAATACAACCCGATCATCGATTCTATTGCTGCTTTCAGGGCTCAACATCTCTACTCCTTCCATTCGGCACTGGTTGATTCGATCTGTCCAGGCTGCTCCAGCGCCACCCACTCGACTCTCTTTTCGATCCGGCGTCCCAAACCACACAGGACCCGGCCAGGGCCGCATTCGGCCATGCGCATGATGTCGCGGCCAATGATGGCCTGGATCGTTGCGGTCCAGCGCACTGGCGCCGATAACTGACCGGTCAGCGCCGCACGGATGGCACCCGGTTGGCGATGCTCATCGACATCGACATTGTGAAGGATAGCCACCTGAGGGGGCCGTATGTCGATTGCGTCCAGAACTTCCTTGAGTCCCTCGGCTGCGCCCTGCATCAGTTCGCTGTGCGAAGGGACGCTGACAGGCAATATCATGGCCCGCTTGGCCCCTGCTTCACGACACTTGTACATGGCTCGTTCAATAGCCGTCACGTGACCGGCAATGACCAGCTGACCCGGCGAGTTGTAGTTCGCCGGCGCGACAACCTGACCTTCGGCCGCCTCGCGACAAATGGCCTCGACGAGGTCGTCGTCCAGCCCCAGAATCGCAGCCATTGCGCCCTGGCCCTCGGGCACGGCCGACTGCATCAAGCGACCTCGTGCAGCCACCACTTTCAAGGCATCGGAAAAATCGACCGAGCCGGCAGCGACCAGGGCGGTATATTCTCCGAGGCTGTGCCCGGCCATGACCGCAGGAATGGCGCCGCCTTGAGCAACCCACACCCGCCATACCGCGACACCCGCGGCAAGCATGGCCGGCTGGGTCAGTTCGGTACGATTCAGTTCTTCGGCAGGACCTTCGCAAACCAGTCGCCAAAGGTCAATATCCAGCGCATCACCGGCTTCGACAAACGAGTTCCTGATCTCGGTATGCCGCGCCGCAAGATCGGTCAGCATACCCAGGGATTGCGAGCCCTGGCCGGGGAACAGCATGGCAAATTGAGTCATTGCGCTTCTCTGGTTTGAACGGTGAGTGGCATTTGGACAGTCGACGAGTTCCAGGCGACTAGTAGGCAATCAGGGCCGCGCCCCAGGTAAAGCCACCGCCGAAGGCTTCAAGCAAAAGCTTGTCGCCGCGCTTGATCCTGCCGGAACGGACCGCGACATCAAGCGCCATCGGCACTGACGCCGCGGAAGTATTGCCATGCTTGTCCACAGTGACCACAACCTGGTCCATTGACATTTGCAGCTTTTTGGCGGTCGCCTTGATGATGCGCAAGTTGGCCTGGTGCGGAATCAGCCAGTCAAGATCGGTTTTCTGAAGATTGTTGGCGGCCAGTGTTTCATCGACGATTCGGCCCAGGGTATTGACAGCGACCTTGAAAACTTCGCTGCCATTCATGCTGACCTTGACGCCGCCACCCGGCTCGGCCCTGAAGCCGCGCGATACGCCGACCTCGGTCTTGAGAAGATCACCGTAGGCGCCGTTGGCGTGAATGTGGGTCGACATGATGCCCGGCTCGGTGTCAGCCACCAGTACAGCCGCGCCAGCACCATCGCCGAAAAGAACACACGTGCCACGGTCGGTCCAGTCAATCATCCGGGTGAGCGTCTCGGCGCCAACCACCAGGATCTTCCTGGCCGTTCCTGACCGGATGTACTGGTCAGCAATCGATAGCCCGTAGATAAACCCGGAACAGGCGGCATTGACGTCGAATGCGCCGCATTCGGCCATGCCGAGTCGGTGCTGCAGGAGGCACGCGGTTGACGGGAAAACGATGTCGGGTGTTGTGGTGCCGACGATCAGAAGATCAATGTCCTGCGGTTTGAGGCCTGCGGCCTCCAGCGCACGCAACGCGGCCTGTTCGGCAAGATCACAGGTGGTCTGGCCTTCAGCCGCAACCCGTCGTTCGGCAATACCGGTCCGGTCGCGTATCCACTGGTCTGTGGTGTCGACCAGTTTCTCCAGGTCATGGTTGGTAACAACTTTGTCCGGCAGATAGCTGCCGGTACCGGCGATTCTGGCATACATCCGGTCAGTCTCCCTCCAAGTTCGTTTCAGTAACTGGCCCACAACTGGCTCTCAAGTTGCGCGACCAGATTATGGCGAGCCTGCAATGCGCCAAGATTGATGGCGCGGGCAAAGCCCTTGTTGCAGGTGTTGCCGTGGCTCTTGATGACGGTACCACGAACGCCCAGCATGGGGGCGCCATTATGCCGGGCCGGATCAAGCCTGTCATGCAGGTCTCGCATCCTGTTTTTGACTATCCAGCCACCCAGGCTGCCCTTGAGGCCATCGCGAAGTGATGAGAACAGCAGGCGTACGGCGCCCTCCGCGCCCTTCAGCAGCACATTGCCGGCAAATCCGTCGCAAACCACCAGGTCAACCGTCGCATTGAATACCTGGTCTGCCTCGACAAAGCCGGCAAAGTCCAGGCCGGGCTCTTCGGCAATCAATCGCGCCGCCTCCCGGACGACATCCGGACCCTTGCCGGGCTCGGTGCCTACGTTGAGCAAGCCGATTCGCGGCGCCGCACCCTGAAGCACCTTGCACGCGACATGACCAATCTGGGCAAACTCGAGAAGACGTCGCGCGTCCACGTTGACATTGGCACCGAGATCCAGCATCCATACCGGCTTATCAATGGTCGGGATCGCACCCATCAAGGCGGGGCGCTCCACGCCAGGCAAGGTGCCCAGCAGCTGCCGCGACAGCGCCATCAAAGCGCCCGTGCTGCCACCACTGACCATCGCCCCGGCCGCGCCGCTCCGCACCAGCTCCAGG
>JBGTEC010000028.1:0-3119 GCA_041747995.1 Wenzhouxiangella sp.
CTGGTGGGGGGCGAAGGCAAGAGCCTGTTTAGCGCCAATCTCGACGGACCCCTGGCGTTGGTCCTGGGTAGCGAGGAGAAAGGCCTTCGTCGCCTGACGCGCGAGCGCTGCGATGAACTGGTCCAGATCCCCATGCCGGGCGCGATGGAAAGTCTGAACGTGTCCGTGGCGGCCGGAATCGGTTTGTTCGAGGCAGTCCGGATCAGGCTGGCGGGATGAATTTTTCAGACACCTTGCGTATTGATCTGCCGTCATGGATGAGAAGCTTTCGGGGCAGTTTGCCATCACGGCTCGCCACCGCGGAGCAACGCATGGAGGTGGCGATCAGCCTGGCGCGCCAGAACGTGATTCATCAGAGCGGGGGGCCGTTCGGTGCGCTGGTGGTCGGGTGCGACAGCGGTGAAGTCATTGCCCTGGGAGTGAACCGTGTTGAACCGACGCATTGCTCCTGTGCGCATGCCGAGATCATGGCGCTGAGTCTGGCGCAGCAAACGTTGGCGCATTGGAATCTTGGTCAGGCCGGGCGCGGTGAGATGGAGTTGGTCACCTCATGCGAGCCGTGCGCCATGTGTCTGGGCGCGATCCCCTGGTCCGGTATCGGGTCGCTGGTTTGTGGTGCAGCCAAGGCGGATGCCGAGGCGGTCGGATTCGATGAAGGCGAGCGACCGGACGACTGGGCCGACCGCCTGGTCAGCCGGGGCATTCGGGTTGTCACGGGGGTATTGAGCCGCCAGGCGGCGGATGTGCTGGCGCGCTATGGCAAAGCCGGTAACACGATTTACAGCCCCGAGTTACTCAAGTCCAACGGAAAGCGTTCGTAAAAAAACCGGGTCCCATGCGGGACCCGGCTCCGGTTTGGGGTCGAATCGATCACCGGGCAAAGTGATCAATCCGGGAACAATCCGGGAACAACGGTCTGTTACCGCCGATCCTGCAACATTGCGGTCAGGCGCTGCTGCAACTCCGGATTGTTTTGAATCGCAATCGCGATCTCATTGAACGATTCAACGTCCAGACCGACTTCTTCATCCGCTTCGGTCATCTCTTCATTGGCCTTCACCTGCAGTTCGTGTGCCTGCTCCGGATCATCAACGCCCTGAAGGCGGCCGGCGAAATCCTGCTGGATTTCGGAGATTTGAACCTGGGCCTTGGCAAACTTTTCCAGATCCTGTTCGGTCACATCCTTGGTCGGCTGCTGTTGTTGCTCCGTCTGGTAGTCCTGCGCCAGGGCGGTGCCACCGAAGGCCAGGGCGAGCGTGAACAATGCGAGCATCAAAGTATTTCGAATAGTCATTTCAGTAACTCCTGGTTTTGGGTTTGCGTCATGCGGTTTGAAACAGCGCGATGACCTATATGCAACGTTCATGCCAATTGAGTGTAGCGTGAAAAAACAGATGCTTGAAGCGCATCCTGAGCCATTGAGTGCGCTGAAAGTGTGTCACAATGGCGCATGTGCCTGGAATGGAGTGGGCCGTGAACAGCCTCAGAATCCAACTTATCCTGCAAATCTTCCTGCCGCTGACCTTGTTGGCCACCGTCGTTGTGTGGATGACCTTTCACACTGTTGAAAGCCTGGTGGAGCATCGGTTGGAAAAGGAGATCGAGTTGGTGGCGCGGGCCATGCGAGTGCCGGTGCAGCAGGCCCTGGCGGAGGCGGATCTGGATCGTATTGGTGAGACTCTTAACGCGGTGTTTGATATTGACCGAATTTACGGAGCTTATGTCTATGACGCCGAGGGTCGGCGCGTTGCCACGGCTGGCGAGGCGCGGCCCGGCTGGCAAGAGCAGGCCCAGGCCGCCGAAGTGGTCGCGCTGGGCGAAGAGTTGGGGCGCTATGCAGACCTTGCCGGCGAGGAGGTCTATTCCTACTTCGTTCCTCTGACCGGTCCCGCCGGCCGTATCGAAGGTCTGTTGCAGGTGGTGCGCCAGGAAAGCGAAATCGCTCAACGCCTGCGTGAGATTCGCGAGCGCGGCTGGTGGTTGTGGGGTGGGGTGATGTTGCTGATGATCGTCGTGCTGCTGATTGGCCACCGGGTTGCCGTCGTCCGGCACGTTGAGCGGCTGCTCGAGAGCATGGGCCGGGTTGAAGGCGGTGATCGTGCGCATCGGGCCCGGGTGGAAGGTCCGCGCGAACTGGCTTCACTGGCCGGAGGGCTCAACCGCATGCTTGACGCCATTCAGGCGATGCAACTGGCACTGGACCGAAAGCACAGGGAGCACTTGTCCATGACCGAGCGCCTGAGGGAGCAGGAAAATCTCGCCGCCCTGGGCCGGTTTTCCTCCGGAATCGCCCATGAACTGGGCGCACCTTTAAGTGTGATTGATGGCGATGCCCGTCGTTTGTTGAGCGACTATAAATACGACGATCAATACGACGATCAGAACACCGACCAGAACACTGACCAGAACACCAAGCAAAACAAGGATGACGGCCGACGCCGCCTGGAGCGCATGCGCCGCCAGGTCCAGCGTACCCGCCAGTTGATTCGTCAATTGATGGATTTCGTGCGCAGCGATCAACGCGAGATGACCCTGGTTCCGGTAGAGCGACTGTTGAATCAGGTTGCCAGCGGAACCGCACCACAGACCGAAGCGCACGGAATCGAGCTTGAGCTAAAGCCTGTTGACTCTAACATGACGGTTTCCGGTTACGAGATCCGACTCGAGCATGCGGTGCTCAATCTGGTTCGCAACGCAATACAGGCGGCTTCAAGCCGGGTTCGCCTCGGCGCCTCGCGCAACACGGGTGAAATCATCATCACCGTCGAAGACGATGGTCCCGGCGTGCCGGAGGACCTGCATGAACGCATTTTCGAGCCCTTTCACAGCTCACGCCAGGATGGGCAGGGGACCGGCCTCGGTCTGGCGATTGTGCGGGCTGTTGCCGATGAACATCAGGCAAGAATAGAAGTCGACCGCAGTTCGGACCTCGGTGGCGGTTGCTTCCGAATGATTTTCAGGAGCGCGAGATGAACACGCAAGTCCATCGGATCATGGTGGTCGAAGACGATAAGAGCCTGGCGGAACTGCTGGTCGAGGAACTCGAATCCGAGGGCCATCATGCTCGTAGCTGGCCCAGTGCCGAGCAGGCGCTGGCCGCGATGGACGAATTTGAACCC
>JBGTEC010000029.1:0-2829 GCA_041747995.1 Wenzhouxiangella sp.
TACACTGATGTCCGGCCAGATTCGGATGTGAATGGGATGAAACGACTGACTGGTTTGATTTTGCTGGGCACGGCGGCGTCCCTGTTGGTTGCTTGCCTGGCCCACGATGAGCCTGAGGCCGTGACCGGGGCAGGTGGGTTGTCTTTGGGCGCCTCAGGGGTGGAGCCGATTGGTGATCCCGAGCCGCTTGAGTTTTTTCCCGGCACTCTGGCCGAAGGCCAGGGCCACGAAGATTTCGCCGAGCGAGTGCCCCTGGCCGAAACCCGCGACCAGTCCGATGAGCAGGTGACACAGTTGCTGGGGCGCCTGGAACGGCTGCCGGTTGACCCTGACGATGAAGTCGATTTTGCCCTGCGGCCAGGAAGCCTGCCGTCGCCCCGGACCGGCGTTACCGTCCAGGCCGAGTTTCCCCTGGATGAGGAGCGTCGGCCTCCGGTGGTCGATGCTCCGGAAGGCCCGCTTCAACTGTTGCGCTATGGGCCCGAGGGAGCCGTGCCCATAGCCGGCCAGGTCAGCATGACCTTTGATCGCCCGATGGTCGCGGTCACGGCCCATGACGATGCGCTTGAAAATGGTGTGCCGGCCACCCTGTCGCCCGATGTGCCTGGTCAGTGGCGCTGGGTTGGCGCGCGCACCTTGATGTTCGAGCCGGAGGTGGCCAGGCTGCCGATGGCGACCCAATTCACGGTCTCGCTGGACGCCCAGACCCGGGCTGACGATGGCTCGGAGCTGGCGGAACCCTACCAGTGGACCTTTTCGACCCCGCCGGTCAGTGTCATCAACAGCCACCCCGCGGGAACTGGTGTACCGCTGGAGCCGGTCATCATCCTGGTGTTCGACCAGCGCGTCCACCTGGACACCCTGTCGGCGTCTCTGCGGATCATCGGCCGGGATGGCCGCAATCTTGCCTATCGCGCGGCAACTGATCAGGAAGTCGAGGATGACCCGACGGCAGCGAACCTGGTTGAGGATCTCGAGCCTGGGCGCTGGGTAGCGCTTCGCACCGAGGATGCGTTGCCGACCAGTACGCGTATCGAACTGGTGCTGGAAGCTGGCGCCCAGTCGGCCGAGGGCCTGTTGCTGACCACCGAAACCCAGCGTCGCGAGTTCTCGACCTACGGTCCATTTATCGTCAATCGCAAGCAGTGCGGTTGGAATCAGGAATGTTCACCAGCGGACCCATTCACGTTCAATCTGTCCAACGACCTTCATCCGGATCAGGATGCGGCCGCGCTGGTGACGGTCGAGCCCGAGATTGTCGGCCTTCAGGTCGAGGCCTCTGGGCGCAGCATCACCATTCTCGGCATCAAGCGGGGTCAGACGACCTACAACGTTTCCTTCGCTCCCGAACTGGCCGATCGTTTTGGCCAGCAGCTCAGCGGTTCCAGGTCCTTCTCATTCGAGGTCGGTAGCTTTGGCCCCGGCGTAACCCTGGGGGCCGAGGCGCTGACCACGCTGGACCCGATGGCGCCGCCGCGGCTGGAGTTCTTCAGCACCAATTACCGGTCCGCGCGCGTCCGTATTCACCGGGTTGAACCCTCGGACTGGCCGGACTATCTGTCGCTTTTTCGCCGTCAGCACGAGTGGCGGGATGTGTTGCCTGACCTTCCTGGGGAGGAGGTTTTCTCCGGACTGATGGAGATCGAGCAGCGGCGTGATGAGCTGGTCCGAACGGGTATCGACCTGGCGCCCTGGCTGAATGACGATACCGGCCATTTCGTGGTGATGGTCGGGCCGGGCAGGTTGCTCGATCGGGTGCCCGAGGATCGTTGGGGACGAAACCAGATCACCTGGGTCCAGTCGACCCGGATCGGCCTGGATGTCGCGGCGGACAGCAACCGGCTGCAGGTCTGGGCGACCAGTCTGGCCGACGGCTCGCCGCTGGCCGATACCCGAATTCGGATCGGAGCGATGGCCGATTCCCGGGTAACAGAGGACGACGGTCTGGTCTCCATCGAACTGCCCGCCCAGGCCGATGTAGCCGGTAGCGCGAACTGGGTCGAGGCAACGATTGGCGCCGATACCGCGCTGTTGCCCGAATCCCGCCACTGGGTGAGCCGGACAAACTGGCACAAGCGCGATGAGCCGGATGATGTGCTCTGGCATGTATTCGACGACCGGCAGATGTACCGTCCCGGCGAAACCGTGCATCTGAAAGGCTGGCTACGGCGGCTTGAAAAACGCCCGGATGGCGGGCTTGGCCTGTTCGACCGGTCGACAGAAATCCGCTATACGGTCTCCGATTCCCGCGGCAATGAGCTGGCGGTAGGAGCGACCGGGATCGCCGGCCTCGGCGGATTTGATTTTTCCTTCGAGCTCCCGCATACCCCCAATCTGGGGGACGCCAGTGTGCGTTTGAATGTTAGTGGCCTGTCGGGACTGGGTCAGACCAGCCACACCCACCGCTTCGCGATCCAGGAATTCCGGACGCCAGAGTTCGAAGTGACCACGCGATCGGCGCCAGGTCCGTTTGTCGGATCGGAGCCAATAGACGTCGAGGTTGAAGCGGCCTACTACGCCGGTGGCGCACTGCCCGGGGCCGACGTGCGCTGGAATGTCAGCGCCGAGCCGGGGCACTATTCACCCCCCGATCGCGATCAGTGGTCGTTCGGTTTCCAGACGCCATGGTGGATGCCGTGGCATTGGCGTGAGAGCAACGGCTCCGCAACCCAGCAATTCGAGGGCCGGACCGACGGCGGCGGCAAACATGCCCTGGCGATCAATCTGGATTTCTCCGAGCAGCCTCGTCCGTTGCGAATCACGGCCGCGGCCACCGTTACCGATGTCAATCGTCAGGCATGGAGTTCGTCAAGCGAGATTCTCGCCCAT
>JBGTEC010000030.1:0-5878 GCA_041747995.1 Wenzhouxiangella sp.
GCATCACGTCCAGATCCTCGGCCGGCCGGCCGTCATCCTCGAACCGGCGCAGGCTGGTCGAGGCCATGTAGAGATGGGCCAGGGCGTCGGCGAAGCGGCCAGAGAGCTTCTCGGCAAACTTGAACTTGCCGCCCAGGATCAGCAGGCAAAGATCAGCGGTCAGGGTAAAGGCCGATGAGAGCCGGTTGACGCGGCGGTAGTAACGCGCCGTGGGGCCGGAAACCGGGCTGGAGCTGAGCAGGCCGCCGGTCAGACCCAGGATAGGCGCACGGACAATATTGGAGATCAGGAAACCGGCATGGCCCCACAGGGCGTTGTCGAAGCCCGGAAGATCATTCTCCTGCGCCGCCAGCATTTCCTTGAGCAGGTAGGGGTGGCAGCGAATCGCGCCCTGACCGAATACGATCATCGAGCGGGTGAGTATATTGGCGCCCTCCACCGTGATCGAAACCGGCAGGGCCTGGTAGCCCATCGACAGGTAGTTGCTGGGTCCCTCGACCACGGCCTTGCCGCCGTGAACGTCCATGGCGTCGATGACTACCCGACGGTTGGCTTCGGTCAGGTAGGCCTTGAGGATCGCGGAAAGCACGACCGGCTTGTGGCCGCTGTCCAGCGCGCTCAGTGTGATCTTGTGCGCCGCTTCCATGCGGTAGGCTTCGCCACCGATGCGGGCCAACGGTTCCTCGATGCCCTCGAAGTAGCCGATCGGCTGCTTGAACTGGTAACGGATGCGCGCGTAGGCGCCGGTCATCATGGTGGCCAGCTTGCCGCCGGCTACCCCTTGAGAGGGCAGGGAAATGGCGCGGCCGGCGGACAGGCAGTGCATCAGCATGCTCCAGCCCTTGCCGATGCGTTCGCGCCCACCGATCACCCAATCCATCGGAATGAAGATGTCCTTGCCCCGGGTCGGGCCATTGAGGAACACGCTACCACCGGGCAGGTGACGATTGCCGATTTCAACGCCAGGCGTCGAGGTCGGGATCAAGGCGCAACTGATTCCCAGGTGTTCCTTGTCGCCGAGCAGGCCGTCCGGGTCGCGGGTCTTGAAGGCCAGGCCCAGCACCGTGGCCACGGGGGCGAGCGTGATGTAGCGCTTGTCCCAGGAAACGCTCAGCCCCAGCACTTCTTTGCCGTCGATCATCTTCATGCACACCACGCCCTCGTCGGGCATGGAGGCGGCATCGGAGCCGGCCAGGGGTGAAGTAAGGGCAAAGCATGGAATATCTTCGCCTTTTGCCAGGCGCGGCAGGTAATGGTCCTTCTGGGCGTCAGTGCCGAAATGCATCAGCAACTCACCGGGTCCGAGCGAGTTCGGCACCATTACGCTGACGGCTGCGGTCAGGCTGCGGGTGGAAATTTTGGTGACCACGGCGGCGTTGCCTTGTGACGAGAACTCCAGGCCGCCGTACTGGCGCGGAATGATCATGCTCAGGAAACGCTTCTCAAGAATGAATTTCCACACCTCGGGCGGCAGGTCCTTGAGTTCGCGATTGATCTTCCAGTCATCGAGCATGGCGCACAACTCATCGACCGGGCCATCGACAAACGCCTGTTCTTCCTCGCTCAGGCCGGGCTTGGGCGTGGCAAACAGCGTCTTCCAGCGCGGCCGGCCGGAGAACAGCTCCGCATCCCACCAGACCGTGCCGGCCTCGAGTGCCTCCTTCTCGGTTGCCGACATGGCCGGCAGGACCGTCTTGAACCAGTTGAACAGCGGCTTGGACAATAAGGAACGGCGCAATGGCTTGATTGCCATCAGCACCAGAACCACCGTGGTCAGGATGAAAAGCAGATCGACTGGCCAGGCGACCGGGGTCCAGAGCGCAGTCGATACGGTGACGATCGCTGCAATGACCGCAGCCAGCCACAGCGGGGCACGAAACCAGGCCAGGGTCAGCAGGCCAACGATCAGGATGGCGAGGAACAAGAAGGTCATGGGGCTATCTCCAGGGTGCGCGTGGCACCGGAATGAGAACGGGAATCGACGGTGCCGCGAAGACCTGCCGCGGCAAACTGGACCAGGTCGGATGCGATCGACCGGGCGTCTTTCAGATGAGACTCTGCCATGGTGTATGTCAGCGCCCCGACAATGAAATCGAGCTGGCGGCGAAGTTGCGTTGTGTCGGCGCCGGGGAGGGCAGCGGCGATGGCGTCGGCGAACCGGCGCATGACATGGGCGTATTCCGCGCTGAGTGCGCGATGCAATTGGTCGTTCTGGTCGGCGAAGGCGCGCATGAGGATACGCATGAAGCGGTGGCCTTCGTCATCACTGCCGTGGGTGAACGCCATGGCCGGGTAAACAAAGGCATCCAGTACAACTTCAAGGGCAGGGGTTTGTTCTGCATCCAGCGCTGCTTCCAGACGTTCCAGCCGGGCCTGGTTCAGGGCGTCCAGGCGGCGCCGGAACACGGCCAGGATCAACGCCTGCTTGGAGCCAAAATGGTAATTGACCGCGGCCAGATTCGCCTCCGCCGCCTGCGTGATCTGGCGCAGAGAGGTCACATGAAACCCCTCCTCAGCGAACAGGCGTTCGGCAGCGTCCAGAATGCGATCACAGGTTGATTGGGCCAAAACAAACGCTCGATTGAAACGATTGTTTGAATATAGCGCCATACTGGGGCGTATGCAAGGGGAGGCGGAGAGATGGTGAAAGGTGACAGGTGAAAGGGCGCGCGTCCTTTCACCTGTCATCCCGGACCTGATCCGGGATCTCCCAAGCCTGGAATGCCACCGAAAAAGCGACAGCAGATCCCGGCTCTCCGCTTCGCTGCGGCCGGGATGACAGAAGAGGAATGAATGAAGTCCGAAGTCTGAAGTCGACCCCCCAACGTGTCATCCTGGACTTGATCCGGGATCTCCCAAGCCCGCCGTGGCACCGCAGCATCATGAGATCCCGGCTCTCCGCTTCGCTACGGCCGGGATGACAGTTTTCGCATCGCCGCGGCCGGGTGGATAGAAGCATTCACAGCGCAGAGAATACGGAGAAAAATCAATTTATCGCTTTTCTCTGTGACCTCTGCGCCTCTGTGGTGAGTTCTTTTCGCGACGGTCGGGAGTGTGGCTTAAATATCGCATTCCTCGGCATCCAGTTCGCGATCGACCCTTACGCGGCCGGGGTTTGAGACGATTACGGCGCGGGGCTGGGCCAGGCGGGTGGTGTCGCAGACTCGGATCGTTAAATTGGTGCCGTAGGCGCCGCCGTGGGGTTGGAAGCGGACGCGGTTGCGGCCGGCTGAGTGCATTAGCATGCGATCGTCCGGAGCGACCACTCTCAAGATGTCTTCGGGGCGATCGGGCTGGCGGGAGTCGTTGGCGTCGATGAATACAATCCAGCCCTGGTCCCAGCGGTTGCTGCCGGTGCATCCGGCCTGCTCGTCGCCGGGACAGGCCACGACATTGGCGCGGCGGAAGACCGCTTCGTGGCGGGCGTACTGGAGGTTGGCGACCAGGTGGTTGGACATGCTGGTCACGCGGTTTTCCTGAACAAAAGCCCCCATCGAAGGGACCGCGATGGTGGCGATAACGGCTGCTGCGGCCAGAACAATCATCAGCTCGATCAGGCTCAGACCTCGTTGGGTTTTTTTCATGCGACTTCTCCGTTTCAATTGGAAAAGACATTGTCTGATCACCCCGGGCGGAGCGAATCAGCAAGCTGCCTCGGCCGAGACTAGGAATTCGGCCAATTTGCTCATAGGAAAATTCCGACGGGGCGTTGATTGGCGAGTCACCGGAGCAAAAAAACGGAGGTTTTCGTCACGACGGATTCACAGGGTCGCAGCCTATGATGGCGCCAGTTTCCTGCAGGCTTATCAATGGCTTTCCGTCGAAGTCTTGCGGCATGGTTCGACGCCGCCCCCGATAAAGATCAACAAACCGAAGCCGGCGATCGCCAGATAGACTGGATCCGGATCATGCCGTTTATCGGCCTGCACCTGGCCTGCCTCGGCGTGCTGGTGGTTGGTGTGTCCCGGGTTGCCGTGGTGGTCTTTCTGGCCAGCTACCTGGTGCGGATGTTCGCGATCACGGCCTTCTATCATCGTTATTTTTCTCACCGTACGTTCAAAACCTCGCGCACCGTCCAATTCATGTTCGCCGTGATCGGGGCCGCCGCTACCCAGCGTGGCCCGCTGTGGTGGGCCGCCCATCACCGGCACCATCACAAGCGTGCCGACAGGGACGATGATGCCCACGCGCCGCGCCATGGCTTCTGGTGGAGCCACATGGGCTGGTTTCTGAGTGGCAAGCATTTTGGCACCGACCTGTCCCAGGTTCCAGACCTGGCACGCTACCAGGAGTTGCGCTTGCTGGATCGCTACGATCTGCTGGTTCCAGTGCTCTATGCGGCGGGTTTGTTCGGCCTTGGCGCGCTATTGAACCGCTATGTGCCGGGCCTGGAAACCAGTGGCTGGCAACTGCTGGTCTGGGGTTACTTCGTATCGACCGTGGTTCTGATGCACGTGACCTTCACCATCAACTCCCTGGCCCACGTTTGGGGCACGCGCCGCTACGCCACTCGCGACGACAGCCGCAACAACGGGTTCCTGGCCTTGCTGACCCTGGGGGAGGGCTGGCACAACAACCATCATCACTTCCCCGGTTCGGCCCGCCAGGGGTTTTTCTGGTGGGAGATCGACTTAAGCTATTACGCGCTCAGGGTGATGGGTTGGCTGGGCATCGTGCATGACCTCAAGCCCGTGCCCGACAACATTCGCCAGGCGCGCAGGATCGCTGAACCGGGATGAAGATTGTCATTGTCGGTGCCGGCGTTTCCGGGCTTTACGCCGCATGGCACCTGTCCGGCTCGCACGATGTGACGCTGCTCGAGGCTGATACTCGCCTGGGCGGCCACGCAGATACCCACCTGGTCGAGGACGATGGCCGACAGATACCGGTCGACTCCGGTTTCATCGTGTTCAACGAGCATCACTACCCGCTGTTTTCCGACTGGTTGAAGACGATGGGTATCCCTTGGAAAGACTCCGACATGAGTTTCGCCGTGTCCGATCCGGCCATCGGCCTTGAGTACAACGCCGCCAACCTGAACCAGCTTTTCTGTCAGCGTCGCAACCTCGTCAACCCGAAATTTCTGCACCTGGTGGCCGACATCGTGCGTTTTTACCGGCGCGCACCCGGCTTGCTGTTGACGCTCGACGATCGTCTTACCCTGGGCGACTGGCTCGACCAGAGCGGACTCGGCGCGATGTTCGCCCAACAGCACCTGCTGCCGATGGCATCGGCCCTGTGGTCAGCGCCGATGGGGCAGGTAGGTGATTTCCCGATGCGTCATTTGCTTGCGTTCATGGACAACCACGCCATGCTGAAGCTGGCCAACCGGCCCACCTGGCGCACGGTGGCCGGTGGCAGCCGCGCCTACGTGGACAAGGCACGGCAGTGCAATGCCAGGATATTGACCGGCACGCCGGTGCGTTCGATCAGCCGCCATGCCGATCATGTGCAGATCCGAACCGACCAGGACGACCTCACCGCCGACGCCGTGATTCTCGCCTGCCACTCCGACCAGGCCCTGAAGTTGCTGACCGACCCGGACCGGGCCGAGCAGAGGGTACTTGGCGCGATCGGTTACCAGGCCAACGAAACACTCCTGCATACCGACGAGTCCGTGCTGCCGCGCCTGCCGGCCGCCCGGGCCAGTTGGAATGTCCGTCGTGATCCAACCGATTGTGATCAGTGCCGGGTGTCGTATTACCTGAATCTGCTGCAGGGGATCGATTCCACGCGGCACTACATCGTCTCGCTCAACCAGGCCGAACTGATCGACCCGAACCGGGTGCTGGCCAGGCGCACCTATCACCATCCGGTGTTCACACCCGACGCGGTGCTCGCCCAGCGTTGCTGGAGCGACATCAACGGGCGCCGCCGA
>JBGTEC010000031.1:0-1972 GCA_041747995.1 Wenzhouxiangella sp.
ACGCAACCGGGCCCGGGCGTACCGCGCCTCGCTGAAAAGCAGCGACAGCTCGCCGAGCAGAACCTCCTGCGCCGGCTTGTCCAGGTCGCTGGCCAATGCCTGGGAAATCGCGTCCTGGTTTTCCTCCAGCAGCCGCACCAGGGCATCAAGCTGCCCACGCCGCCATTCCAGCGGTCGGGTCAGGCCGGAATCAAAGCCGGAACGCAGCTCGGTCAGCATCGTTGGGTAGCTGTCAGGCGCAATGGTCACAGATCATTCTCCGAAGTTCGGGGTCAAGTCATACCGCAATCTATCAGAATTTCGAGACCATCTCGCTCGGCATCACGGTGATTGCTCCCGAAGACGCCCAGGTGCTGGATGTACTCCATGTAGGCGTACAGGGCCTGATGCAAGCTCTCGGAGCCGAGGCGCGAATGATTGAAGCCGTCGGTTTCGGGATCAATGACGTCGAAATGATCGTCACGCGCGCCATCAGTGCGGTAGCGCCAGGCGATGTGCTGGGCCGAAGCGTGATAGGCAGCCGAGCGGGGCTCGGTACTGGTGATGCGTTGGATCTCCCGCCAGGCCAAGTCGGTTTCGCCCTGCATCAGATAGTTCCACGCCACAGCAGGTACCGCATATAGCAGGGGGTGTTGTTGGCGCAATATCTGAAGCTCGATCATGGCCTCGGCAATCCGGCCATGAGCGAGCAGAAAGTTGGCATAGGCAAGCCGGCCGTCGGGATGGTGCTCGTGGGCGGCCAGCAGTTTTTGAAAACCCGCCATCAGTATAGCCCGCACCTGCAGTTCCATGGTCCACCGAGCCACCCATCACGATGGGAGAATGGGTGGATAACTCACCCGGCCATCGGACCAGATTTATTGGCCGGGTCCGGAAAATGGATAAGGCAATCGGCCTCGCAGCCAATTAGCGCAACTGGCTGTCCTTGCTGCCACGACGATTGTAAATGGTGGCTTTGGTTTCAGCGGCATCCCGATCGGACTGGCAACCGATGCACAGGCGCACGCCGGGGATCGCCCGCCGTCGGGCTTCGGGAACAGGCTCGCCACATTCTTCGCACTCTCGACGGCTTTCGCCACTCGGCAACTTGCTGCGCGCCCGTGCGACCGCGTCTTCGACGGTGCTGTCGATCTGGTCCTGAACCGCGCCATCCTTTGCCCATCCAGTGGCCATGGTTCACCTCGGTAAAATGATTGATTGGTTGATTGAATTGGACTTTTGCCGACCGGTTTGATTCCGCCAACCCGGTTTTTCCGCGCTGACCCAGTCCTTGAGGCGATTTGCTGTGGTCTGGACAGAATACAGTAAACAATTGCGTCGTGCGATGCAGCTCTCAAAATGAAAGCCGCAATGTCGAACCGCCCACAGCCCGACAACTCCGCGTATACTCCCCCGGCCTGCCGCCTGGCTGCAGGCCACGAGAAAAACATCAGGGAGTACCAATATGAACAAACCCACCAGCATTCGTGGCGGTCGGTCGATGGAAGGCGATCTCGCCCAACTCCTCGGCGGCTCGCCCAGAAAGGCCGGCCTGCTGATTTTTGCCGCGATCATTGCGCTGATTGTCGCCTGGGGCCTGCTGACCGCCTTTTACACCGTGCAGCCGGAAGAGCGGGCCGTGGTCAAGCGCTTCGGCGCCGTGATCACGATCACGGACCCGGGCCTGCATTTCAGATTGCCGTTCGGCATCGACCAGGTCCAATTGGTTGCCACCGAGCGGGTCCTGAAGCAGGAATTCGGCTTTCGCACCGAAGGCGTGCGAGCTGGCCGCACCGGCTACAGCGCCAAGGCGTTCGAAGACGAATCGCTGATGCTGACCGGTGATCTCAACATCATCGATCTGGAATGGGTGGTGCAATACCGCATCAACGACCCGATCAAGTTCCTGTATGCCATGCGCGAACCAACCCAGACCTTGCGCGACATCTCCGAATCGGTCATGCGCCGGGTGGTCGGCAACCGGCTCGGTTCC
>JBGTEC010000032.1:0-6076 GCA_041747995.1 Wenzhouxiangella sp.
CAATCCTTCCACGAATATCTCACCGCGCAGTTCACGAACACGGTTGACCACGCGATTGATGGTTTCGGCCTTATGATCTTCAGTGAAGACCATGATCGGCATGGCACTGCAATCTTCGTTGAGCAGCCCGGTACCGGTTTCGATATTCTGCAGGTTCTGGCGCATGATGAAGCGATTTCGCGGCAAGACCTTCCAGCGTATGTTGCCTTCGTTCCAGCCGGCATTGATGACCTTGGCCACCCTGGGCAGGGAAACCACTTGCTGGACGCCTT
Source organism: Wenzhouxiangella sp. (assembly GCA_041747995.1). Classification (GTDB taxonomy): domain Bacteria; phylum Pseudomonadota; class Gammaproteobacteria; order Xanthomonadales; family Wenzhouxiangellaceae; genus Wenzhouxiangella. Next base: position 273 of record JBGTEC010000032.1, read on the forward strand.
CAACATTGGCCATATGCCAGGAGAAACGGTCGATCGCCTCCATGATGGCATACGATTCGGTACAGGCTTCCGGGACGGTCTCGGCAATGATCGAGATCAGATCCGTGCCCAGTGAGAATCGATCCGCGATCAGCCGGGCATCCTGGTTGTAGCGTGCTTCGGCACGCAATTCCGGCACCCCCGGCTGGGAATCGCCGATCTGCATATCTTGTGCCTTGATCCAGGCAAAGGCGAACAAACCGACCCCGGCCGCAACCGCAACCAGCGCGACCTTCGGTCGGGTGAAGCTGGCGATGATCGTCCAGACCACGCTTGTCTTGCGGCCTTTCTCATATTGGCGCTCACGGAAGGCTTCTTCGTTGCGCAGCTTCACGTATGACAAAAGAATCGGCAACAGGACCAGGTTGGTAAAGATGATCACCGCTACCCCGATACTGGCAGTGATCGCCAGTTCCTGGATGATGCGGATATTGATCAACAATATGGTCAGAAAGCCGATGGTGTCGCTGAGCAGAGCAATGGAGCCAGGCGCCAGCAGGCGGGCAAAGGTTGCCTTTGACGCCGCCAGGCTCGAAACGATCGGGACGCTGGCCAGCGGCGTATTGTCTTGCGCCAGGCCCACGGCCGAGTGACCGCCGAATAGTTTCTCCGCGTTCCAGCCACTGATCATCTGGACGCCATGACTGACCCCGATCGCGAACACCAGAAATGGTGTCAGAATATTCATCGGGTCGATCCCGAACCCGAGCAAACTCAGCAGCCCCAACTGCCAGATGACCGCGGTTACCGAACAGACCAACGGCAATACAGTCAACCAGATCGAGCCGGAGTACATGAACAGCAGCAAGGCGGTGATCAGGAACGCAACACCAAAATAAGCCACCACACCACGGGCGCCGTCGGCCACATCGCCAACGATCTTGGCAAAACCGACGATATGAACAGTATGGCTTTCATCCTCGAACTCGGCGCGTATTGCCTCCAGACGATGAGCGACATCCTGAAAATCCAGGGTCTCGCCGGTCGATGGGTCCCGCTCCAGCAGATTCGCCCAAACCATGGCGCCGGAGAAGTCTTCAGCAACCAATCGGCCGACCTCGCCGGAAGCGACGATATTGGAACGAACCCTTTCAAACGCTGCCGGAGAAGGCGCGAAATCCGCCGGGATCACGTTGCCACCGGCAAACCCGTCCTCAACCACTTCCACAAAGCGTACGTTGGGCGTGAATATTGAGCGCACGCTGGCCCGGTCGACGCCCGGGATGAAAAATACCTGGTTGCTGACCTGCTCGAACTTGCGGAAGAAATCCGGCGTAAACATGTCACCATCTTCGGCCATCAGGGCGACCATGATCCGGTTGGCGCCGCCGAACTCACGTTCGTACTCCATGAACGTTTGCATGTATTCATGGTCGAGCGGCAGCTGCTTCATGAATCCTGCGTCAACCCTCAACTGAGCCAGGAAAAAACCCATGGCCAGCGTCCCGATCACAAACAGAATCAGGATGACGGGTCGAACTGAAAAAACCGCGTCAGCGATGCGATGCGTCAGTGTATTGGCTTCACTCATAAGTCAGACCATCCTCACCAGCCAGAATCGTGGTGCCATCCTCGGTAATCAAAACCGCGGCATACGTGCTGCCCAGACGGTCTTCACTCACTTCAAAGCGGCCAGTGGCCGGATCGTAGCGCAGCCGGGCGGCGCCAGCGCCCACCATGATTGGCCGACCGCCCGGATCCAGCGCGCCCCCCTTGAGACTGGATTGCACGCTTGAGTCGAGGATCTCCCAGCTTGTTCCAAAGTCGTTCGAGAGCTGAACGTGGCCACGCAATCCAAACGCAATAATCGAACCATCACCGAGCCCGAGCAATCCGAACATCGAGCCCGGATAGGGAAAGCGGAAGCTCTCCCAGGTTTCACCGCCATCGCGACTCCGATAACCGTAGCCGCGTTCCGCGGCGATCATCTGCCGGCCATTGCCGAGGTCGAGAAACGCATTTAAATGGCATTCCATGAACTCATAACAACCTCGATCGAAATCCGCTTCGGCATCATAGTAGTCGTCCTCATCGAATTCATCGAATTCATCGAATTCATCGAAGCCGTCGAAGCCAGTGCCACCAAGCTCTTCAGCCGCCTGGGCCGCCTCTTCCCAGTCAATCGCCTCCGACGTAACCAGATCAGCCATGTTGAGTTCTTCCCAGGTACTGCCGGCATCGCTGGTCCGCATGAACAGACCGTAGGCGCCAACAGCCACTCCCTGGTTTGCATCGAAAAAATGCACGTCGAGCAGAGGCTTTTCAGCATCGGGCTCAAAATGTTGTAGCGCCCAGGTTCGGCCCATATCACGACTGTGGATGATGGTAGAGTCGTGACCGACAGCCCACAAACGCCCCCCGGAAAAGGCGACACGGGTCAGAGTGGACTGAACCGGCACATGTTCGGCCTGAATCCAAGAACGGCCATCACTGGAAATCAGCACATGTCCGCGCTCACCCACGCCAATGTAGCGCGGGCCGGCGGCTATGACGTCCAGCGCCAGGCTCTCGGCAGCCAGAGGCAGTCTGTCAGCAGGACGGGGCTCTTCAGGCTGTGCCTGTACCACGGCGCCATAGAACGGTCCCAGCGCCCAAACCAGCACCATCATGAATCGGAAACCAGATACCATGCACTTTCCTCCTTGTCTCCCTCGCTCGCCCTGAATATGCAAGCGACCTGGAAAACCAGGTCGCTTGCGGGCTGTTATAGCAGACTTGTCACGCTGAACCGGTGCGTCTAGCGGCGCCCTCGGGTACGCAAAGCCTGCGGTGTGTAGTTGCTTGGACTCAGGCGAACATCAAACGTGTTGACCGGATCCTGGTTGTCCAGCCCATTGGCCACGTAGCGCCCCGATTGGAGATCCATATGCACTTCAATCGTCGCCCAATAAGTCGGGACATCATAAAAGTTGATGGTATGAGCCTCGGACGCGCGCCAGAGATCACCACGCTGGTCGTAGTGGTCAATCAAGGCAATCTGGTAGGAATCTTCGTCCAGGTAGTAAGTGCGTCGCGGGTTGATATGGCGGGTACCCGGCTTGAGTGTCGCTTCAACCACCCAGACCCGGTGCAACTCGTAGCGCATGTGTTCGGGATTAAGGTGACCCGGCCGCACAAGGTCATCGGCAGTCAGGTCGCCGCTATGCGCCTGGTAGGAATTGTAGGGAATATACATTTCACGCTTGTCGGTGATCTCCCAGTCGAAGCGATCCATGGCTCCATTGAACATGTCTGTCATATCATTGGTGCGCAAACCGTCGGAAGCCGTGCCGGGGTTATCGTAGGCGACATTCGGAGCACGACGCACGCGGCGCTGGCCCGGGTTGTAGATCCAGGCCTGCCGGGGCTGTTCGAGTTGGTTCAGGGTTTCGTGAACGAGCAGAATGTTGCCGGCCAGCCGCGCCGGAGACTCCACTTCCTGGAAGAAGTAGAGCAGGATATTGTTGGTATCCTCAATCGTGTTTCCTTCGGCATAGTAAAGGCCAAGGATTTCCTCGCGCAGGCGAATCAGTTGATAGCTGCCACGGGTTGTGGGTACAACCTGGTTGTTGTAGCGAGTGCCACCCGTACCCTTGTATTTGAGCTTGTGGTTCCACATCAGCTCATAGGCATTTTGAGGCAAGGGAAAGGGGAAACCTTCAGCCGCATCGGTCACGCCCTCACCCTCAGCGATCAAACGGGCTGTGGGGGCATTGCGGATGGTCATTTCGTAGGTTCGTTCAGGAAACGACGCACTGCGACGTGACGGATAGACGCTCATCTGAAAAGTGTCGGGATAGCGCTCGAATGTCGCGATCTGGCCGGCAGAAAGATTTTCCGCGTAGTCCTGATAATTATCGCCGGTGATGACAAACAGTGGCTCGTCATCGGCAAATGGATCAGGGTGACGGTCGCCGGAACTAAAGCCGGACGGCCAGTCTTCGCGTACCAGGCCACCGTCCCACGGCGGGATTGTGCCAGCCTCATTACCGGCCTGGAGCGAACCCATCGGCGTCAGGTCATTGCCGAGCCGGTCGATGTTTTGCTGGGTGCGTGGCGTGATGAAATCGGCTTGCTGCGCCGGTGGCGCGCTTTCTCTCTGCGCTGCAGCGTTACTGGAAAGCACAAATGGGCTACCGAGAAAACCAAGCAGGACCAGGGCGAGGCTGGCGGCTCGTGCTCGGGAATTTACTGATTCAGAATGCATAAGGGTCAACTCCGGGCCGGTGGGTTCAGACGAGTCGAGGTGCGAATTCAGCTCGATACCGACTCAGACCACAAACTAGCCGGTCGAGTTTCGACCGGCTGTTCTCAAGATCAAAAAAACCCGATTAGCGACGGCCCCGGGTGCGCAATGCCTGAGGCGTATAGCTGCTGGGGCTCAACGGGACATTGAACGTATTTACCGGATCCTGATTGTCCAGCCCAGTTGATACATAACGCCCGGACTGCAAGTCCATGTGCGATTCGATCGTTGACCAGAAATTGTGAACATCGTAGTAATTGATCGTGTGCGCTTCAGAGGCGCGCCACAATTCGCCACGCTGGTCGTAGTGGTCAATCAGCGCAATCTGGTAGGAGTCTTCGTCCATGTAGAACGTACGGCGTGAGTTGATATGGCGTGTGCCGTCGCGCAACGTGGCATCGACAATCCAGACCCGGTGAAGTTCGTAGCGCATCAGGTCCGGGTTCAGGTGGCCGGGCCGCACGATATCGTCCGGCGTCAGGTCGCCGCTATGGACCTGGTAGGAATTGTACGGAATGTACATTTCCTTCTTGCCGACAATTTGCCAGTTAAACCGATCCATTGCGCCATTGAACATGTCAGTCATGTCGTTGGTGCGCAAGCCGTCTGATGCGGTGCCGGGGTTGTCGTAAGCGACGTTCGGGGCGCGACGCACGCGGCGCTGACCCGGGTTGTAGATCCAGGCCTGGCGGGGCTGTTCAAGCTGATTCAGGGTTTCGTGAACCAGCAGGATGTTGCCGGCCAGTCGAGCAGGTGATTCAACTTCCTGGAAGAAATACAGCAGGATGTTGTTGGTGTCCTCGATTCGGCTGCCCTCAGCGTAATACAGTCCGAGCAATTCCTCGCGAAGACGGACCAGCTGGAAGCTGCCACGGGTCGTCGGCGCCACCTGGTTGTTGTAGCGCGTACCACCGGTGCCCTTGTACTTGAGCTTGTGATTCCACATCAACTCGTAGGCGTTCTGAGGCAGCGGGAAGGGGAAGCCTTCCGAAACGTTTGTTACGCCTTCGCCGTCAGCCGTCAGCGTTCCGGTCGAAGCGTTGCGAATGCTCGCATCGTAGATGAACTGGGGAAACGAAGCGCTGCGCTCAGTCGGGTAGACCTTCATCTTATAGGTGTCGGGATAGCGCTCAAAGACCGCCATCTGCCCCACGGACAGCCGATCAGCGTATTCCCGGTAGTTGTCACCCGTGATCACATAAAGCGGCTCCTGGCCGGAGTAAGGATTGAGGTGGCGATCACCCGGCGCGTAGCCGGCCGGCCAGTTGTTCCGGCCAATTCCACCGTTCCATGCCGGGATGCGACCATCGGCACTGCCACCACGGACGGAACCCATCGGTGTCAGATCATTGCCCAGGCGCGCGATGTTCTCCTCGGTACGCGGGATGACGCCCTCGGCATTCTCGGTAGCTGGCGCAGAGGCCGCGGCCGCTCGCCGCTCGGCAGCGGCTTGTGTGGCTCGACGCTCATCGGCCAGTCTGGCGGCTTCGACGCGTTCTGCCTCTGCCTGGCGTTCGGCTTCAGCGCTGGCTCGTTCCTC
>JBGTEC010000033.1:0-18232 GCA_041747995.1 Wenzhouxiangella sp.
CTCCATGAACTGCCCGGCGGCAAGCCGCTCGCGGACATTGTCGTGAGCAACGACCATGACACCGGCCTCTGCCAGGTTTTCATTGCCGCCAGTGTGGTCGAAGTGCCAGTGGGTATTGAGTACGAACTTCACCGGCTGATCCGTCACCTCGGCAATCGCGGCCAGGATCCTGTCGGTCAGCGGCGCGAACTGGTCATCGATCAGGAAAGCACCATCGGAGGTCACAACCAGACCGATATTGCCGCCTTGACCGGTCAGCATATAAACGTCATCGGCAACCGGATGCGTGACGATTTTGACCTCGTCCATGGATTGGCCGAATGTCAGCGGACTCAGGATCATCAGAAGACCGAAGGTGAATATATTGGCATGACGCATGAGTAATTCCTTCTCGGTATGTGGTGGCATTATGCTAACTCCACACGGGAAAGCTGGAGCGGCTCAATTCTCGTTTGATTCAATAATGGATGCCCCTGCGATGCGGCATCCCCTGACCAAACTACAACAGCGAAATCCTGCTTCCTTCAACCGACCATCTGCCCCGCTCAGACAGCACAATGATCGGCTGCCTGTGCAGGAGGCTCAAAAAGGGATGGACAGGAACCGGCATGGGAGTCGCATGATGCGTGACAAAGACAAGCGCTCCTTCCGACCCTCGTCTTTCCATTTCTGACTTATCGAGCGTCAAGCAGGAATGCGACATGCGTTCTACATCAAGAACTTCTGCCGTTACCTTGGCAACCCGCACGCGTGAATGGCCGCCTACAACAATGGCGTTGGGATCAGTGGTAGCAGCGAGGACATAAACCATCCACGTGTCATCATCATCTCTAGACGGCATGACCACGGTGTTGAAGCGATTCGAACAGGAATTGGATCCTTCCTCCAACGCCACAATCCGCGCCATCAACATCGAAAACTCGTTCTCACCAATGGCTCTACCCGGATTCGGTTCCACTCGGGAAGTACCGTCAACGCTGAAATGCACATCGGCGACCAGCGTGACTTCATCGTCGGTTCTCTCGTAGAACGACACGATGTAGGTCCGCTCATCTCCATAGCCAACCCATCCGACAAAGTCTGGATAATCCGCCAGATCAACCGCATCCAGAAGAAGCCGGGTGGCTCTGGCGGCATACTGGTCTTTGCGGTACAACAGCTGCCCTTCCTCTGCCACATCGGCAATATGAAGCTTTTCCTCGTCATTAAGAGGAATTTCCCACCGTTGCGGTGCCCCGGACCCTTTCTCAGTCGTCGCGCAGGCAACCAGCGCGATAGCGATGAAAAACACAAAAACAATTCGCATGACCCTCTCCTCCCATAACTTGATGATTCTCAGGCACCAGAAGTACACAATACAATAAAGATCCTGCGCTGGTGCGCCCGCAGTTCGGTCTGTCCTGAATTCTGCGAAAACCAGCATCAGGTCTCGGGCCGTCTTTCACGCTCAAGCAGCGCCCGCTTGCGGTCGATGCCCCATCGATAGCCGGCAAGCGCTCCGGTCCTCGCCAGCACCCGATGGCAAGGAATCAACAAAGCGACCTTGTTGTTGGCGCAGGCAGAAGCCACGGCGCGCACGGCGCCGGCACGACCGAGTTTCTCAGCGACTTCAGAGTATGAAAGCGTTTCTCCCAGCGGAATGGTTTCCAGCACTTTCCATACGCTGGCCTGGAAGGCCGTGCCCTGGATATCCATTGGCAGATCCATCGCCTCGCGCGGCAGAAGGATGAAATCGCGTACCTGATCGAACCATGCTTTCAATCGACGTTCATCATTGCTGAAACGGGCCTTCGGAAATGCCGAATTCAGTTGCTCCAGCATGGCATCCGGTTGGTCACCAAACGCCAGCCAGCAGATGCCTTTGTCGGTTGCAGCCATCAACATCCAGCCGAGATCCGACATCCCCAGCCAGCAGCCGATCGAAATGTCCGTGCGCAAGCGCGCCGGGGAGGAGCCCAACTGCTTCGCGGCGCTGGAATAGGCGGTTGAGACTGAATTGAAGCCGGCATCGTAAACGGCATCCAGGGTGTTGTCAGTATGCGACAGCCTGCGGGCGAGGCGATGCAACTTGAGCGCCTGCGCATAGGCTTTCGGGCTGATCCCGAGGCGGCGGGTAAATTGCCGCTGAAGTTCGGATCCGCTGACGCCGTGGGCCTCCGCAAGCTCGGAAAGCGATAGGGCGCCATCGGCAGCCTCTATACTGCGACAGGCCTGCAGCAAGGTGCCGGGCCAGTCAATGGTCGGCTTACGGGTGGTCATGTGCAGAGAGTCAGACAAATGCGCCACTCCAGTGAATTCACGACCATTGTGCATGCAGCAAGAACTCATTTCTTCCGAATTCTTGAGTTACCTGTAAGGTGATCAGTCGCTTTCCGGCTCGGCCAGTGCCCTGTCGATGGTATCGGGGATCCTGGTTTCCGGGTACTGGCTTTGGAATTGTTCGAGTTGATCGCGAGCCTCCTCCAGTCGACCATGCTCGACCAAACGTTGGATTTGATCAAGCCATCGGGCAGGTTCAAGCTGACCCTCACCGTCCTCGATGTCGACAGACGCTGCGGGGGCTCTCGAGCGCTGGCGCGCTTCCGCGACGGCTTCTGCGGGCTCAGAATAGCCCGACGAATCGCTGGACATCGGCCGCTCGGCGGTGGGAGCCAACGCTGCAGCCGGTTCCTGCCTTCGCATTGCGTCCGGCGCGGGAGCCTGGAATGCCTCCTCGAATCGGACCGTCTCCGGCTCACGTTGCTGAAGCGTCACGCCAATGACCAGAACAAGTACCGCGGCCGTGGCCACGCCGCCCAGCCAGCGCGCCGGTTGCTTCAAACCGACTGACTTTGTCGCCTGCTCGGCACGAGCGCGGATGATGCGGTCCAGACCGGGTTCGGGCTCGGCATCGCGCCCGGCACGGTACAGGGCTTCGAGTTCGTTCGGGTTCGGCTTTCCGGGTTGATGGGTCATGGCTGCGCGGCCGTGGGTTCGGGTTTCAGCAACTGGCGCAGCCGCCTGACGGCATAGCGCAGGCGACTCTTGACGGTTTCGCGACCAATGCCGTCGTGCTCGGCAATGTCGGCCAGCGACAAGCCGGCTTCCTGCTGGAGCAGAAACGCCTGGCGCTGCTCCGGCGACAGTTGTTGCAATGCCTGATGCAACCGTTCGGCCTGCTGATCACGCAGCAAGCGCGCCTCGGGGCTGCGTAAGTCATCATCGGCCAGGTGGTCGAGATGATGATCGGCCGCCGGGCGCTGGCGGCCAATCTGACGCCAATGATCGACCAGACGATTGTGCGCCATCCGAAACAGGTAGCGCTTGAAGCCCTTGCCCTGCCGGAAGCGGGTTCGTGCGTCGATAAGCCGCGTCCAGACGTCCTGGTAAAGATCATCGGCCAGGGCCCGGTTGCCGAGGGCGTGATAGAGATAGCGAAACAGCGGCTTTCGATAACGTTCATAAAGGACCTCGAAGGCATGCACATCGCCACGACCGTAGGCCAGCATCAGGTCATCATCGGTGCGTACGTCGGTCATGGGGCTACATTACGAGGAACAAGGCTCAAGGCGCAAGGTTCAAGGGAAAGATGTCTGGGCGACGCCCAGGCTGTCGGCCAGGCGGACCAGTTGCAGGAACTCGCCGCGGTAGCCGAATGGATCATCGCCTTTGGCTCGGCTGGCCAGGCCATGGATTTCATCCAGGCCAAAGCCTTCCAGGTGATCGCCGCCGCGCAGGTGCTGACCGAAAGCCACCACGGCGGCGGCGAACGCCAGGCGATCACTGTCCTGTCCGGTCAGACTGCGTGGGATCGGCTTCTGGATCAGCCGGCTTTCGGTCTCGCCCGGTCGCTTGTAGCGCATCTGCAAAAAGCCCAGCTCGTCGGTCTGGATGTCGGGAGCGAATGATTTGCGATCAGCGTAGCGCAGCGGGTCGATGCGCTCGCCGCCGCTGCCGACCAGGGCCACCTCGTACAGTGCGGTGACGGTATGTCCGGGGCCCAGCTCCCCGGCATCAACCTGGTCGTTATTGAAGTCTTCGCGCTTGAGCTCGCGGTTCTCGTAGCCGATCAGACGATACTCGGCAACCACGGCCGGGTTGAACTCGACCTGGACCTTGACGTCACCGGCAATTCTCATCAGGGTGGCATGACGCTCATCCACCAGCACCTTGCGCGCCTCGGCCAGAGTATCCAAATAAGCATGATTACCGTTGCCGGCCGCGGCCAGTTGCTCCATCAGGTGCTCGTTGTAATTGCCGCCGCCCACGCCCAGGGTGGTCAGGGCGATTCCGGTTTCACGTTGCGCCTTTACCAGGTCTTCCAATGCCTGGAAATTGACCGTTCCAACATTGAAGTCGCCATCGGTGGCCAGGATGACCCGGTTGATGCCGCCTTCGATAAAGCCTTGCCGGGCCTGGGCATAAGCCAGTTGAATGCCAGCGCCGCCATTGGTGCTGCCGGCCGGGCTCAAGCTGTCCAGGGCCGCAGTGATCGCGGCCTGGCGATCACCGGGGGTGGATTCCAGCACGACTCCGGTCGCCCCGGCGTACACGACAATGGCAACCCGGTCTTCCGGTCCCAGTTCACGAACCAGCATCTTCAAGCCGTTGACCACCAGTGGCAGCCGATCGGCCGATGACATCGATCCGGACACATCGATAAGGAATACCAGGTTGGCCGGAGGGATGTCCTCGACCGGCGGCTGGTACCCCTTGATCCCGATCTGCACCAGCCGTGTTTTCGCATTCCATGGCGTGACCGCCTGATCGATGCTGACACTGAACGGGTCACCGTCGACTTCCGGAACCGGATAGTCATAGCCGAAGTAATTGATCATTTCCTCGACCCGCACCGCATCGCGCGGCGGCAAATGGCCGGCACGCAACATGCGGCGCACATTGGCATAGGAACCGGTGTCGACATCAATACTGAAAGTCGAGACCGGATACTCACTGGCCCGCCGGATCGGATTGTCGTCGAAATGCGCATAGATATCGCGATTGACCGGGCGATCAGGCCAGCGCAGGTGGGCCGCCGGATCCCCGGCGGGCCTGTAACGGATGGCGCTGGCTTGATCCTGCAGCGTGCCGACCATCTCGTAGCTCGACTCCAGCGCTCTGCGCGGCACTGGCGCCGGTTCGGCCCGCTCCACCAGCGTCGGCTGCCGCACTTCGACGCCACCATCAGTATCAGCCTTCTCGGTCGGCGCGCAACCGACCATCACGGCCAGCACAAAAACGGCCACGAATAATGAGCACTTGCGGGTATTCGGATACATCGTCGGGTTCCTCGGAACGTGGGATTCAGAACAAACAACGACCAAGAGGAGAAAAAGGGGTTAAAAGGTGTCTAGTTGGCGTGTCTCACTGCCCGGAGCTCCATGGCTCCGAGGCTGGGTTCAGCTACAAAGCCCACATCCGATCAAGCAACATAGCCTGCGCCAGCGGCTCGCTGTGGGTCACCACAATCAGACTGCCCCGATACTGACTGAGTACCTCCGCCAGCAATGCCTGGCTTTCAAGGTCCAGATGGTTGTCGGGCTCATCCAGCAATACCAGTTGGGCGGCCATTGGCCCCATCAGGCTGCACGCCAGGGCAACCTTCAGGCGTTCTCCGCCGCTGAGTTGAGACACCGGCCGCAGGGCCAGGTCGCCGCTCAGACGCAACTGGGCCAGACGGTCACGATAGGCGGTATCGGCCCAGCCCGGATTCAAACGCCGGAAATTGGAAAGGGCACTCTGCTCCGACATCAAGAGTGTCAAATGCTGATCAAGCTTGATCAGGCTGCCACGGCGCCGGATCTTTCCGGCAAGCGGTGACAGCTCTTCACTGATGATGCTTAGCAATGTCGACTTGCCGCTGCCATTGGCACCGCGCAGCCACCAGCGCTCACCACTCATGACCTGCCGGTCAATTGGTTCAGCGGCCTTTACCCAAGGCAGACGAACCTCATGCAGCACCAGCAGACAGCCAGAGATAGGTTCAGGCTCCGTCAGCAAAAAGGCCAGGGGGCTCTGCCGCCCCAGTACAGATTCTGCTACTTGAACGCGCTGCTGCTCCTCATTCAGCACAGCTTGATGCTTTTGCGCAATGCGACCGCCCGTCACTTCACTGCGGTCCTTGCGCGCATCGAGCAAGATTTTCGGCATGTCCCCCTTGCGTGCCTTGACCCGTCCCTTGGCGGCGCGTTGCTCATGGCGCTCCCGTTCCAGTTGCTGTTGCTGGCGTTCCTTCCTCAGAGACTGACGGGCATGCTGCATGTTGTGCCGGGCTTTCTCAATCAGTCGGGCGCGGATCTTTTGATACTCCGCAAACCCCAGACCATGTAGTTGCAGACGACCTTCGCGCAGCTCCAGCAGCTGCGAAAACGAATCCAGCAGCGCCTGATCGTGCGTGATCACCAGCGTGCCAGCATTGCGCTGACCAATCCAGTTGGCCAACCACTGCCGACCCGCCTGATCCAGATGATTGGTCGGCTCGTCCAGAATCAGGTAGGTATCGGGCCGTCGGGAAAGATGCAGCAGATGCAGACGGGTGCGCTGCCCGCCGCTTAGCGTGCCGACCTGTGCTGACAGGATGTCGGTCGGCAACTGAAACCGGGCCAGTTGCAATTCAAGTTCTTCCTTCAGAGTCCAGCGGTCATTCAGGAGGGACAGGTCATCCACCCGCCCCTCCCCGGCCAGCAGCCGAGATAACGCAGACAGCGCAGCCTCGACGCCCAGAAAAGCCGCCACGGTGCGCAAATCGTGCTGTTCTGCAGCCTGCTGCGGAAGGAACGCCACCGGCACCCGGTGCTGCACCCGGCCTTCAGTGGGCGTGCGAATACCGGCCAGACATTCAGCCAGCACCGTTTTGCCGGCGCCATTGGGGCCGATCAGTGCGACCGGCTCTGCCGACAGGTGCACCTCGAGCGCCTGGAAAACGGAAGGACTGGGATCGAATGCAACGGACAATTCCGATGCGGAAATACAGGTAATAGCCACGGACAACACCTCTTAACACCACTAGGAAAAAATGGGTTTCAGAGTGCTGACTTCATTGCCACGGCTCCTGTATCAGGTTAAGGGGAAATTACCGGCGGCTATCATAGCCGAAAATCCAACCAGAAAGGACGCGAATCAAAGAAATAAACGTCGACGTCCAGAATACGATTGTTTCTCTCACACAACCGGCCGTCGTAGAGCTTCATCATGCCTGCGTATCCGATTGGGGCTCTGAAACTGCTGGGCGGTTGGTCGGCTGCTGATGCTGAACGGGCGCCGCCGGCCAGAACGCTGGCGGAAGATGGTTGCCGCTCAGTCAGTATCAAGAGCCGGGCAAGGCAATGTCAGTTGGGCCATCGCGCCGCTGCGATCTTTGCGCGGGCTCAGTTGCAGTGTTCCGCCGTGCATTTCAGCGATGCGCCGGGCAAGCATCAGGCCGATGCCGCTGCCGCCTGCCTTGGTGGTAAAAAACGGCACGAAAAGGTTGTCCGACTCAGGTGGGCCGGGGCCATTGTCCACGACTTCAACTTCCACGTTCGAGCGGTGTTGACGCCAAACAACCGATACTTCGCCGTCGCTGCCCCCAGCGGCGTCGACAGCGTTCCTGACCAGGTTGATCAGCGCCTGTTCGAGTTGGTCCGGATCAACCATTACGATGATGTCGGGTCCGGCCATCGTAACGTTCAGTCGTGTTTCCATCGTAGCGATGCGTTGCACCAGCTCCTGAATCCGTATGCGTCTGGGCTCCGGGCTGGGCAAACGTGCCAGGGCTGCGTAGCCAGCCACGAATCGTCCCAGGGCATCGGCACGTGACGCGATCAGGTTCAGGCTGTCGACCAATTCTTTTGAAGCGCCCTGCCCGCTGCTGCCGTGTTCATCGGCGAAGGTGCTAGCCATGGTTTCGGCAATCGACTTGATGGGAGCCAGCGAATTGTTGATCTCGTGGCCGAGTACTCGCACCAGGCTTTGCCAGGCCTCGTGGCGTTCGGCCCCGAGCGCGGCTTCGGCATTGGTCAGCACCAGCAAATGATGCGCGCGTCCCGCGATCCGAAACGGTCTTCGCCGAATCAGAAAACGTCCGACTCCGCCGGGAAAGACCAGTTTCACCGGATCGGCAATGTCGCGCGTGAGGAATTGGTCCAGTTCAAGCGAACGGGCTTCCACGCCCGGCCCCAGGCGCAGACCCCCAATTCGCGGGCGGCCGGGTTGGCCAGCACCAGGCGGTGATCCTGGTCGAAGGTAAAAATGGCCAGGTCGATTTCATGCAGCAGTTTGGCCAGCAGCGCATCGGTTTCGAGCTGCGAACGTTCGCGCTGGCTCCAGGTGTTGCTGAGCAGGTTGACGGTGGTGGCCAGTTCGCCGGCAATTCCACGGCGGTCAGCGCGCATGCGCTGAGCGTAATCGCCGGCTCGAATCGCGTCGAGTACGCTCGCCAGACTGACCATGGGAGCCAGAATATGGCTCGGGACTTTCCAGGCGGCCACTGCGGTCACCACTGCCAACGCCGCCAAAGACATCCAGGGAGACAGTCCCAGCGCGGCCGTCCCCAGCCAAATGGCAACTGCCAGAACGACCATGGCAATCAGCGTCAGGGCAATGCGGAATTCCAGGCCGGACCGTTTCACCGGATGTGGAACTTTTCCATGCGCCGGTAGATCGCGCTGCGGCTGATCCCCAGTGCGACGGCGGCTTTTTCGGCATTGCCGGCAAAGCGATCCAGGGCATTGCGAATCAGCATGGCTTCGGCCTGTTCCAGGGGCATGATGCGTTTGAATGGCGGAGCGGACGGGCCGTCCAGGGCGCTCAACCTGAGATGGTCCGGTTCGATGCGCTCGTCACCAGACAACAGTACGGCTCTTTCAATGGCATGGCTGAGTTCACGCACATTTCCGGGCCAGGGGTGGCTCTTGAGCGCCTCCAGGCTGGCTTCGGAAAATATCAGACTGCGATTGTGGCGTTGTCCGAATCGATCCAGAAAGTGCTCGGCCAGCAAAAGCACATCATCAGCGCGATCACGAAGCGGCGGAATTTCAATTTCGATGGTATTCAGACGATAGTAGAGGTCACGCCGGAAGCCGCCATCGGCCACTTTTTCGGCCAGTCTGGCATTGGTGGCGGTGATCACGCGTACATCCACCGATTGGGTCCGGCTGGCGCCGACGGCCTCGAACTGACCGGATTCGAGCACCCGCAGCAGCTTGGCCTGGTGAGCCTCGGGCAGGTTACCAATCTCGTCAAGAAACAGGGTGCCGCCGTCGGCCAGGGCGAAGCGCCCGCTGCGCGCCTCGCGGGCATCGGTAAAGGCGCCGCGCACATGCCCGAACATTTCGCTTTCAAACAGGGATTCGGGAATCGCGCCCATGTTGACCGAAACAAATGGCCCATCGGCACGGGCCGAGTGGCGGTGCAGGTAATCGGCCAGCAAGCCCTTGCCGACACCATTTTCGCCGGTGATCAGTACCGCAGCATCCGACCCGGCCACCCGGCGGCAGGTCTCCAGAACCTGACCAAACGCGTCAGATTCACCGATCAGTTTTTCGGCGCCCTGGTCGCGGCGCTGCATGCGCGCAATGCTTCGGTAGCGTCGGGACTCACTGCGTGCCTTGGCCGTTTCAAGCTGGGTGCGCACGATATTCAACAGTCGGGTGTTGTCCCATGGTTTTTCAATGAAATCTGCCGCACCGGCCTTAAGCGCGGCCACCGCCAGATCGACCGAGCCCCAGGCCGTCATGGCCACCAGTGGCATGTCAGGGTCGAGTTCGTGCAAGGATTTGATCAATTCCAGGCCCTCGCGCCCGGAAGTGGTGTCGCGAGCGTAGTTCATGTCAAGCAGGGCCAGGTCGATGCCGCAACGTGCAGCCTTTTGAGCCGCCGCCGGATCAGCCGCCAGCTTGATGCGATAACCTGACCGCTCCAGGGCCAGCTTCAACGCCTGGCGCACATCGGCCTGGTCGTCGGCTACAAGGATGGTCTTGCTGTTCGCATCGGTCATTGTTGGCACATTCAATAAAATTTCAAATTGCTGCGGGCCTGGCTGCATTGCAGCCACCCAATTGGACCGACATCATGCCACGCTGACTCCTATGGCTTCGAGGACAAAGGGGCAAGTCACGCGTGCGGTTTGGTCATTCCAAATGAGCGAACCCAAACGAGGGGGAGGCCCCGCAAAGGCCCGTCCCGTATGGGTTTTGCCGGAGAGGCCGCATCTCGATCGTTGCGCCACTCGGCCGTAGCTACGGCTACTGTCACTCGCGTCGCACCAATCGATCTGCGGCCTCTCCGACCAAAACGCGCTCCGTCTGGAGTTATTCAGAGGTTCCTTAATCCGCACGCAGGACATCCAGCGGATTGGTTCGGGTGGCCTGGCGAGCCGGGAACACCGCCGCCAGCAGCGCCGCTGCCAGTAGCACCGAGGCTACCGTCGCGTACGTTGGCCAGTCGAGCGCGCTGATTTCGAACAGCATGGACTCGATGTATCGGCTCCCCGCAACAGCTGCCAGCCAGCCTATGCCAATTCCGATCACGCTGCAAAGCAATGTCCGACGGACCACCCATTGCAGGATGTTTTGGTTGGATGCACCTATCGCCAGACGCACGCCAATTTCATGCCGGCCGCGGCTGACCATTTGCATCAGCATGCCATAAATTCCAACCATGGCCAGCAACATTGCTGCACCGGCAAAACCGGCCAGCAGATACAGTGTGAAGCGCGATTGTGTGGTGACATTGGCGATCAGCTCGTCCGTACCATATACCTCGCTGACAACAATTTCTGCGCCGGTATCGGCGATCAGGCGGCGTAGCTCGGTAAGTACTTGTAACGGACGGCCTTTGACCCTGACGGCGAGCACAACAGTCTCCGGCGGATTGGAGTCAAGCAACCGATAAATGGCCAGGCTCTCGAATTCGCCAGGGCGGTCGATGCCTTCGTATCGCACATCATTGACCACGCCAACTATGGTCCACCACTGATTCGACCAGGGATGGCCAATTTGTTGTCCGACTGCATCCTCAGTGCCGAAAAAGCGGCGTGCCAGAGACTGGCTGACCAACACCTGCGCTGGTCCGTCGGCCCGGTCCGTTTCATCGAAGACTCGACCGGAAACCCGCCCGATACCCATTGCCTCAAGGTAGCCGGCGGTCACACGGGGAAAATGCGCCATGGGCAGGTTGCCCGGGTCCTGCGGGTCGTGACGAATATCAAACGCCGTGCTTTCCGGCCCAATGCCGGCGAGGGGTCGCAGGCTGGTGAGGCCGGCCTGCTCGACGGGCTGCAATGCCTTGGTCGCTTCGAGAATTTCGGCATAGAGTGCGCGCCGAGACTGGGCCTCGACGACCGTGCCGGGAACGGGATCAAGCCGAAGTGTCATGACGCCGTCGGCATCAAAACCAGGGTCTACGCTTCCCAAAGCGCCCAGCGTTCGCAGAAACAGTCCGGCGCCAATCAGCAGGATCATCGCCCCGGCAATCTGA
This sequence comes from Wenzhouxiangella sp., assembly GCA_041747995.1. Taxonomy (GTDB): domain Bacteria; phylum Pseudomonadota; class Gammaproteobacteria; order Xanthomonadales; family Wenzhouxiangellaceae; genus Wenzhouxiangella. The sequence goes on from JBGTEC010000033.1 coordinate 11,437, forward strand.
GCTGCCACCAAGCCAGTGGTGAGACGGTTACCGGCCCTGCCACCGGCACTACGACCATGCGCCAGCTGGCTCCAGGGTTGACGCCGGCTGGCCCGGATGATCGGAGCAATACCGGCCACCAGGCCGGCCGCCACAGTAGCGGCCAGGGCAAATATGACCACCCGACCGTCGATTGACAGCGCATGCAAACTCGGCAAATCCAGTGGCACTAGGCTCGGAATCGCAAGCACGATCAGCCAGGCGATCGCTATTCCCAGCAATCCGCCGACGGCAAGTATCCAGATCATTTCGGCAGCAGACTGACGGGCCAGCCTCCCCGTGCCCGCGCCCAGTGCCGCTTGTATCGCCCATTCGCGCTGGCGCTGGATGGATCGGGCGACAAACAGGCTGGCCAGATTGGTGCAGGCCAGTAACAACACCATCACGACTGCGCCCATCAGGACGGCCAGCGGTGTAGCAGTCGAGCCCATGAGATGAGCTTTTAAATCTGTGACTCGCACTTGTTCGACGTATTCAGGTTGCGGAGTCCACAAGGGGTTTTCCAGGCGAAGTTGCGCAGCCAGGGTGCGCAATGCAGATGTGGCCGTCGCCGTTTCAGCATCAGCGCGCAAGCGACCGATCAGGGACAGGTCCCAGTTTGTCCAGAAATTGCCCAGTTCGGTTTCATCCAGATTCAAGGGCAACCAAACCTGTAAGTCTCGGGATGGAAAGCGCACTTGGGGCGGCATCACGCCGATGACTTCATGTAGCTGACCATCGAGAACCACGGTTTGCCCAACTATTTGAGGATCGGCGTCGAATCGCCTTTGCCAGAATGCCTGGCTCAGAATGGCTACGCGGGCCTGGTCCGGACCGTCTTCTCCGGCCAGAAGATCCCTGCCGACGGTCGGTTGCAGACCCAGTGTCGAAAACAGGTTGGCGCTGATTCGCACCGCCTGAACGCGCTCCGGCACCCCAGGTCTTCCACTCAGGGTGATACCCTGTGGTGGGGCGTGAGCGGCGACTTGCTCGAAGACTTCGGCACGGTCCCGTACCGCCACATATTCTGCCTGGGCTGCGCCGCGCCCCATGACGTGGACCAATCGGTCTGGCTCCTGAAACGGCAAGGGACGCAAGACCAGGTGATCGTAAAGGCTGAACATGGCCGTACTGGCCCCGATGGCCAGGGCCATTGTAATCACCCCGAAAGCAACGATACCGGGGCGATGAACAATTGAGCGTAGCCCGTAGCGAATGTCTTGCAAGATTGCATTCATGATCCATTCTCCTGCTGGTTCAGAGCCGCCAATGCCTCGCGGGCATTCTCGAATTCGGAGTCAAGGTTCAATGCCTGTCGGTAATGGTCGCGTGCGATCTCGGTCTGACCGGCATGCTGTTCGATCATGCCCAGACGCCAGTGGGCGGCAGCCTTGCTGGGATTGCCGCGTCGATGGTCGGCTTCGAGATAGCGATTAAAGGCCTTCCGACCGATATTCAGCTCCTGCCCCGACTCTGCGGCAACGCGGCCAAGCTGATACCAGGCTGCCATGTGGAAGGGCGCGGCTTCAACAAGAACCGTGAAATGTGTCCTGGCGCTTTCCCAGTCTTCATCGACGAGGGCCTGCAGCCCTGCGCGAAAACGAGCCATCTGGTGATTCGGGTCATGGTCCAGGGCCATGGCCAGGGCCCGGCGTTCGGCCTCAGGCTCGCCCTCGTCGGCAGCCAAACGGGCGCGGGCGAATGCACCCCAGGCGGGGTCTATGGCCTCGAGCCGTCCGGCCTGCTCGCGGGCCCTCCCAGACCCGCCACCGACAACGGCCGGTGCCTGCAGGGCATAGACAAATAGTCCGAAATGGGCATCGACATGATCCGGTTGCACTTCTATGGCCGTCTCGTAGGCGGTGCGGATTTGGCGCGCCACGCGCATCTGCCGAAACGTCCCTGCCCCGTCCAGGCTGGCGGCCAGGGCCTCTGCCAGCAGCACATGCAAGCGAGCCTCGGCTGCATTGTCAGCCACCAGCCCTTCTGCAAGCTCCAGAGCCAGCTCACCTTGCCCATCGAGCAGCGCAAGGCGGGCTGTCCAGTAACGTGCTTCGGTAGACAGCGTTTCCTGACTGTCCAGCCAGGCGGCGACGGCAGCGTAATCGCGCTGGTCGAACCAGTCCTGCAATGTCGACGGATCGACCGCTGAAATCGCCGGCCCACGCAGCCGGGCATGGTCGCCCCTTGTGTCGAGAACCTGTTCGAGCCAGTCGGCGGCTTCTGCAATCACCCGATCAAGCTGCGTATTGCCATCGGCATCGACCATGCCATGATCAAATTCCGGGTATTCGCGATAGCTCAGGTTGGATTGCCCGGCTTCTTCAAAAGCCTGTTGCACCGAGCGTCCGGACTGGACCGGGACTGAACGATCACGGCCTCCCTGGATGAGCATCACGGGAATTTCGAGCGCCAGCAGATCAGCGATGAAATTCCGGTCGAGCACTTCGTGCCACCATCGGAATGCATGGCCACTCCAGACCGTGCTGGATTCGGGTTGGGCGCGGATGTCGACAAACTGATGCTCCAGGTTGGCCGCCACTTCGGGCGGCACCACCGCCAACAGCGTGTCGGCCATGGTCATGCCAAGGCCGCTGGACAGCACAACCAATGCGTCGGTTTCCGGGATTCGATCCGCAGCCAGGGTGATCATGGCGCCGCCTTCGGAGCCGCCGAACAGCACCAGTTCGCCGTTCCACCAGTCCGACTTGCGCAATTCGGCTATCACTTGCTGCAGGTCAGATGCCCACCCGGACAAGGTGTGCTGGTCATGAAACGAGGCCGGGCATTCTTCCCCGCTCGGCCGGAAGCCGGTCGCGACGCCGGCCTTTTCAAGCAGGACCACGGCACTGTCCGGAGCGATTCTGGCGGCCTTCTCGATGGCTGTATTGTGAATCGGGCTGGCGCAGCCAGAGCCCTGGGCAAGCACCAGGATGCCCTGGGAACCGTCGTGCCCGCGACGGTCAAGATGCCAATGGACGCCGACGCCGTCCTCGCGCGCGATGGTCCCAGTCTCGAACCCGGATTCGCCATGGGCCTGGAGCCCGGCCAACAGGAGCAAGCAAAGTATGAGAGTACGTGTAGTCATCGGGTTGTCCTTCATAAAAGGAGTATTCATTCATGTTTGCGATTTGAGTCTCACCGGATCACTCCTGGCGCAGAGCATCCAGGGGTTGCACGCGCAGGGTCGCCAGCGCCGGGCGCAGGCCGGCGACGGTCACCACCAGCGTCATCAAAGCGATCACGCCCAGCCACAACGTCGGGTGCCAGGGACTGACTTGGTAAAGGCGTTCTGAAAGCAGGCGGGAGCCGGCCACGGCCAACGCGATGCCGGGAAGCAGACCCATGATCAGGAGTTTCATTCCGTCGCCGAGGATCATTCCGGCGGCCCGCGCCGGGGCCGCGCCAAGGGCAAGCCGCAGGCCCAGTTCCGGAACCTGCGCCCGGGCCGAGTAGCTCAGCAGCGCAAACAGCCCCACAGCCGCCAGCCCCACGGCCAGTAGCGTGAACAACCCCAGCAGAAAGAGCTGGGGGCGCCGGTCGGCGATGGTTCTCTCGACCAGGCTGGCCACCGTTGACACCATGCCGACCCGCTCCGGACCCAGTTCCTGCTCCAGTGTCGCGCGGACCGGCGCCAGCAACTGAGCCGGTGGCAACGCGGTGCGGACCAGAACCTGGTAGTGGCCCTCGGGTTCCTGTTCGATGAAAAAAGCCGACGGTAACTCCACGTTCTCGTCGGGCGCCATGTGGCGGGTGGTCGCGACCACGGCGGCCACTTCGGCTAACTCGGTCTGGCCGTCCGGCCCGGTGCCGTAGCGGAACTGCCCGCCGACAGCGGTCTGCCCGCGAAAATGCCTGCGCGCGAACACCTCGTCGACCACCAGAAGCTTCGGCGACCCGGTCGCCGTGACCGCATCGGGCACCTGACCAGCCAGAACCGCGATGCCGGCAGTCTCGAAGTAATTGGCGCTGACCAGTCGCTGGCGCATCGGCGCTTCGCGGTCGGGTCGATCCGGCGGATTGAAGCTGCCGAAAGTTTCCACGCGGCCGAAGGGGGCGGCGTTAACGAAAGCCACATCGCTGACCCCGGCAATACCGGCCACGCGCTCCATGCTGGCAACCAGAAGCGGGTCGCCGGGGTTGTCAGTGGAATCGGATTTGGCCGGTGAGAAATGGGCGACCAGTAACTGCCCGGATTCAAAGCCGAGATCCTCATCGATCAGGTGATTCCAGCTGATCAACAACAGACCGGAACTAGCCAGCAGCGCGGTGGCCATGGCGATCTGGACTACGATAAGTCCGCGCCGGATTGCCAGACCGACGCCATGCACGCGGTACCCCTCGCCGGTCAGCATCCCGCCCGCGCTGAATTCCGGATTTCTGGTTTGCCAGGCGATCACGAGCAGTATCGGAACGGCGGCCAGCACGGCCACCAGCAAAGCGATGACATTCCCGGCTGTACCGATCCCGACGACCAGCGGACCGCCCGCATCAAGGACGCCCATTCCGACCAACCAGCGAATCCCCATGTGCGCCAGGGCCAGCCCCAGCAAGGTGCCCAAGGCAGCCACCAGGGCGAACTCAATCGCGGTGGTCTGCACCGCTTCCCAGCGTCCGGCTCCGAGGGCAGAGCGAATGGCGAGACTGTTGCGACGGGCAAGCCAGCGCGCCATCCACAATCCGGCGAGGTTGAGGATGGCAATCAGAAACACCGCTGTGGTCGCGGCCAGCAACAGATACACCGGCCGATCCTGATCACCGACCCAAGCCTGCCTGGCATCCTCGGCCTGGAACACCAGCCCCAGCGCTTCGCGCATCAGTCCCAGGCGAGGGTCGTCGGCGTATGCCGCCTCCAGCGCCTCACCAGCCGCGGTCAGGCTGGTGCCGGGCGCGAGTCGGGCGATGACGAAATCGGCATTGCCTAATTGGTTCACGGCGCCGGGCTCGAGCAGTTCGGGGGCAAAGACAAGGGGGCGCCAGAGTTCGACGCCCGGATCCGGAAGGGTGAAAGTGTTCGGCAGAACACCGACGATACGGACCGTCTCCCCGGCCAGGTCCATCGACCGGCCAATCGCCGCCGGATCGCCCGAAAAGCGGCTTTGCCAGGCCCGCTCGCTCAACAGCGCCACCGGCGTGGCGGCCGGGTCGGCATCGGCTACTTCGAACCCCCGGCCGATGGTGGCCCGCACACCCAGCAGTGGTAACAGCGCCGGATCGATGGCCGCAGCACGCAGCCGCTGGCCTTCCGACAGGGACAGATCGCCACCGCGGCGGTAGGATGCGATTGACTGAATCCAGCCGGCTTCGCGCAGTTCCTCGACCATCGCCGGCGACAGAGACAGTCGCCAGCCCAGGTCCGTGGAGCGAGCCGAAAGGCTGGCAAGCTGCTCTGGCTGCTCGTAGCTCAGTGGCTTGAGAATCAACTGCCAGGCGATACTTGCGCTCGCCACCAGACCACCAGCGGTGATCCCGAGAATCAGCACGCTACCGAGCAGGAAGCCCGGGCTGGCAGCCAGGCTTTTAAGCCCGCGCACGAGCAATTCGAACGCTTTGTCAATCATGACGCAAGGCCTCCATGGGCTGGATCGAGGCTGCACGGCGGGTGGGTAGCCAGGCGGCGAGCAGGCTGATCGCGGCCAGCGCCATCAGTGCCTGGAACAGGGCGCCACCGCGGATGACTTCCAAGCCGAGCCCCAGGCTTGCGAATGCCTCGGCCAGGGCCAGTGCAGCCAGCAGGCCGATTCCGGCGCCAAGAACCACCCAACCAAGGCCCCGCGCCATGAACCGAGCGATGACCCGGCGCGGCAAGGCGCCCAGGGCCAGACGCAAGCCAATCTCCCGGGTCCGCTGGGCGATAAGAAACGACAGGACGCCGTACAGGCCAACCGCTACCAGCACCATGGCCAGACCGGCGAACCCGCCCATCAGCAGGGCGTTGAACCGATTGGCGCCAAGAGTCTGGCCGCCGAGCTCGGCCAGCAGCCGGAACTGCATCTCCTCCAGCGCCGGGTCAATCCGCTGCACGGTCTCACGTAACAGCGTGAGCTGACGTTCCGGCCGGCCGCCGACGTCGACCAGCAGTCCGCCCAGGGTGGGCAGAACCTCGGCCAGCACCGGCGGGACCTGTTCCAGCGGCACGTACACGGTTCGGCGCGGTGTCTCTCCAGGGTGGATGTCTCGCACGTCGGCGACCACGCCGACGATCTCGCGGCTGGACTCCTGGGCTTCCCAGCCGGGCCGGATCGGCTCGGCACCGATGTAGCCGATATTGATGCGGCGCCCCAGGGGCGACTCGGTACCGTAGTACTGCCTGGCAAAGGACTCGCTGACCACTACCACCGGCGCCGAGTCAGCCCGGTCGGCGGCGCTTAGCACACGCCCGGCGACCCGCTCGATGCCCAGTGCGTCGAAGTAGTCGCCACCGACCGCGCGCCACTCCACCGCGCTTTCGTCGGCCTCGAAGTCGTCGGCCAGGGTGACTGGAATGTTCAATCCCCGTTCAAATGGCAGGGTATAAGTCAGGCCAGCCGAGCGCACCCCGGGCAGGGCCGAAACGCGTTCGAGTACCTCCCCGCGGAAGGCATCGGCGGCAGCCGGTTGGGCATAGCGCGCCGGCACGCGGCCGAAGTCCACAACAAGTACCGATTCGGGCGCCAGGCCCAGATCAACGCCGCGCAGGTCCTGGAAGGTGGCGATCATGGTCAACGCACCGGCCAGCAGGACCATCGCCTGGGCGGCCTGCACGGTCAGACGCCGGCCGCGGAACCGGCCCGCCGTC